>DASRUB010000201.1:0-5649 GCA_035655635.1 Rhodanobacter sp. | reverse complement strand
TCGAGCTCGGCACGATCGCTCGGACGCAGCAGGAAGATCCAGCCATCGCCGAAAGCATCCTCGTTGATCATTTCCGGCTTGTCGTTGAGCAGCTCGTTGACCTCGACGATCTCGCCGGAGACCGGCGCGTAGAGATCGGAGGCCGCCTTGACCGACTCGACCACGGCGACGCCATTGCCAGCCTGGACGGCCGCGCCGATCTCGGGAAGCTCCACATACACCAGGTCGCCGAGCTGGTGTTGCGCATGGTCGGATATGCCCACCCGAACCAGGCCATCGTCTTCGACGCGGGCCCATTCGTGGGATTTGAGGAATTTCAGATCGCCGGGAATCTCGCTCATGATCGTGTCCAGTCGTTGGGGTGGGTCAGGTTACAGGCGCAGATTCTAGCCGCATCCGCCGTGAGGAAAAGTGCAAGATATCGGCTCATATCCCTTCGCAGGCCTTGCCGTCGCGCACGAACGGATATTTCACCTGGCGCACCGGCAGTTCGCGACCGCGAATATCGACGCGCAGGTCGCCTGCTTCACCGGCAGGAATGCGTGCGAAGGCGATCGCCTTGTCGAGGGTCGGCGCGAAACTGCCGGACAGGATCTCGCCCTGGCCATTGGCGGTGAGCACCTTCTGGCCGTGGCGGAGCACACCCTTGCCATCCAGCACCAGCCCGACCATCTTGCGCGGCACACCCGCCGCCTTCTGCTGTTCGAGCGCCGCGCGGCCGATGAAGTCGCGGCCTTCGTCCAGCGCCACGGTCCAGCCGAGATTGGCCTCCCAAGGTGTGACGCTCTCATCCATGTCCTGGCCGTACAGATTCATGCCAGCTTCGAGCCGCAAGGTGTCGCGCGCACCCAGCCCGGCCGGCGTCACCCCGGCGGCATGCAGCGCTTCCCACAGTGCAACGGCGTGCTGTTCGGGCACGATGATCTCGAACCCGTCCTCGCCGGTATAGCCGGTGCGCGCCACGAACAACGACATGCCATGCGGCCCCTGCGCCGCCGCGGCGGCGAACTTGCCCAGTTTCTCGATGCGCGGACGATCCACCTCGCGCAGCAGGTCGAGCACTTTCGCCCGCGCCTGCGGACCCTGCACGGCGATCATCGCGAAGTCGGGCCGCTCCTTCACTTCCACGTCGAACGCGCCAGCCTGCTTCGCGATCCAGGCCAGGTCCTTGGCGCGGGTACCGGCATTCACCACCAGCCGGAAGTGCTCCTCGCCGAGGAGGTACACGATCAGGTCGTCGATCACGCCGCCCTGCTCGTTCAGCATGCACGAATACAGCGCCTTGCCGTGGCTCTTGAGCTTGTCGACGTTGTTGGCCAGCAGGTGTCGCAAAAACTGGCGCGCGCGCGCACCGTGCAGGTCGACCACGGTCATGTGCGAGACGTCGAACATGCCGGCTCCGCGACGCACCGCATGGTGCTCCTCGATCTGCGAGCCATAGTTGATCGGCATGTCCCAACCACCGAAATCGACCATCCGCGCACCGAGCGCGCGATGGGTGGCGTGGAGTACGGTTGTTTCGTTCATCGCGACGGCGCCTGGCAGGGTAGACCCCCATTATCGCCGCCGGCCCGCAGCAATCCAAGCCGCGGCCTCAGCATTCAGTCGCCGGTGTCGTCCGGTTCGATGCTGGCCAGCAATCGCGCAGTCAGCTGTTCAGCCAGCTGCTCGGCACGATGGCCAGCACTCTCCAGGTGGATATCCGGTGTTTCGGGCCGTTCGTACGGTGCATCGATGCCGGTGAAGTTGCGGATCTCGCCGGCGCGCGCCTTGCGGTACAAGCCCTTGGGATCGCGCCGCTCGCATTCCTCCAGCGGGGCGTCGACGAAGACCTCCAGGAATTCGGCGCCGTCAAACAGCTCGCGCGCCGAACGCCGCTCGCTGCGGTAAGGCGAAATGGCGCTGACCAGCACGATCAGCCCGGCATCCACCATCAGGTGCGCCACCTCGGCGATGCGGCGGATATTCTCGACCCGGGCCTCCGGGGTAAAGCCGAGATCCTTGTTGATGCCATGCCGCACGTTGTCACCGTCGAGCAGGTAGGTGTGGTAACCCAGTGCGTGCAGCTTGCGTTCGACCAGGTTGGCAATGGTCGACTTGCCGGCACCGGACAAACCGGTGAACCACAGGCACAGCGGCCGCTGCCCCTTGCTGGTGCCGCGCACGCGCTTGTCGATATCGACATGCTGCCAGTGCACGTTGCTGGAACGCCCCAGCGCAAAGTCGAGCATGCCGCAGGCCACGGTGGCGTTGCTCTGGCGATCGATCAGGATGAATCCGCCCAGGCTGCGGTTGGTCGCATAGGCCTCGAACGCGATCGCGTCGTCCAGCCCGACCGTGCAATAACCCACCTCATTGAGTTCGAGATGCCGCGCCGCCAGCCTGGCCTGGTTGTTGACATCCACCTTGTGCTTGATCGACATCACCCGCGCGTTGACCGTGCGGGTGCCGATCTTCAGGCGGTAAGTGCGATTGGGCAGCAGGGTGTTGTCGCCCATCCACAGCAGGTGGCAGGTGAACTGGTCGGCCACCGCCGCCGGGCGCAGCGCGTCGGCAATCACGTCGCCACGGCTGGCGTCGAGCTCGCGATCGAAGCACAGGGTGACCGCCTGCCCTTCGCTGGCGTGCTGCAGGTCACCGTCGAACGTCACGATCCGCTCGATGCGCGCGCGCTGCACGCCCGGTTGCACCACGATCTCGTCGCCACACGCCACGCTGCCGCCGCAAACGGTGCCGGCATAGCCGCGGAATGACTGGTCCGGACGGTTCACCCATTGCACCGGCATGCGGAAATCGTCGGCGCGGAAGCGCATCACCTCGGCCGATTCCAGCGCCTCGAGCAGGCTGTCACCGTCGTACCAGGGCATGCCGGACGCGCGGCTGCCCACGTTGTCGCCGTTCAGGGCCGATACCGGCAGGCACTGCACGTGGTCGATGCCGAGCGTTTGCGCGAGTTCGCGGTATTGCGTGGCGATGGTTTCGTAGACCGCCTGGTCATACCCGACCAGATCCATCTTGTTGACCGCCAGCACCACGTGGCGGATGCCAAGCAGGCCGCAGATATAGGTATGCCGCCGGGTCTGGGTCAGCACGCCCTTGCGCGCGTCGACCAGCACCACCGCAAGCTCGGCGTTGGAGGCACCGGTGGCCATGTTGCGCGTGTACTGTTCGTGGCCAGGGCAATCGGCCACGATGAAGCTGCGGCGCGCGGTATGGAAGTAGCGGTAAGCGACGTCGATGGTGATGCCCTGCTCGCGCTCGGCATCCAGCCCATCGGTGAGCAGGGCGAAGTCGAGCACGTCCTCGCCGGCCTCGGCGTGCTGGCGGCGACTCTCGCGCGCCAGGGCAGCCAGTTGGTCGTCCGACAACATGCCAGCGTCGTACAGCAGGCGCCCGAGCAGGGTGCTCTTGCCGTCGTCGACGCTGCCGCAGGTGATGAAGCGCAGCAGACTTTTCTGCGGGGTGGCCGGCTTGGAGGTGGCCGACTTGTCTGGCGTTTGCGCGCCCATCAGAAGTAGCCCTCCTGCTTCTTGCGTTCCATCGACGCCGTGGGGTCCTGGTCGATGACCCGACCCTGGCGCTCGGAGGTGCGTGAGGCGGCCATTTCGTCGATCACTTTCTGCAGGGTGTCGGCCGAGGATTCCACCGCGCCGGTGAGCGGATAGCAGCCCAGCGTGCGAAAACGCACCTCGCGCATCTGGATGGTTTCGCCATCGCGCAGGGTGAACCGATCGTCGTCGACCATGATCAACGCGCCGTCACGCTCCACCATCGGGCGCGGCTTGGCAAAGTACAGCGGCACCACCGGGATGTTCTCGCGCTGGATGTACAGCCACACGTCCATCTCGGTCCAGTTGGACAGCGGGAACACGCGCACGCTCTCGCCCTTGCGGATCGACGTGTTGTAGTTGTGCCACAACTCGGGCCGCTGGTTCTTCGGGTCCCAGCGGTGCTGCGCATTGCGGAATGAAAAAACCCGCTCCTTCGCCCGCGACTTTTCCTCGTCGCGGCGCGCGCCGCCGATCGCGGCATCGAAGCCGTGCTGGTCCAGCGCCTGCTTCAGCGCCTGGGTCTTCATCACGTCGGTATGCACGGTGGCGCCATGGGTCAGCGGCGAGATGCCCTGGCGCACGCCGTCCTGGTTGATGTGCACCAGCACCTGCACATCTCCCGCCGCCGCGATCTGGTCGCGAAACGCGATCATCTCGCGGAATTTCCAGGTCGTATCGACGTGCAACATCGGCATCGGCGGCCTGGCCGGATAGAACGCCTTGCGCAGCAGGTGCAGCAGCACCGAGGAATCCTTGCCGATCGAGTACAGCATCACCGGGTTCAGAAAAGCGGCCTGCACCTCGCGGAAGATATGGATGCTCTCGGCCTCGAGATCGTCGAGATGGGAGTGCAGCTTGAGCGCAGTAGCCGTCATGACGTGGCGAACCCGGTGGCAGTGGCGACTGAAAGGACATCGCCAGCCGGGCTGGCGACATCCTGGAACGGCACAGTATAGGGTGCGTGGACGTCGCCCACCGAATGGACGTCCAAATCAGTTCTCCTGTCGACCTAGCCCGGCGCCATACCATCCCGCGCAGGCACCGGGAAACCAAGCTCCCTCACGTAGGGCGGGCAATGCCCGCCAGCCTTGGGTGGCAACTCTGGCGGCAACCGCGGCGGGCAGTGCCCGCCCTATGTACGCGCTTCGATCGCCGTGCGCCGGGCACTTTTCCTTCACTCCAGCACCGGATAGACCGGCTCGGCGTCCAGCGTCGCGGCGCAGGCCGCGGCCAGTTCCAGCAGGCGCAGATCCGAGCCGCGCGGACCGACCAGTTGCAACCCGACCGGCAGTCCGCTGGACAGCTGGCCCATCGGCAGGCTCACCGCCGGACAGCCGGCAAGGCTGGCGAAACTGGTGAGGTCGGCGACCGAGTCCGGAACGGGGCCGCCCAGCGCAAACGCCGCTTGCGGCGTGGTCGGCAACACCAGCACGTCGACCTGCGAGAACAGGCGGCGCATCTTCAGCGTGGCCGCGTCGAGCACGCGATCGGCCAGGGCGTAGTCCGCGGCAGTCTTGCCGGCGGCATAACCCAGCATGTGGCGAAAACGCTCCGACACCGGATGCGTGGTGCTGTCGGCCAGGTCGGCGGCAAACGTACCCAGCATCTCCGCTTCCATCAACAACAGGCCGGCGCGGCGCGTGCGCCCGAAATCCCAGTCCGCGAAATCGACGGTGCGCCGGTCACCCAGCGCATGCGGCAGCCGGGCCATCGCCCGTTCGAACACCTCGATCACCTCGGCCTCCACGCCGACCGCCGCCAGATCCGGCAGCAGACCGGCGCGCAGATGGCCCGGGTCCCAGTCCGGCAGCGCAAAGGCCACCCGGCGTCGACGCGAGCGCGCGTCGTCCGCGTCATAGCCGGCCAACACCTGCAGCAGCACGGTCAGGTCCTCGACGCTGCGCGCGAGCAGGCCCACCGCATCCAGTCGACGGGCCGCAGGCACCAGGCCACGTGCGGAAATCTCGCCGTGCGTGGGCTTCAATCCATAGATACCGCAATAGCTGGCCGGGATGCGGATCGAACCCAGGCTGTCCGAGCCGATCGCCGCCACCGCCAGGCCCGCCGCCACAGCGGCGGCGGCGCCACCGGACGAGCC
>DASRUB010000200.1:0-8157 GCA_035655635.1 Rhodanobacter sp. | reverse complement strand
GCGCCCGTGTCGACAATGTCTCGATGTGGGAAGCGGCATTGGCTGAGCTCACCGGCCGCGAACTGGCAGGACGGTCGAAGAATGCGGTGAAGGCGTTTCTGGTGCTGATCGACGCGATGGCGCATGCGTTCAAGCCCCTCTCCCTCCGGGAGAGGGGTGGGGGTGAGGGTACGGAGGCACCGAACGCCCTCGCTCCGACCGAACCCTCTCCCCCAACCCCTCTCCCGGGGGGAGAGGGGAGCAACGACGACCTCACCCTCGCCGAACAGATCGATCACGCCATCACCCACACCGGCTTGCGCGACTTCTACGAGAAGGACAGCCGTGGCAACGCCGAAACGCGGGTGGAGAACCTGGACGAACTGGTCAACGTGGCCAGCCGTTTCGAGCGCAGCCAGGAGGACATCGACGCCGGTTTGAGCGAGTTGAACGCGTTCCTTTCCAACGCAGCGCTGGAAGCGGGCGAGAGCCAGGGTGAGGAAGGCGACGACTGCGTGCAGTTGATGACGCTGCACTCGGCCAAGGGGCTGGAGTTCCCGGTGGTATTCCTGGTCGGCATGGAAGAGGGCCTGTTTCCCAGCCAGCGCTCGGTCAACGACGAAGGCCGGCTGGAGGAGGAGCGCCGACTTGCCTACGTCGGGATCACCCGTGCGCGCGAACGCCTGATCGTCACTCATGCCGAGTCACGTCGCATGCACGGGACCGAAATGCTGGCGCGCCCCTCGCGCTTCCTTGCCGAAATGCCCGCCGAACTGATCGACGAAGTACGCCCGCGCGTCCACGTGACCCGGCCCCTGTACGCCGGCCGCCCGATGGTTTCCTCACCTTCTCTGGAAGAGACGCTGCCGGTGAAGCTCGGCCAGCGCGTCAGCCACCCCAAGTTCGGTGAAGGGGTGGTGCTCGGCGCCGAGGGTAGCGGCGCGCACACCCGGTTGCAGGTGAACTTCGAGGACGCGGGCAGCAAATGGCTGGTGGCCGCCTACGCCAACCTGACGCCGCTGTAGAAGAAAGTCTCACGTGGACGGTGCGCGCTTGCAGGGCAGACACTGCCCGGCTTCGCTCCTTGTCACGAATCACGGGAACAACGTTTTTCCCCACCGTTTCGCGATGCAAGTCCGGCGGGCGCATGTCAATATAGCCGCGCAGGACACTTGCCAGTATTCACGGGGAATACTCGGGCGGCGGTCCTGAAAACATGGCATTGAAACAGGGGAATTTATGCACCGCTCGCATGGCGTTGGGCATCGGACGATCGGCAAGGGGATGGCAGCCGCGTGGTGGGCTGTGCTGCTTTGCCTCGGCATGGGCAGCGCAACGGTCGCACGCTCGGCCACATTGAGCCCGAGCAAACTTCCGAAGATCGAGGCCGCCACTTTCGAGGTGGTGCAAGCCAAGCCGACCACCGATCCCCTGAGTTACGAAAAGCCGCTCCCGCTGGACTTGCTGCCGTATCAGGAACGCACCGACAAGTACTATTCGATCGGAACCGCCTTCGCCATCGGTCACAACCGCTATGTCACCGCGGGCCACGTGCTTCTCGCCGGAATGGGCAGCCAGTGGGGCGCGCCGGAGTTGCGCGACACCAAAGGCCATGTCTACGCGATCGACAAGATCGAGAAGTTCTCGCTGCGCAAGGATTTCGTGGTGTTCTCGCTGGCGTCCCCTCCCAAGGGAGGCGCGCTGGTGCCGGACATCCATCCCGCCTTGAACCAGGTGGTATACGCCGTCGGCAACGCGTTGGGCACCGGAATCGTGATCCGCGACGGCCTGTACACCTCCGACACACCAGAGCAGCAGGATGGCAGCTGGAAATGGATGCGTTTCTCGGCCGCCGCGTCGCCGGGCAATAGCGGCGGTCCGCTGCTGGATGCCGCCGGCAAGCTCATCGGCGTCGTGCTGATGAAGTCGGCGAACGAGAATCTCAATTACGCGCTGCCGATCAGCCAGGTGCTGGACGCGCCTGACGATCAAGCCATCATCGACACCCGCTCGTCCTATCAGCTCGATATTTTCGACGCGCGGCAGAACGGCCTGTTCAAGGCGCAATTCAGCCTGCCGATGACCCTCGGTGATTTTTATCGCAACCTGCAGGACCGCAGCAACGCCAACTCGGAGGCTGAGCTGAACGCACTGCTCGCCAAGGAATCCGCCGACCTGTTCCCGAACGGAAAAGGTTCCTCACGCCTGCTGTTCCAGCGAACACAGCTGAATGGCTTTCCCACCCTGATCGTGCGTGGCAGCAACGGCGAATGGGGTCGCACTGGCCGCAGTTCGCAACACTATTCACTCAGCGGCAATGGCTATGTCGACGTCGGCGCTGCAGGTCGCAATGGCCTGGTCCACCTGCGCCGGCCCGACGACATGGATGCCGCCACGTTTTATGGTGACGCCAGGACGCGCATGGATCTGCTGGCCCAGACCGGCATCTTCCAGCGCGCGGTCGCCGGCGAAAAGATCAAGATCACCTCGCTCGGCAAGCCCATGCTCGACACCGTGCACGTCGACCGCTGGCAACGTTCGTGGCGCGTCGAGATCTGGGCATTGCCTTATGCGAACGGATACGGCGTGGTGTATTCGCTGCCGGTGCCCGATGGCAGCGTGATGTTGACCCGGATGACGGCTCCCGCCGGCCTGCACGATACGAAGCTGGACATGAACGCGCTCAGCGGCTTCATTTACGTGAGTTACGAGGGAACCCTGAAACAGTGGACCGACTACCTGAAGGAATCCACGCTGCAACCGACCGCCTTCAAGGATATCCATCTCGATGTCGATTACGGACACCGCTTCAGCTACGCATCGCCTCGGGTGTCCTTCGCCTACGGCCCCGAAGTCCAGGCGGTCACGCCAGACAACCTGTTGTGGCTCGGCTTCCGGTTTTTCATGGA
The DNA here is from genome assembly GCA_035655635.1 of Rhodanobacter sp. Classification (GTDB taxonomy): domain Bacteria; phylum Pseudomonadota; class Gammaproteobacteria; order Xanthomonadales; family Rhodanobacteraceae; genus Rhodanobacter. Next base: position 5,269 of record DASRUB010000200.1, on the reverse strand, counting down.
CGACGGACATGCGGTCTGGGACGTGGGCGATATCGATATCTGGAAGGACTCGACATCCGACAACCGCGAGAACGTCAACATCCAGCGGTTCATGGCTCCACCACCCGGGCTGGACAAGGATCTCAGCAGCCGCTGGCAGCAACTGACACAGCGTCAATTTCCCTACAACGCCGTGGCGCGTGCGGACGGCGACACGATGAAAATCGATGCCGTGGCAGCACCGACCCATACGGATGGCAAATCACCCACGGTGCTGTACACCGTGTTCTACGGTGCCACCGGCACGCGCCCGCAGGCCGAGATGAAGCGCAAGCTTGACTCGCTGATGAAGAACCTGAAGATCGGGGAGCACTGATCGCCGGGGTGATGCCTACTCGCGCAGCCGAGGCACCCCGTGCACATCACGCTCCTCCACCGCGATCGGGTGCGTATCCGGCTGGCCGGCTTGCGCACGCTGCGCCAGCGGCACGACAGTCTCGCCACGGCCAAGGGCCAGCGCGTTGCGATAGCAGCGCTGTGCCTGGGCCGCATCGCCCTGCCCGGCGAACGCATCGCCCAGCGATTCCCACGCAGCGGCGCCCGGTGCGAGTGCCAGCGAGCGCTGCAGGTACTGATGGGCCTTGCCCCACACCTTCAGTCGCACGCACATGCGACCGAGGGTGAGCAACAGGTTGGCGTCGTTCGGATGCGCATCGAGCCAGCCTTCGGCGCGGCGCAGGCGCGCCTCCACGTCATCACCGGGCAGGCTGCCGTAGGTTTCGATCAGCTGTGGCGACCATTCGCGGCGCAACGCGGATTCCACTTCGTCCATCGCCGGCAGGACCAGGCCGAACGCGGACGCGCGGCGGGCATAGACATCGATCACGGCGGCGACGCGGCGCTGGGTTTTGGGCAGTTGCGACCACAGCGAGTTCAGGGCCGCGCCATCGGGTGCGGCGTTGAGCGTCGCCGCCAGCACCCGGGCTTCCAGCGCAGCGTACGCGCGGCTACCGAGCGCACCGCTCTTGTGCAGTGGTTCGAGGGCGGCGCGGGCGCGGCCAGGATCACCACTTTCCAGCGCCGCCTGTGCCAGCTCGCGCCAGCCGCCGGGGGTGAGTGTGCCCCGGTCCGCTTCGGGTGCCAGCAGGGCCAGCGCTTCGGCCGGCTTGCCTTCGCGCCGCAACAGGCGGGCGCGCAGGACGCGCGCCGCGTGCGGAGCGGACTGCGAGGCCTGGTTCAGCGATTCCAGCGCGCGGCCATGTTCGCCGCGACGTGATGCCGCCTCGGCCGAGGCCAGCAGCGCCGGTCCACGCAGGCTGGCCAGCCGCGCCGCCCGGTTGAGGTCGCGTTCGGCATCGCCGTGGCGACCTTCGATCAGGGCGACCAGGCCTTCACCCAGACGCTGCTGGCTGAGCCGCCGATGCCGGCGCGAGAGTGCGCCGAACGGCCAGCGCAGCAAACGCCAGAGCACACTGAGCAAGCCCCAGGCGAGCAGCAGGATCACGACAGCGGCGACCACCGTGGTTTCCAGCCGCCAGCCGCGCATGCGCAACAGCACATAGCCCGGGTCTTCCGCCACCCAGTGCCAGCCAAACGCGGCAAGCGCCGCCACGATCACCAGCACCAACAGCCAGCGCCACAGCCTCATGGCCGGGCTCCGCCCCGGTGCGGAGCCGTGCTGGCCGCCGGCGCCGGTGCCGCCCCGGCCGGCGCAAGCGCGTGCACGGCGCGCAGGTTGCGCAGCTCGGTCAGCGCGGCGCCCAGTTCCACCGGTGCCTTCGCCGGCAGCTGACCCTGGAGTTGTTGCAGTGTCGCGCGCGCCTGCTGCACCGCAGCCGCACTATCGTCGAACTGGCTGGCCAGACTGGTCTCCACACGATGCAACGCCGCGGCGTAGCCGTCACCGTCGTGCGCGAGCAGGGCAGCTTGCGCCTGCGCCAGATCCAGCGCGGCAAGTTCGCGAGCAAAGCGCGCGTCGGCCACGGACAGCGGCGCGCCATTGTCGCGGTGCACGCTGACCACGCTGGCCAGCGCACGCCGGAGCCGGGACCACGCATCGGTGGCCTGCCCCGCCGTGGGGACGTCCAGCGGTTTCAGCGGCAGGCCTGCCATCGCTCCGCGCAGCCGCTGCAGTTGTTGCAATGCCCCGGCCTGGCTGGCCGGCTGGCTTTTCAACAATGCCTCACGCTCAGCCTGGATGCTTTGGCGCACCCCGCTGAACGCGCCATCGTTCACCGCGGCAAGGGTCTGATCGGCCAGCCCGTAAGCAGCGGCGGCCGCCTGGGCATCATGGAACAGCGTGTAGCGTTCGGCGCCCATGCGCAGCAGCGAATCGGTTTCGTCCAGCAACATGGTGTCGTGTCCGGACAGGCTCTTTTCCGCCAGCTTGGCCAGGGCGTCTTCCAGGTTGCGGATGCGCTCGCCCTGGCCCAGCAGTTCCTCGCGCAGCGAGCGGTTGACCGACGCCGCGTCGTCCAGTCGCTGGTCGAAGCTGGCACGTTGATCACTGAAGCCGCCCAGCCGGGTTTGAAGCGTGTCCACGCGCTGCTGCAGATTGGCCCTGCTCTGGCTGTCCGCGGCGCTGCCACGCTGCTGCTGCCACTGTTGCCAGCCCACGTAGCCCGCCGCCGCCAGCGCCACCAACGACAGCAACAGCGCGAGGGCCAAGCTGCCGCCACCGCGCGGGCGCGCGGGCGCGCGGGTCGTGGCGGAACGCACCGGCTGCGACGGCGACGGATCGACCACCGCGGGTTCGGGGCGGGACGCGTCTGTCTTTTTCGGCTGGTCAGTCGGCTGGTCTGGATGGCTCATGCCCGCATGCTAGCAGCCTGTCGGCCGGCATTCGTAGCGCTGGCGCGTGAAGATTCCGGGCTCAGCGTGCAGCGGCAGCCAGCAAATCGTCGGCCAGGGCGGAGCAAGCCAGTTCGATGCGCCTGAAACCGGCCTCACCTGCGGCGACCGCCAGGCGCTCGCTGCTCACCACGGCAATCGCCGCACGCAGCCGTGCCAGCGCGGGCGCCGGCAGCAGCCGCCACAGGTTCTGCAGCGCTTCGTTGCTGGACAGCAGTACACGTGCCGAACGAGGCAACCCCAGCACCGCCTCGACATGACGCCGGTCCAGCCGTGGCGGCACCCGCCGGTACACGTGTACCTCATGCAGCCGGGCACCGCGCGCCGCCAGCTGGCGGCGCAGGATGCCGCGACCTCCGGGCGCGCCCACCAGAGCCACATGGCGATGGCGCAGGTCCTGCAGCAGCGGGTGTTCCAGCAGGCCTTCGCTATCCTGCTGGCCGGGTACCAACGGCTCGGGCACACCGCGCCGGCGCAGGGCGCGCGCCGTTCCCTGGCCCACCGCCAGCACGACCGCCATCGCAGGCAGTGGCATGAGCTGCGCCGCATGGCGCACCGCCGCGGGGCTGGTGAAAATCACCAGCTCAGCGGCCAGGCCGTCGCGCAGCGCGGCTCGGGTGGCTGCGGGGTCATCCGGCCCGCGCAAAGCCAGACCCGGCAGCAACACGGGCGTGCCGCCGAGTGCGCGCACCCGGCGTGCCAGCGCGTCCGCGGTGCCCACCGGACGGGTGATGACCAGCACGCGCCCGCGCAAGGCGCCTTTGTCCATTGCTGGGCCTATTGATGGATTTCGTTGCATCCGTCTACCACGTTCACCGATCGGGCATGGCTCAAGTGTAGCGGCGGCCTTACACTGGGAGGTCTCTCCAACACACACCGAGCCACGTGAGCACAACCGACCACAACATACTTGCCAGCGACCAGGCTCGGCGACTGATCCAGTTCATCCGCAGCGAAATACCGCTGGCCAAGGCGATGGACCTGCAACTCGGCGCCTACGACGGCGACATGCTCAGCCTGCGCGCGCCGCTGCCACCAAACGTCAATGACAAGGGCTGCGCTTTCGGCGGCAGCCTGGTCAGTCTGATGACCTTGAGCGGCTGGGCGCTGGTCGAAATGGCCTTGCGGCGGCAGGGTCTCGATTGCGACGTGTTCGTGGCCGAATCCGGTGTGCGCTACCTGGCCCCGCTGTGGCAGGACTTCTGCAGCGAGGCGCGACTGGCGGAGGAGGCCAGCTGGATCACGTTTTTCGCCACCCTGGCCGCGCGCGGCCGCGCCAGGATCAACGTGGAGTGCGTGGTGCCAGGCGCGGACGCGCAACCCGCCGCCACGCTGAGCGCACGCTTCGTGGCCAAGCGGCGCGACCGGACCGCGACGGCGTGATTGAGGCAGAATGGTGCGATACCCGTCGAGGAGGAACGCCCATGCGCCGCATCCCACGCCTGCTGCTGCTGTTGATGATCCTGCTGCTGGCCGCTTGCGCCACGCAAGAGCGCAGTCAATCGCTGACCAGCACGCTGTCTGCCTACGGCGGAGTCCTGCGCTGGGGCGATTTCGCCAGCGCGGTGCAATTCATCGACCCGGAGGTGCGCGCCAAACACCCGATCTCCGAGCTGGATCTCGCTCGCTACAAGCAGGTGCGGGTCACCGAATACAACGATGATGCCGGCCCGGTGCCGATCAGCCCGACCGAGGTGCAGCAGATGGTGAAGATCAGCCTGGTCAATATCCACACCCAGGCCGAACGCAATGTCATCGACCGCCAGACCTGGCATTACGACGAAAAAGCCAGGCATTGGTGGCTCACCAGCGGATTGCCTGACATCACCCGCGAGTGACCAGGCACCCGACGACCTGATCGCCCCGTGCTACCCGTATAATCGCCGGTTTACCCGGATCGGCGCGCCCGGCGTGCGAAGTGGACTGAGATGAACGATTTCCTGCAAAAGCTGCCGCAATTTGTCGGCAACCACGGCGCTTTTTCGGCGCTGTTCGCGATCCTGCTGGTGGCGTTGATCGTCATCCAGGGCAGGATCATGTTCAGCAAGATCAAGGAGCTGAGCCCGGCCGGCCTGACCGCGCTGATCAACCGCGACAACCCCTTGCTGATCGATCTGTCCGCCCTGGCCGACTTCCAGAAAATGCACTTGCCCGGCGCAAAGCACGTGATGATGAGCCAGTTCGATCCGGAGAAAAAGGAACTGGCCGTGGCGAAGTCGCTGCCGGTGGTGCTGATGGACAAGGACGGTCGCGGCAACTCCGCCAAGGCGGCACAACGACTGCTCAAGGCCGGCTTCGAGCATGTACACACCCTCGGCGGCGGCGTGCTGGCGTGGCACGCAGCGCAGCTGCCGGTGGCCAAGGGCAACCGGTAGGAGCCCGCTCGCGGGCGATGCTCTTGCCCGGGATTCGGGATTCGGGATTCGGGATTCGGGATTCG
>DASRUB010000199.1:0-4336 GCA_035655635.1 Rhodanobacter sp. | reverse complement strand
TTCCGTGGTCCCGACGATGCCGATGATTCCGCACATGAATTCGTGGCCTGTTTCAGAAACGCTGGTTCAGGGATGCAAGGGATGGCCGGACGCACTGCCAGCCGCCGCCGGCTTCTGCTCCGTGCGCCGCACCGGGGGCGGTTGCGGGGTGGAGATGGGGTCGTGGAACCGATCAGACAAGTTGTGCATCCGGTCGAGAAGCCCGGACGCTGCACCGCGGTTATGCGGGTTTGATGATGGTGCTGAACTGGACGAAGCCGCCGGAGCCTCTCGCTGCAGCATCGGTTCGGACTTGAGCTTGTCCAGCATCGCCTCCGGGTGCAAATGGTCAACCACGTTCGCCGGGATATTCTGGCCCAGCCACGCGGCCGTGGCCTGGAACTGCGGCAGCAGGGTGGAGTGCTGCCACCAGGATTCGCGCGTCAAGGCGGTGAGCCCGATCAGAAATACCGCCACCGTCACGATCAACACGCCGCGCACGAACCCGAAAAACAGACCGAGCAAACGGTCGATGCCGCTCAAGCCCGTGCTCCAGATCAAGCGTCGGGCCGCAAACCGCACGAGCGCGCCGATCAGCAGTACGCCAATAAAGCAGATCGCATAACCGAGGCTGATCCGGGCGATCGACAGGGAAATCACGTTCTCGAACAGCGCCGCGACATCCGGGCCGAACAGCGTCGCCACCACGAAGGCTGCGACCCATGTCAGCAGTGACAGAACCTCGGCCACCAAGCCGCGCATCAGGCCGATCAGGACCGAGAGCCCGAGCACGGCCAGGATGATCCCGTCGACCCAGTTCATCCTGTCACTCGACCCATCGAAACGCTCAGGCCCACCCGCTCCTCGGTCGTTCGGGCTCCCGCGAACAATGACGGCACGGCGCAGGACATGAACGGTATCAAGGCACGGAGACGACGTTGCCGTCGGTGCCGAGTTTGGCCTTGATCTGGTCATGCAGGCGCTGGGCGTCAGCACGTTCGGTTTGCGGACCGGCGCGCACACGCCACAGGGTTTTCCCGCCGGACTGCACCGAATCGACAAACCCGTCGAAACCGGCCGCGCGCAGTTTGTCGCGCAAGGCATTGGCATCGGCGTGGCTGCTCATCGCCGCCAGTTGCACCGCCCAACCGCCGGGTTTGCCAGAGCTGGCCACCGCGTGTGCCGGTGTCGGCTGGCCGCTGACATCAGCATCCTGCTCCAGCCGCGCCGGAGCGCCGGGAATGGCCTGGGTGATCTTCAGGCGTGCTGCTTCGGCCGCGGTGCGGGTCTCGAACGGCCCGGCGATGACCAGGGTGCGGGGCTTGCCGGCCTGTGTGATGGTGTGACCGCTCACCGGATAGCCGAGCGCACGCACGCGCTGCTGCAACTTCGCCGCACCGGCGGCACTGGCGTAGGCGCTGAGGTTGAGCGTGTAGCTGCCGTGCCCGGCCGCCGGACTGGAAGCCGTGGGGCTGGGCTCTGCGGCAGTCGGCTTGGCCGGCACCGCGGTGGCTGCGGCCGGCTTGCCGGGCGCTTTCGTGGCCGGTGTCTGCGTCGTGGGCGCTTGCTCCACGGGTGCTTGCGCCGCGGGCGTGGGAGTGGCCGGCGTTCCGGTGCCGTGTTGCGGAATCACCGGCTGGCTCGGCGACGCACCGCTACCGATCGTCACCGTCGTCGGCGCGGGCTTGCGGCCGGCTTCGGGGTCGAGTTCCACGTCGCGGGGGCGGTTCGAATCAATGTTGACCGTCGCGATGCGATCGCCCGTAGCCGGGGCGGCGCTCGATACGGCCGCCGCGGCGCCCGGGTTCAGGCTCATCGTTTTCGTTTGCAGGTCGCGATCGGGGGCCGGTGGAATGGCCAGACTGACGGATTGATCGCTACCGGGCACGGGCGGGCTGCCGGAGAAGAACATCGGCACGAAAATGACCGCCAATGCAATCAGGACGGCAGCTCCCAGAAGGCGTGTTTTCAAGTCTTCGCTCCATGGCGGCAAACGCAATGCGTAACGCCGGGATTATACCTGCCAGCGCGGGGCGCCATGGCGCCACTCACACGGACTGTTCAGCGATGACCGCGCTGGCGACGAAAAACGAGCCGAATGCCAGGATGCGGGCACCGGGTTGCGCGGCCTTGCGTGCCGCTGCCAGTGCGGTCGGGACATCGGCGGATACCTCAAACCGCGCCTGCGGCAGGGTTTCACGCAACGTGTCCGCGAGCGCTGGCCCGGTGAGACCGCGCGGCGTGGCATGTTCAAGGCCGGCCAGATGCCAATGGTCGATACGCGCGCCAAGCGCGGCCATCACCCCCGCCACGTCTTTGTCGGCCAGCGCACCGTAAACGGCGTGCACCCCGCCCGGCGGCTGTGCATCCAGCCATTCGGCCAGGGCTCGCGCCGCCTGCGGGTTGTGGCCCACATCCACGAACAGCGGCGGTTCGCCGCCCAGTGCCTGCAATCGCGCGGCAATCCGCACCTCTTTCAGCCCCGCGCTGGCCGCCGCGAACAGCGCGCTGGGCGTGAGCGCAGGGTCGTCCAGTACATGCAGCGCCGCGATTGCCGCGGCCGCGTTGGCGTATTGCACGGGTGCAGCCAGCTGCGGATCGGGCAACTCCATGGCGGTGCCGTCGCGATGCCGCCAGCGCCAGCCGTGTGCCTGATGTTCGACCGCCTGATGCTCGACCTCGAAGTCGCGGCCGGCGCGCTGGACCAGCGCTCCGCATTCGGCCAGTGCCGCCAGCAGCCCGGCAGGCGGGTCCAGCTCGCCCAGGATCGCTGGTCGGTCCCGACGCGCGACCCCGGCTTTCTCGCGGCCGATGCTGTCGCGATCGGGCCCCAGCCAGTCCATGTGATCGAGGTCGACGGTGGTGATCACCGCCACGTCGGCGTCGATGATATTCACCGCGTCCAGGCGCCCGCCCAGGCCCACCTCCAGCACCGCCACATCGACGCCAGCGCGGGCGAACAAATCCAGCGCGGCCAGCGTGCCAAATTCGAAATAAGTCAACGGCAGTTCGCCGCGCGCCACCTCGATCCGCTCGAACGACGCGATCAGGGCGGCGTCCTCCGCCACCGCGCCGTCAATGCGGATACGTTCGTTGTAAACCAGCAGATGCGGTGAGGTGAAGGCACCCACCCGGCGGCCGGCGGCGGCAAGCATGGCCTCGAGCAGGGCCACAGTGGAACCCTTGCCGTTGGTACCCGCCACGGTGATCACCCGCGGTGCCGGACGCGGCGCACCCATCCGCTGCCACACTTCACGCACGCGATCGAGCCCCAGCTCGATGCTGTGTACGTTGACGCGTTCCTGGTACGCCAGCCATTCAGCGAGAGGGGCCGCGACGGGAGGCGCCGCGGCGGGAGGAGTCGGATTCATAGGATGCTCACATCAGTTTGCGCGCATGGTGGTCGCGATCGTCAGCGCATGCAATCCAGCCACAGCGCCACGGCGATCTCGTCTGGCGCATGCGCTGGTATGGTTGCCGCTTCGATCGGACCCGGGACCTGACCATCCATGCACCGCTTTCGGCAGGTTCTGTTTGCGGCAGGCATGACCCTGCTGCTGTTCGTGATCGTTTACGTGCCGACATTCATCCTGGTCGGCAGCCTGCGCTTGCCGCTGGGGCAGATGGTTCCGGCGGTGATGCTGCTCAGTTTCGCGATCGCCTGCGGATTGATCGCCCTGCATGCGCGCCGCTGGCAACGCGGCTGGAACGCTTTCGGGTTTTGCCTGCCACGCATGCGATTCCTGCTATACGCCTTCGCATGGTCAATCCCGTGTGCGGCCATCGTCGCGCTGTGCGTCAACCAGGCGGGCGAGCCTGGGCCACTTGCCGGATTGAAGATTGCACCGTGGCTGGCCATGATCTACTTCGGCCTGATCGCCCCGATCCAGGAAGAAACCATCTTTCGCGGGCTCTTGCAGACCACGCTGGCCAGGCGGCTGTCCGACCCCGGCGGTCGCGGTGAGCTTTGCGCCTCGCTCGGCGTGGCCGTGCTTTTCGCCGTGATCCATCTCGCGGTCGGTCCGTTGACCGCGCTGGGCGCGCTGGTGTTGGGCGTACTCGCCGGGGAATGGCGACGGCGCAGCGGCAGCCTGTTGCCCGCGATCGTGTGTCACGCGCTCTTCAACCTCGCCGGCATCCTGCTCTGATATCGATGCGCTCGGGTGGCGCCGGCAGAGCCCACGGTCAGCATCGACAATGACAGGCGTCACCCGCACCGGCCGCTACAACGCGACCTTGCGCAGCCGCAGCGCATTGCTCACCACCGACACCGAACTCAGGCTCATCGCCAGCGCCGCGATCATCGGCGACAGCACGATACCGAACCATGGGTACAGCACGCCGGCCGCCAGCGGTA
>DASRUB010000198.1:0-17105 GCA_035655635.1 Rhodanobacter sp. | reverse complement strand
GCATGGCAGCTGAAATCGAACTGAGGACGGCAGCCGTGAACTTTCCATCACTCTCGCCACCCGTAGGAGCCCGCTCGCAGGCGATGCTCTTGCTTTGTTCCTGGTCCCCGGTCCCTGGTCCCCGGTCCCCCACAAAGCATCGCCCGCGAGCGGGCTCCTACGTTTCCCGCTGCGGGCCATCAGTCTCGTGCAGGGAACGGTAGCCATGAAACTGCATCCCATCGTGTCCGCGCTGCGTCCGCACAAGGCCGGCGTGGTGCTGATCGCGCTGCAGATCGCGCTGACCCTGGCCATCGTGTGCAACGCGGTATTCGTGATCGGGCAACGCATCGAGCGCGTGAACCGTCCCACCGGCGCGGTCGAGCCCGGCCTGATCCGCATATCGCAGAGCTGGTTCGGTGCACCCACCGGCAGTGATGCGGCGTCGGTGGAAAAGCTCGATGCCTTGCAGCGCACGGATTTGGCCACACTGCGCAACCTGCCCGACGTGCAACAGGTGGCCGCGTCGACCAGCATGCCGCTGCAAGGCATGATCTACAGCGGCACGCTCAGCCTGAACCCGCAGCAGACCGGCGTGGCGGTGAGCGCCGCCTATTACTACGGCGATGAGCACCTGCGTTCGACGCTCGGCGTGCAGCTGATCGCCGGCCGCGATTTCAAGGCCGACGAAATCCTGCATCACACCCTCAGCGACGCTGCTGTGTCGCCGGTGATCATCGTCAGCAAGCCGGTGGCCGATCAGCTGTTTCCCGGCGGCGATGCGCTGGGCAAGACGGTGTATCAGGACGGCAAACCGGCGACCATCGTCGGCGTCGTCGAGCGCCTGCAGACGCCAACCACGGCGAAGTGGGGCAGTAACTGGGACTACAACTCGGTGCTGGAACCGGTGCGGGTGGACGGCGCGTCGGCCAGCTACGCGGTGCGCGCCCGACCGGGCCGCGAACAGGCGGCGATGCGCGAGGCGCGCAAGGCCTTGCTGGCGGTGAACCCAATGCGCGTGATGCCGGACAGCTGGGGCATCCAGTCGCTCTCCCAGATTCGCGCCAAGATCTACCGCGCCGATCGTGGCATGGCGCTGGTGATGGGCATCGTCTGCCTGATCCTGGTGGTGGTCACGGCCGCCGGCATCGCCGGGCTGACCAGCTTCTGGGTCGGCCAGCGGCGCAAGCAGATCGGCGTGCGGCGGGCGCTGGGTGCGCGACGCATCGACATCCTGCGTTACTTCCAGATCGAGAACCTGCTGATTGCGGGCATCGGCGTCGCGGTTGGCGTGTTGCTGGCTGTCGGTCTCAACCTGTGGCTGATGGCGCACTACGAGATGGCGCGCTTGCCACTGCAGTACGTGGGGATCGGCGTGCTGGCGATGCTGGCGCTGGGCCAGGCCGCGGTGTTCGTGCCGGCGCGGCGAGCGTCCAGCGTGTCGCCGGTGGTAGCCACGAGGTCGGCCTGATGAACAAGGAACCTGTAGGAGCGCCCTGTGCGCGATTGCCCTTTGCGCGATGCAACCAAGAGCATCGCGCACAAGGTGCGCTCCTACAGGATGACGTCAGTTTTGATGGTTGACGGGGGCACCTAATGTTTGGCTACTACCTCGATCTGGCCCTGCGCAGCTTGAAGCGCAACAAGGCGCTCACCGCGCTGATGGTGCTGGCGATCGCGCTGGGCATCGGTGCCAGCATGACCACGCTGACCGTGCTGCACGTGCTGTCGGGCGATCCGCTGCCCGGGCGCAGCGACACCTTGTATGTGCCGCAGCTGGATCCGAGAGACATGGGTGACTATCGACCGCAGGGCGAACCGCTGGATCAGGTCACCTGGATCGACGGCATGAACCTGCTGCAGGCGAAGCGGGCGGATCGTCAGGCGCTGATGACGGGCGGCTCGGTAGCCATCCAGCCGGCGCAGTCCGCGCTTGATCCGTTTTACGAGACGGCGCGTTATACCACGGCCGATTTCTTTCCGATGTTCGGCGTGCCGTTCCGGTATGGCCATGCCTGGGGTGCGGCCGAGGATGCCGCCAGCGCGGCCGTGGTGGTGATCAGCGGCAAGCTCAATGACAAGCTGTTTGGTGGTCGCGACAGCACTGGACGCATGCTGCGCCTGGAAGGCCACGCGCTGCGCATTATCGGTGTACTGGGCGACTGGCGGCCGAATCCGCATTTCTATGATCTCAACGTGAAGAACTACGGCGGGGACGAAGGCGTCTACCTGCCGTTGTCCACCTCGCAGGATTTGCATCTGGCGCATCTCGGCGGCGCCGATTGCTGGGGCAATGGCGGCAACGATGCCACGCACACGGCACCTTGCGTGTGGCTGCAGTTCTGGGTGCAGCTGGATACACCAGCCAAGGCAGCCGCGTACCGGCAGTTTCTGATCCACTACTCGCAGGAGCAAAAGACGCTGGGCCGTTTTCAGCGTCCACCCAACGTACGCCTGCGCAACCTGATGCAGTGGCTGGACTACGAGCGGGTGGTGCCCGGTGATGTGCAACTGCAGAGCTGGCTGGCGCTGGGTTTCCTGCTCGTGTGTCTGGTCAATATGGTGGGTCTGATGCTGGCCAAGTTCCTGCGTCGCTCTGCCGAACTGGGGGTGCGTCGTGCGCTGGGCGCATCGCGGCGCGCGTTGTTCAGCCAGCTGCTGGTGGAGTCCGGCGTGATCGGGTTTGCCGGTGGCCTGGGTGGCCTGCTGCTGGCCTGGCTCGGACTGTGGCTGGTGCGTCGACAGCCGGCGGATTACGCGCCGCTGGCGCATCTGGATGGCGTGATGCTGTTGATGACGCTCGCGCTGGCGGTGGGTGCCAGCCTGCTGGCCGGGGTGCTGCCGGCTTGGCGTGCATGCCGCATCACCCCCGGCCTGCAACTGAAGAGCAACTGATATGGATATCCGACCGATTCTCTCCACCCTGCGCCGGCACAAGATCACTGCATGGCTGTTGATCCTGGAGATTGCGCTGACCTGCGCCATCGTCTGCAACGTGGTGTTCCTGATCCATCAACGCCTGCAGCGCATGGATATTCCCAGCGGCATCGCCGAACACGATCTGCTGCAGATCAAGTTTGCGTACATCGGCGATCGACCGGATGCCGACGCGCAGGCGCAAACCGATCTGGCGACACTGCAGCAGATCGCCGGGGTGCAGGCGGTGGCCCTGGTAAACCAGCTGCCGCTCAGTGGCCACGCCATGTCCAACAGTAGCCTCAAGCTGCGCCCCCACCAGCGGCAGAACTCGCTCGAGGTGGCGAGCTACTACGGCCAGAACCTGCTGGCGACGCTGGGTGTACGAATCATTGCGGGACGCGATTTCCAGCCCGATGAACTGATCGACCTGAAAACCGCCATGCCCGCGCTGCATAGCAACGACATGAAAAATCTGCCGCACACCACGATTGTCGCCGAGGCAGTTGCCGCGCGCCTGTGGCCAGGGCAGAGCGCGCTGGGCAAGACGATATACGTTGGCAACGACATACCGTTGCAGGTGGTCGGTGTGAGTGCTCCGCTGGCGCGGCCGAACATGCTGCAGATGGGTGCCCAGTACAGCATCGTGTATCCGATACGCCTGACTGCGACGGAGGGTGGCAGCTACATGATCCGCACCACCCCGCAGGATCGCGGGCAGGTGCTGAAAGCCGCCCTGGCTGCGCTCAAGCGCCTCGATCCCAATCGCATCGTGCTGGAGCAGCGCGCTTATGACGAATTACGCCAGGGGTTCTTTCAGAACGACCGCGCCATGGCCGGCATCCTGGTCGGCGTGATCGCCGCGCTGTTGACCGTCACCGCGCTTGGCATCGTGGGACTGGCCAGTTTCTGGGTCGCGCAACGACGCCGCATGATCGGCGTGCGCCGCGCGCTCGGTGCCACCCGCAGCAACATCCTGCACTACTTCCAGACCGAGAATTTCCTGCTGGCCACGATCGGCATCGCGCTGGGCATGCTGCTGGCCTATGCGATCAACCTGTTCCTGATGCTGCATTACGAGTTGCCGCGGCTGCCTGCGATCTATTTCCCGGTCGGCGCCATCGCGCTGTGGCTGATCGGGCAGCTCGCGGTGCTGGGACCGGCCTTGCGCGCCGCGGAGGTGCCGCCCGTTGTCGCGACAAGGTCGGTGTGAAGTCGATTTCGCCTGCACCGTGCGGGCCGGTTCCTGCACATGATTGATTCAAGGGAGTAGTGAATGAAGATGATTCGAAGGACATGGGGCGTCGTGCTGGCATCGGCCCTGCTCATGACGGCGGGTGGCGCCTGCGCCGGCGAGGTGAAACATGATCCGGCGCATTGGATGACGCGCGCGAAAGTCACCGGGATCATCGCCGCCAATCAGAAAATCGTTTCGCCGAACGGTATCGATGAGCAGGTGAAGCTGCGCATCAACGGCGTCGACCATTGGCTGACGATCCGCGGCCGTGATATGCGCAATCCGGTGCTGTTGTTGTTGCATGGCGGGCCGGCGTCACCGGACATGCCGCTGGCCTGGACGTTCGAGTCACCGTGGCAGGACTACTTCACGGTGGTCGAATGGGATCAGCGCGGCGCCGGCAAGACCTATGCGTCCAATACCGAGGCGCAGATGGCACCAGGCATGAGCATCGACGGCATGACCGACGATGCGGCCCAGCTGGTCGGGTATCTGCGCGATCGCCTGCACAAGCAAAAGATTTTCCTGATGGGGCACTCCTGGGGCAGCGTGCTGGGGGTGACTCTGGTGCAGCGTCACCCCGACTGGTTCTACGCCTACATCAGCGTCGGCCAGGTCGTGAACATGCGCCGGAACGAGCAGGACGGCTACGCGTTCGCGCTGCGCGAGGCGAAGGCGAACGGCAATACCGCGGCGGTGCGCGAGCTGAAATCCATCGCGCCGTACCCGGGTACGAACGGCATGACCCTCGAACGCATCGGCATACGCGACAAGTGGGAGATGTATTACGGCGGCCTGGCATGGGGGCGCAAGGATTTCCAGTTCGCCGCCGATGCGTGGAGCCTGTCGCCCGATTACAGCGAAAACGACCTGCACGCGATCGACAAGGCCAGCCTGTTTTCGCTGAAACATCTGCTGCAACCTCTGCTGGCGGTCAATTTCGACCACACCACGCATTTTGGCTGCCCGGTGATCATGTTCGTGGGTGCGCACGACAACACCACTTCGCATGATCTGGCGGTGCAGTGGTTCGACAAGATCCAGGCGCCGTCCAAGCGTCTGGTGGTCTTTGCCGACTCCGCACACATGATCATGCTGGAGCAGCCGGGCCGCTTCCTCGTGCACCTGGTCACCGACGCGCTGCCGTATGCGCAGCGGGCCGGCGATGCGGCGCCGGCCGAGGCGACGAGGGATCGCTGACGGATCGCGGGATGCGGACGTCACGACGACGCACTCCTGAGCGTGCCGGCGGGAACGGAAAAACGGAGGGAATGAAATGTTCGGCTATTACCTGGATCTGGCCCTGCGCAGCCTCAAGCGCAACAAGGTGCTGACGGCGCTGATGGTGCTCGCCATCGCGGTGGGCATTGGTGCCAGCATGACCACGCTGACGGTGATGCACCTGTTGTCCGGCGATCCGGTACCCACGCGCAGTGGCACGCTGTTCTTTCCGCAGGTCGACCCGAATCCCTATTCGGATGGGCCGTCGCTGCCCTACGACATGATGGATTATCGTTCGGCGGTGGATCTGTGGAGCGCGCATCGCGCCGACCGGCAGGCGCTGATCGCGCACGGCCAGTTGAAGCTGACCGCGCCGCAGGTAAACCTGCCGCCGCTGATGGCGCAGGTGCTGTCCACCACCAGTGAATTCTTTCCGATGTTCGACGTACCGTTTCGCTACGGCCACGGTTGGTCGGCGCAGGACGATGCGAGTCGCGCACGGGTCGCAGTGATCTCTTCGGACCTCAACAATAAGCTGTTCAACGGCGCCGACAGTGTGGGTCGCACGCTTCGGCTGAAAAACTCCGATGTGCGCATCGTCGGCGTGCTGGCTGCGTGGCGCCCGTCGCCGCAATTCTATGACGTGGCGGGCGGGCGCTTCGACGGTGGTCAGACCGGCGACTTCTATGGACGTCCTGAGGATGTTTTCTTGCCGTTCAACAGTTCGTCAGACATCAATCCCGCCGGTTTCACTTTTTTCACCTGCTGGAGCATGCCCAAAAGCAACGGGATCCTGCAGACATCACCCTGCGTGTGGATGATGCTATGGGTACAGCTGGACAGCGCGGCCAAGGTTCGCGGCTATCGTCAGTTCGTGGCCGACTATGCAGCTCAGCAAAAATCCCTCGGCCGTTTCGCGCGCGCCGACAACACGCAACTGCGCAGCCTGATGGGATGGCTGGACTTCAATCACGTGGTGCCGAGCGATGTACGCCTGCAGATGTGGGCGGCTTTCGCATTTCTGCTGATCTGCCTGTTCAACACCGTAGGCCTGCTGCTGGCGAAGTTCCTGCGCCGGGCCGGCGAGATCGGGGTGCGGCGTGCTTTGGGTGCCAGTCGTGCGGCGGTGCTGGCGCAGTGCCTGGTCGAGGCGGGATTGATCGGCTTGCTGGGCGGTGTTGGCGGTCTGCTGCTTACCCTGGCGGGATTGTGGCTGGTACGTCGCCAGCCAGTGGCCTATGCCGACCTGGTGCACCTGGATACGGCGATGTTCCTGCTTACGTTTGCGTTGGCGATTGCCACCAGTCTGCTGGCCGGGTTGCTGCCTGCACTGCGCGCCAGCCGCATGGCGCCCGGCCTGCAGCTGAAGACGCTTTAGTGCGCTGTCCCTGCGCAAGAAACCGGCCATCCATGGCCGGACTCATCAGAAGAGCGGTTTCCATACAGGTACTGGCCATATGCAGATACGCCCCATTTTCGCCGCCCTGCGCAAGCATCGTCTCGCAACCTTTCTGATCTCCATGGAGATCGCGCTGGCCTGCGCCGTGCTATGCAATGCCTGCTTCCTGATCGTCAACCGGGTGCAGCTGAGCCATATTCGCAGTGGCGTCGATGAGGGCGCGCTGGCTGCCATCAAGCTCACCGGCTTTGATGAAGACCAGGGCGTCGATCTCAATGCCCGCGTGCTCAACGGCCTAGCCCGGATCCCCGGCATGCAATCGGTCAGCGTGATCAGCGCCGTCCCGTTCAGCGGTTCTCCCAACAACGCCGGCATTACCACGGATGCCGAGGGCAAGCAGTTTGCCGGCGTGGTGAATTTCTACTCGGGCGGCCCGGGTAGCTTCGAGGCGCTCGGCCTTCAACTGGTCGCGGGACGCGGACCGCAGGAAGGCGACTATCAGCCCGTGGTTCACTTCGTGCCCGACGATGCGCTGGTGTGGATTACGCAGTCGCTAGCCGATCACGCGTGGCCCGGTGTCGATCCGCTGGGCAAGGAATTCTGGGTTGGCAAGCCCCACTTCCGGGTGGCTGGCGTGGTGGCGCATTTGGCGCGGCCATCTCCAGGCGAGGGCGGCCCTTCCACCATCGATTGGTCGGTGTTCGTGCCGTCCCAGCCCGGCGCGCACTTCGCAGGTACCTACCTTCTGCGCGCCTCGCCTGAGGACCTTCCGCGCGTGCTTCGTGACGCACGCGCGGCCATCGCCAAGATCGCACCCGACGCGGTGCTGGACACCACCGCCAGCCAGGGCGTGGGCAATCTGCGCGAAAGCTTCTTCCAGCAGGACCGCACCATGGCCGGCATCCTGCTCGGCGTGATCACCGCCATGCTGCTGGTCACCGCGCTGGGCATCTTCGGCCTGGCCAGTTTCTGGGTGCAGCAGCGGCGCCGACAGATCGGCATCCGCCGCGCCATCGGCGCGACGCGCGGCGACATCCTGCACTACTTCCAGACCGAGAACTTCCTCATCGTCACCGGCGGCATCGTGCTGGGGATGGCGCTGGCGTTCGCGCTGAACATCGTGCTGATGAAGTTCTACGAATTGCCGCGCCTGCCACTGTACTACCTGCCGATCGGCGCACTGGCGCTGTGGGGGCTTGGACAGCTGGCGGTGCTTGGCCCCGCGCTGCGCGCGGCGGCGGTGCCGCCGGTGGTGGCGACACGGAGCGTGTGATGGCCAGCGCGTGATGGCCTGGGATATTCGGGAGACTTCAGATGATGTTTGGATACAACTTTGAGCTGGCGTGGCGTGGCTTGCGCCACCACCCCCGGACTACCTTGCTGGTGGTGCTGACCATGGCGCTGGGGCTGGCATCGGCGATGACCACGCTGACCCTGCTGCACGTGTTGTCGTCCGATCCGCTGCCGGGTATCAGCCAGCATCTGTATATGGGCTGGGTGGATTCCCGGCAGCTGCCGAAGGCCGGTGACAGCACCACCGGCAGCGCCAGCGGCATACCCTCGCACCTGAAACTGGCCGATGCGCAGGCGTTGCTGACGGCGCATCGCGCGCCCGCCCAGGTGATGCTGACGGAGATTATCCAGGATGTGCAGAATGACTCCGGCGGCAAGACGCAGTCCGCGGTAGGCATTGCCGCCAGCAGCGGACTGTTCCCGATGTTCGGCATTGCGCTGTTGCACGGACGCTACTGGACACCGGCCGAGGACGCCGCGCATGCGCCGGTGGTGGTGATCAGCGGTGGGCTCAGCCGCGAGGTGTTCGGTACGCAGGACAGCGTGGGTCGCACGCTGCGCGTGGGCGGCAAGCCGTTCCGGGTGATCGGGGTAAGTGCCAAGTGGGCACCGCAGCCGCATTTCTACGGTCTGGATCTTTGGGCGTTCAGCAGTAGTAACGCCGACAGTCTGTTCCTGCCGGTTGGCGCGCTGCTGGATTCGGGGCTGGGGCCGTTTGCTTCGGGTGGTTGCGATGACGACACGCCGCTGATATTCGGAAAAGTCAACGTGCCGCACTGCCGCTGGTTGTCGCTCTGGGTGCAGTTGAATGACGCCGCACAGGTCGCCGGCTATCGACAGTTCCTGCTTGACTACGCCAGTCAGCAACATGGCGCCGGGCGCTTCGAACGGCCGCCGCATGCGAAGCTTTACAGCGTGCCAGGTTGGCTCGCGCTGAATCACGTGGTGCCGGACAACGTACGCCTCAACGTGTGGCTGGCTGGCGGGTTTCTGCTGCTGTGCATGGTCAATGTCGCTGGCCTGCTGGCGGCGCGATTCCTGCGCCGTTCGGTGGAGATCGGCGTCCGCCGCGCGCTGGGTGCGCCGCGCCAGGCGATCTTTGCGCAGTGCGTATGGGAAGCCGGCATGGCCGGCGTGCTGGGCGGCGCGCTGGCACTACCGCTGACCTCGTTCGGTTTGTGGGTGGTGCGGCGGCAGCACCAGGGCTACACCGATCTGGCGCATCTGGACCCGCTGACCTTTGCCGGCCTGTTCGGGCTGGCGCTGGTCGTCGGTTTGCTGGTGGGCATGTTGCCGGCCTGGCGCGCCTGTCGTGTCGAGCCGGGTCTGCAGGTCAAGAGCGCCTAGGGAGTTCGCCATGTCGGTACGTCATATCGTGTCCAGCCTGCGTCGCAACCAGCTGATGCCGCTGCTGGTGGTGGTGCAGGTAGCCATCGCCTGCGCCATTTTGTGCAACGCCTTCTTCCTGCTGGATCAACGGCTGGCGCCGATGCTGGTGCCCGACGGGATCGCGCCAGGCCAGGTGATCGAGGTGGACCAGATCGTGGCCAATGGCCGTTCGTGGAGTCAGGCGGATATCCAGGGCGGCCGGCAGGCCTTGCTGGCGATTCCCGGGGTGACCCAGGTGGCGCCGGCGATGGGCATCCCGCTGTCATCCTCGATGCGGCTGGGCATGGGACTGACCAGCCCTGCCGGCGTGACGGTGACCGCCGATGGCTATCTCGGCGAGGGGATGCTCGATGCGCTTGGACTGCAACTGGTGGCTGGCCGCAACTTCAGCGCCAGCGACTATGAGGATTTCAACATGCAGAACGGCGATCCGTTCAAGGGCAAACAGATACCCATCATCATCACCCGTGCGCTCGCGACCAAACTGTTTCCAGACGGCAATGCGCTGGGTGGCCGTTTGCGCGGATCGAATGCCAGAGCGAGCGGAGGCTGGCGGGTGATCGGCATCGTCAGTCATCTGTTGCGCTACCAGATCGCCGATGCCACCGACGGCCGGGCCGACTATTCGATGCTGATCCCGGCGCGCATCACCGACACGCCCTTGATCAGCTACGTGGTGCGCACCCGCGCAAGTGAACGCGAGCAAGTACTGAAGGCGATACCCGGGGCGCTGAAGAAGCAGTTTGGCAGCAGCCTGCTGTCGGGCAACGACATCAATCCCAACACCTTCGAAGGGCTGCGCGAGGCCGTGTTCAGCAGTTGGCGTGCCGCGGTATGGCTACTGGCCAGCGTGTGTGTGGTGGTGGTGCTGGTCACTGCCATGGGCATCATGGGGCTCACCGGGTACTGGGTGCAGCAGCGTACGCGCCAGGTCGGCATCCGCCGCGCGCTGGGTGCGCGCCGGGTCGACATCCTGCGCTACTTCCTGCTGGAAAACCTGTTGATCGTCGGCATCGGCATACTTGCCGGCATGGTGCTTGCGTATGGCATCAACCTGTTCCTGATGCACCACTATGAACTGCAGCGCCTGCCGTGGACGTGGTTGCCGGTCGGCGCGGTTGCGCTGTTCGTGCTGGGCCAGCTGGCCGTGCTGTCGCCCGCACGCCGCGCAGCCGCCGTGCCGCCGGTGGTGGCTACCCGATCGGTCTGAAATCCATGCACTCTGGCACGGGCTGCCGGTGTACCGTCGGCGTCACAATCAACTCTCTTCACCCCATCACCCTGAGGATGCTGCCTGATGAAAACCCTGCCATTGCTGATCTGTGCGGCGCTACTGGGTACGGTAACCGTGGCATTGCCACTGTGCGCGGCGCAGGCGGTGCAATCGAACGCCAAGGGTGACGTGGCAAGCCGGGTGCAGGCACTCAACGCACTGCTGGCGGAGCAATGGCAGTACAACCTGAAGAACAGCCCTGAGTTCGCCACGGCGCTGGGCGACCTGCGCTACAACGATCGCTGGACCGATGCCTCATTGGCGCACCTGGCAGCCGATCACAAGACGAACGAGGATTTCCTCAAGCGTTTCGAGGCGATCGATACCACCGGTTTCGCCGACAGCGACACGCTCAACCAGCAACTGATGGTGCGCCAGCTGAAGGATCAGCTGCACGGTTACCAGCTCAAGCTCTACGAGATGCCGCTGGATCAGATGGGTGGCGTGCATATTGCCCTGGCCGGCTTCGTCAGCACGATTCCCTTCAACAACACGAAGGAGTACGACGACTATCTGGCGCGCCTGAAGGCGGTGCCCAAGCTGTTCGACCAGGTGACCGTGGTGGCGCGCCAGGGCATGCGCGACAAGATGATGCCGCCGAAGTACCTGCTGGAAAAGGTGGTGGTACAGATCGACAGCATCGAGAAGCCGGCCGGCATGGACAGTGTGTTCGCCGAGCCGCTGAAACATTTCCCGAAGTCGGTGTCGGCGGCCGACCAGAAGCGCCTGCACGACGCCATCCTCGCCGCCATCGACAACGATGTGCGCCCGGCGTACGTGAAGCTGGGCAAATTCGTGGCCGACGACTACGCGCCGCATGGACGCAGCCAGCCGGGCGTGTGGGACCTGCCCAACGGCGAGGCGATCTATCGCTATGACGTCGAACAGATGACCACGACCAACGAGACGCCGCAGCAGATCCACCAGATCGGCCTGGCCGAGGTCAAGCGCATCGAGGGCGAGATGACGAAAATCGCCCACGCGCAGGGCTTCAAGGACCTGGCCAGCTTTCGCGCCTCGCTGAAGACCAACCCGAAGACGCACGCGACCTCACGCGAGGACATCCTCAATCGCTATCGCGGCTATATCGCGGGCATGGAGCCGGAGTTGCCGAAGCTGTTTGGCCTGCTGCCGAAGACCAAGGTGGTGGTGATGCCGGTGGAGAGGTTCCGCGAGAAGGAAGCCGCCGCGGCCGAATACCATCCGGGCACGCCGGACGGCTCGCGGCCGGGGCAGATCTTCGTCAACACCGGTGACTTCGCCAACCGCAGCATATTGACCGTCGAGTCGACCGCGTATCACGAAGGCATTCCCGGCCATCACCTGCAGATCTCGATCGCGCAGACCCTGCCCAAGCTGCCACCGTTTCGCCAGCAGGCCGGCTACACCGCGTACATCGAGGGCTGGGCGTTGTATGCCGAACAGCTCGGCAAGGAGGTCGGCTTCTACAAGGACCCGCTGTCCGACTACGGCCGACTGTCCGATGAGCTGCTGCGCGCCGACCGCCTGGTGCTCGATACCGGCGTGCACTACAAGCACTGGACGCGCCAGCAGATGGTCGACTTCTTCCACGCCCATTCCAGCGAGGATGAGCCCGACGTGCAGGCCGAGACCGATCGCTACGTCACCTGGCCGGGCCAGGCGCTGGCCTACAAGACCGGCGAGCTGAAGATCCTCGAACTGCGTGCGCGGGCGGAAAAAGCGCTGGGCGACCAGTTCGACATCCGTGCGTTCCACGACGAAATCCTCAGCGGCGGCGCGTTGCCGCTGGACGTGCTGGAAACCCGGGTCGACCACTGGATCGCGGCGGTCAAGGCCGGCAGGGCGCCGGCGCATCCGGTGGCGAGCTGAGTGCTGTTGCCGCTCCGGTCAATCCGGGGCGGCACCTCGCCTCGGGGAAACTGCCGGTTGAATAGTTCATTAGTCATGGCAACCTTGTGGGCAGGAGCGGCATCCATGTCCGCATGTGCAGAAAACAAATGACCCGTAGCGTACTGATCATCGATGACAATCCGGCCGTGGGCGAGGCGCTGTCGCTGGCGTTGTCGTTGCACGAGATCCGCGCGCTGACGGCGCTGACCCCGGAGCAGGGGCTGGCGGTGCTCGAGCGCGACGCGGTCGACGTGGTGATCCAGGACATGAATTTCACCGCCGACACCACCTCGGGCAAGGAGGGGGTGGTGTTGTTCCGTGCGATCCGCGAGCGTCATCCCGATTTGCCGGTGATCCTGCTGACGGCGTGGACGCATCTGGAAACCGCGGTGGAACTGGTCAAGGCCGGTGCGGCTGATTACCTGTCCAAGCCGTGGGACGACAACAAGCTGCTGGCCACGGTGGAGAACCTGCTGGAGCTGTCCGAATCCAGCCGCGAGATCAACCGCAGTCGGCGCGAGCGGCGCCAGCGCCGAGAAGCGCTGCAGAAAAAATACGATCTGGATGGGCTGGTGTTTGCGTCCGAGGCGATGGCGCGCACGCTTGACCTCGCCTGCCAGATCGCCCGCTCCGAGGTGTCGGTGCTGATCACCGGACCCAATGGCACCGGCAAGGAGCGCATCGCATCCATCATGCATGCGAACTCGGCGGTCGCGCGTGGTCCCTTCATCGCGGTCAATTGCGGTGCCTTGCCAGGGGAGTTGATCGAAGCCGAACTGTTCGGCGCCGAGGCCGGGGCCTATACCGGCGCCAACAAGACGCGCGAAGGACGCTTCGAACTGGCCGATGGCGGCACGCTGTTCCTCGACGAGATCGGCAACCTGCCACTGTCGGGCCAGATGAAGCTGCTGCGCGTGCTGGAAACCGGTCAGTTCGAGCGGCTCGGTTCAGGCAAGACGCGCCAGGCCAAGGTGCGGGTGCTCAGTGCGACCAATGCCGACCTCAAGGCGATGATCCGCACCGGCACGTTCCGCGAGGATCTGTACTACCGGCTCAACGTGATCGAGGTGAACCTGCCGCCGCTCAGCGACCGCAACGACGACATCCTGCCGCTGGCCGAATTCTTCCTCGATGGCCGCGCCGAACTGGGTGACGCGGCGCGCGAGGCCCTGCTTGGCTATCCGTGGCCGGGCAACGTGCGTGAGCTGAAGAACGCGATCGAGCGCGCTGCCTTGCTGGCCGGGGGCAATCCGATCACGCCGGAGCTGCTCAACCTGCCGCAACATGTCTCCAGCGCCAGCCGCGATCTCGACGAGCCCAGCCGCGAGGTGGTGGAGGACGCGTTGCAGCACGCTGCGGGTGTGGTCAGTCGCGCGGCGCGGCAGCTCGGTCTGTCCCGGCAGGCGTTGTACCGGCGGATGGAGCGCTACGGGCTGGCAACATCGAGCTGAGCCGAGAGGCAGTGAAAAATCGCTTTTCCTTCCCCCGCGCCGCGGGGGAAGGTGCCCGAAGAGCGGAAGGGGGCGCTTTTCGCCGTGCAAAAGCAGGATCAAGAGCACCCCCATCCGCCTTCGGCACCTTCCCCTGCTTCGCAGGGGAAGGAAAAACCGGGATTCACGTCAGTCCAGCGACTATGCACACGCTCTGGGCATGACGTGCTTGCCGCGGCGTCGGTGGCGTACAAAGATGCATCATCGAAACACGGGAGAAGTACCATGCTGTTCAGGGGTCTGCTGCTCATCTGCGCAATCCTGCTTGCCGGCAGCGTTGCCGCGCAGTCCACCGCGGCCAGCCAAAGCACCGACAACGATCGCTGGCAGGCGACGTCGCCGGCAACAGTGGGTCCGCCTATCGCGCCGATCGACTGCTGCCTGGCTCGGTCGGTAGCAGCGAAAGCCCGTTCCATTTCAAGGAGCGGGCCAACCACGGCCCAGCCTACAAACCGCCGCCGCAGGCCAACGACAAGGCCGCCGTGATGGGCAAGCAGCGGCCGTGGCAGAACGGGCGGCCCCCGGCGGACTGCGCGATCGATCCGAGGGATCCGACATGTCATTGAGCGACTCGTCCCGATTGCAAAGTCGTGAGCCATGTGGCGCTCCCTGAACTCGCTGCGTGCGCGCCTGAGCCTGCTGCTGTTCGCCGCGGGGGTGACCGGTGCGTTGATCTACGTGGCGGTCATGCAGTGGCCATTGCCGCAATTGCTCGGCTGGCTGCATACGCAACTGGCGGGCAAGGTCGACGCGACGGCCGTGCCAGGCGCGCCGGCCACCGTGGCTGCGGTGGCACCGCTGGATTCCTATGCTGCGCTGGCCGTCGGGTTGACCGCGCTGCTGCTTGCCGCCATCTGGCTGGGAGGTCGGGCGATCGCGCCGGTAAGCCGCTTGCTGCGTGCGCTGGAAGGTGCGGTGGCCAGCTATCGGGACGGTGATTTCAGCTTCTCCATCGCGGCCGATCGACGAGATGAGCTGGGCCAGCTGATCCGCATGCACAACGACCTCGGCCACACCTTGCGTGAACAGCGCCAGCACCTGGCGCAGCGCGAACTGTTGCTGGATACCGTGGTGCAGAACACGCCGGTGGCCTTGGTGCTGACCGATGCCTCCGGTCGCGTCGCCTACGCGAATATCGCCTCGCGGCACCTGTTCAACGAAGGCCGCAGCCTGATCGGGCTGGATTTCTCCGCGCTGCTGGCTGACGCGCCGGAGGTGCTGCGGCAGGCCGTGGACAGTGGCGAGGACGCACTGCTCACGGTTGAGATGGATGGCAGCGAGGAAACTTTTCATCTGTCGCAGCGCGCGTTCCGACTGCAGGGGCGGCCGCATCGCCTGCAATCATTCCGGCGCATGACGCGCGAGTTGTCACGGCAGGAAGTGGCGACCTGGAAGCGGGTGATCCGGGTGATCAGCCACGAGCTCAACAATTCGCTGGCACCGATCTCGTCGCTGGCCCATTCGGGCGCCGAGCTGGCACGGCGCGGCAACGTGGAGCGCCTGCCCAGCGTGTTCGCCATCATCGGCGAACGCGCCCGCCACCTGCACGGATTCATCGCTGGCTATGCCAGTTTCGCCAAGCTGCCCACGCCACAGCCAGTGGTGGTCGACTGGCCGGCATTCCTGGACGGACTGTCGCTGCATTGCCAGTACCGGTTGGCCAATGGGGTGCCGGATCGGCAGGGGTGGTTCGACCCGGCGCAGATCGAGCAGGTGCTGATCAACCTGGTCAAGAATGCTCACGAGTCAGGCGGTGCAGCCGACGAAGTGACTTTGTCGATCCTGGAAAGCGCGCGCGAGCTGCGCATCGAGGTGGCAGATCGCGGTCCCGGCATGAGCGAGGCGGTGCTGGCGCAGGCGCTGCTGCCGTTCTATTCGACCAAGCGCTCCGGCACCGGGTTGGGTCTGGCCCTCGCACGCGAGATCACCGAGGCGCATGGCGGTCGCGTACTGCTGGCCAATCGCGAAGGCGGCGGCTTGCGTGTCAGCCTGCTGCTGCCGCTGGTGCCCCGCTCGGAACGCGTTTGACCGGGAGACTGTCGGCCTTTCGTGGTCGAGTCGAAGATGCGGGTGGGCGAGGACAGATTGCTGTCGATTTGCCGTCCTCTCTCCCAATAAGCAATAAGGGCAGGCATACGGAGCCCCGGCGTCTCGCCGGCATGCTCTGGCGGGCGGGACGCCCGTGCTCCCAGTGGCGGGCATACGGAGCACCGGCGTCTCGCCGGCATGCTCTGGCGAACGGGACGCCCGCGCTCCCAGTGGCAGGCAGTGGAACGCACAGGCGGATTCGCAGGCCGGCCAACCAGAGACCGGCCGGTTCCTAGTCTCGATCCGGGCCGACGGACAGGCCGGAAAAGTCCGCGCCCGAGGTCTGATCGAGCTTCGTGCGTGGTGCCTGCAAGGGCTCGCCGGTCACCTGGAACCACACGTTCTCGGCGATATTGGTTGCGTGGTCGCCGATCCGTTCGACGTTCTTGGCCATGAACAACAGGTGCGTGCACGGGGTGATGTTGCGCGGGTCCTCCATCATGTAGGTCAGCAGTTGCCGGAAGTAGCCGGTGTAGGCCTCATCCAGCACGGTGTCGTTCTTCCACACCGCGTGGGCGCGTTCGGCGTCGCGATCCTGGTAGGCGGCGAGCACGTCGCGCACGCCGGTTGCCGCAAGTGTGGCCAGGTGTGCGAGACCGGCGGCGGGCCGCACCGGCGCCACCATCGACAACGGAATCGAGCGCTTGGCCACGTTGGCGGCGTAGTCGCCGATGCGCTCGATGTCGGCGGCGATGCGCAGCGCGGCGAAGACATTGCGCAGATCGCCCGCCATCGGCGCGCGTAATGCCAGCAGGCGCACGACATCGTGGCTGATGTCATGTTCCATCTGGTCGATCGCGTCGTCGTTGTCGACCACGCGCTGGGCGGCACGCTCGTCGCGGCGTTCGACCACGTCGATCGCCGCCTCCAGCTGCTTCACCGACAACTCGCCCATGCGCACGATCTCGGCGGTGAGGCGGGTCAGCTCGGCGTCGTAACTCTTGATGA
>DASRUB010000197.1:0-2710 GCA_035655635.1 Rhodanobacter sp. | reverse complement strand
AGGCTCTCCCTGGCCCAGATCACGCATGCTGCGAAGGTGTACGGCGGCCTGCCTGGCATTCTCGGCCGCCTCGTTGAACAGGCTGTTGCGCGTCGTCGCGTCACCCACAGCAAGCAAAGTCAGCACCAGAGCTCGATCAGCATTGAGCGAGGAGTCCAGGGCATTCGCTTCCACCGCGATGGTCCTGCTTTGCACAATGGCCTCCATCGCGCGCTGGGCCGTTCCCCACATGACGCCAAGCAACGCCATGATCAACCCGAGGCCGAGCACCAGCTTGGTGCTGGTTTTGAGGTTGTTGAACCAGATCATGGCAGTCTCCCGTGGTGATGCCTTTTGTTCATGAAATGACGTCCTCTTCGATGACCAGACGCGGGTCGTCAAGGATGGCGTCAGCATTGAGCACGACCAGCCCCTCTGATGTAACGCCCGCGATATATTCCGCCGCAATACCGGTGAGCGTTACCAGCGGGGGGTGGATTTGGTCCCTGCCAATGGCATGGACGCCTTCGACTGTATCGGACAGCAGTCCAAGTTCGACCTCTCCCTTGCGCAGGAGCAATACCCTGTTCAGATCGGTGATGCCACGCTCGGGCAAACCAAGGAATCGCTTGAGGTCAATCACGGCCACCAGCCGGCCGCGGATGTTCACCAGGCCACGCAGAAACGGTGGCGTGCAGGGCAGTGGCGTCAGTTCCCTGAGAGACTGCACGTCGTGAACCTGACTGACAAGGAAGGCATAGCGTTCGTTGGCCAAGCCGAATTCGAGCACCTCGACTTGCTCGTCGGAAGCCCGACCAGCGGGCACGCGTGCCAGCCGCCGCGCACGTTCACGCAAAATGTCGTCGGTATCGGCAGGGTCGTCGCACAAGCTCATGTCCCTTTCCCCACAGCCATCAGGTCCTGCACCAGCGCGGTCAGTTGCCGCACGGTAACTCCCTCGGCGTGCTCGACGCCGCCCTCCAGCGGCAGCCGTTCGAGCGAGGCCAGGATATTGCGGTAATGACGAGCCGCATGGCCAGCACGACCGCGGGTCCGCTCCACGCCGGCAAGCGCCAAGCTGGCCATCACACCGTCGGGCGCGAGGTACAGGCTGCGCTCAAACGCCGCGCAAGCGCCAGACACATCTCCCGTTTCACTGAGGATCATGCCACGTAGATAATGCGCCGACGGATCCAGCTTTCGGGCCGAGATCCAACGATCACACCACGTCAGCGCCTCATCCGTGCGCCGCTGGTCGGCCAGTGCCCGTGCCCGTGTCGCGAAAGCCTCTGCAGGAAGCGCCGCCTTTCCTGCCTTGCCAGATGGTGCGACCGATTTGGAGATGCTCGGCAGTGGTCGACGAATTGCGCGGGACGCTGCAGCATTGACCTGCGAGACCTGCATGACCGGCGCGGCCGGCAAGGCACACGCTCCCTTTGTGGCAGGGCGCCGAATCTGTGCTGCGCCCTTGCGGTAGAAGATCGCTCCATCGCAATGCGCAGGACGGAAGCGGGCGAACAGCACCTGCGAGGCTTCACACGGCGCCACTGCCAGCCAGCCGTCCTCGTGCAGGGCACCATGCAGGACGCCGACCACCTTCGATGCCTGTGCCGGCGTGAAGTACATGAGTACGTTGCGACAGAGAATCAGGTCAAAGGCGCTATTGCTCACGCCGGCCATGATTGCCTCGTCGGCCAGATTCAGCACTGCAAATGTCGCCATGCTCCGTATCGCGGGCAACAACGAGTATCGGCCACCGCTCAGCCGCCGGAAATAGCGCGCCCGAAACTCCAGGGGTGTGCCGCGGAATGACCATTGGCGATACACGCCTTCGGCCGCCTTGCGCAGGAAGCGCGGGTTGACGTCGGAGCCAAGCAGGGTGATCTCCCAATCGGCGATATCGGGCAGCAGCTGCCGCAACAGGATGCCGACGGAATGGATTTCTTCGCCGGTGCAACACGCGGCGCTCCAGATGCGTAGCCGCAGATCTCCCGCACGCCGCCGGGCGGCGATGAGCTCGGGCAGGATACGCGTCGAGAGTGCGGCGAACGTGTCCTCGTCGCGAAGAAAATAGGTCTCGCCAACGGTGAGGTGACTGGCCAGAACCTCCATGCTCGGGCCGTCCAGATTCTCCGAGAGCAGAAGCTGCGCGCACGTTTCGATGTCGGCATGGCCAAGCTCATGCGCCGCGCCCTTGAGCGCGCGCTTCAGGTCCGGCATCCGCTTGCCCTGCAGGTCCAGCCCGAAGAGCCGTTCCACGGCCGCACCGACGTTTTCCCAGGGAATGGCCATGTCACTGGGCCACTTGTCGGGCATCCATGACATCGGCCAGCACGCGCATGTCGTGGATGTCGAGGAACTGCTGCGGATCCTCGATCAGCAGCAAACCTTCTGGTGTTTTCACCAAGCCCTGCACCTTCACCAGCCCATCGATCAGGGTTTCGCCGGGCACCAGATCTTCCCGGCGAATCTCGGCCACCCCTTCCACTTCGCTTACCGGAAGCACATACAGCTGCTGCGGCAATTGCAAGATCACGAAGACCTCCGAAGGGTGGATCGGACGCTGATGCAAACCCAGACGCCGTCGCAGGTCGATGACCGCCGCCACGCGCCCCTGCAGATTGACTACGCCGAGCACGGCGGGCGGCGCCCCGGGCAACGGAGTCACTTCACAGGCATGCTCGACGCGCTCGACCATGGCCAGCGGCACAGCCAGTCGCAGCAGGTCGAG
>DASRUB010000196.1:0-7364 GCA_035655635.1 Rhodanobacter sp. | reverse complement strand
GCCGTCGGAAAAATATCGCTGCTTGGGATTGCCGCTTTCGTTGGCCAGCGGTAGTACCGCGACCGACTGCGTGGGTATCTTTGCGAGCTCGGCGGCGAGGGTCTTGGCACTGGTACTGTTTGCCGCGTCCGTCGCGTCGCGCCGCGCGACAAATTCGTTGGTGATCAGCAACACGACCGCCACGATCAGCACCGCGATGATCACACGGTCGGCACGCCGGCCAGTGTGCTCCTGGATCGACTCTCCGGGCGCAATCTCGCTCTCAAGCTTCAGCCCGGTCGGTGTGAACTCGTAGAACCAGGCGAAAATGAGCCAGAACGGGAAGCCGATGACGCAGGCAATCACGAACCATTGGGTCACCCAATTCGGCGCGTTGAACACCGGCAGCAGCTGCGCCAGCCCTTGCGCCAGCGCCCACACGGCCGCGGCATAGAACGCACCTGCCCGCAGCACGTTGCGGCGTTTGAGTTCGCTGAAAAATGCCTGAGCCTTCAATTAACCGTGCCCTGTGTCGGGATGGATCGACCAGCGGCGAAGAGTGTACCGCCGTGGGAGGCGGCGCAGGCTGGTGCAGCCAGACCACGAGCGCCTGCAGGACTTTCGGACATCCGGTGTGGATGCTACCGCCGATGCCGAGGCTCGGCATTGACCGTCAGGCTTCCCACAGGCGGAGGTTTGCGAACGTCCCCTCAGGATCGCTATGTAAAAAGAGAAGTACCTCGGGCGCCGCAGGCGCACGAAAGCCTTTGGCTTGGCGCCCCAATACATCTGGGATCCCCTGAACGCGACCGTCAAAATGGATGCCCCCATGACCAGCTTTGCTGTTGAAAAGCTCCGCGCAGGCATGAACGCGATGTAGCGGTGAGCGTGTTCTGCAGCAGCAGATCGCTCAGGCTTCGCTGGAATCAGCCGACTACCCCAACCCCAATCCTTCAACCACTGAAGAATCTCCCGATATGCCTGCGGCAGCTTGTTCGACGCCTCCCGAGCGTGCGCTTCAGCCGGCGAAGCGCTTGACCCATACGACATATTTGTCCACGAAATCCTGCAGGAATTTCCGGGTGCCATCGCTGGCGATGCTGCCGTCGTCGGCGATCAGGTCGTCCTTGAAATGGATAAACACCTCCGGCTGCGCCAACGCGTGCACGTCCAGATAAGTGAGCACATTGCGCAGGTGCTGCTGGGCCATGGCGGTGCCGGTTGAACCGATCGAGGTGCCGATCACGCCAGCCGGCTTGCCGGCGAAGGAATTGGTGCCCCACGGCCGCGAACCGAAGTCGATCGCGTTCTTCAGCACGCCCGGCATCGAACGGTTGTATTCGGGGGTGACGAACAAAAGTCCGTCAGCCGCCTCGATCTCCTTCTTCAGTCGCGTGGCGACCTCGGGATAGTTCGCATCGAAATCCTGCGAGTAGAGCGGCAGGTCGTCGATGCGCACATGGGTGAAGACGAAACCGTCGGGTGCCAGTTTTTCCACGGCACGTGCCAGGCGCCGGTTGAACGAATCCTTGCGCAGGCTGCCCACGAAGGTGGCGATCTTGATCTGGCTCATGTCTGGCTCCTTGGCAAGAATGAAAGGATAGACATTCACGGGTTAAATGATGATGAAACCGACTGCGGTAAACATCGGCACAGCGTGTACTCTCTGGAATCGGCTGCGGCGACAAATGGTCGAGCAGCCCCACCAGCGAACCGAACCCCATGCAAAGTATTGAAACCCTGATCGACGATGCCTTCGAGCGCCGCGACGACCTGACCCAGGCGGAGATCGAAACCCACCTGCGCCCGGCCCTCGAGCAGGTGCTGGACCTGCTCGAATCCGGCGAGCACCGCGTCGCCGAACCGGATGGCGACGGCGGTTGGCGCGTGAACCAGTGGATCAAGAAGGCGGTGCTGCTGTATTTCCGCATCAGCGCCAACCAGGTGGTCGACGGCGGTGCGGCGCAGGCGTTCGACAAGGTGCCGCTGCGCTTCGCACGCGGCAACGACGACGAACTGCAGCAGCTCGGCGCGCGGGTGGTGCCCGGCGCGCTGGTGCGAAGGGGCGCGCATGTCGCGAAGGATACGGTGCTGATGCCCAGCTACGTGAACATCGGTGCCTTCGTCGGCGCCGGCACGATGGTCGATACCTGGGCCACGGTGGGTTCCTGCGCGCAGATCGGTGCCGGTGTGCATCTGTCCGGTGGCGTCGGCATCGGCGGCGTGCTGGAGCCGTTGCAGGCCAGTCCCACCATCATCGAGGACAACTGCTTCATCGGCGCGCGCTCCGAAGTGGTCGAGGGCGTGGTGGTGGAGCGCGGCAGCGTGATCGGCATGGGTGTGTTCCTGGGCCAGTCCACCCGCATCTACAACCGGGCCACCGGCGAGGTCGGCTACGGCCGCGTGCCCGCCGGCAGCGTGGTGGTGTCCGGCAGCCTGCCGGCGAAAGACGGCAGCCACAGCCTGTACGCGGCGATCATCGTCAAGCAGGTCGACGCGAAGACGCGCGGCAAGACCAGCATCAACGAACTGTTGCGGAGCGGCGAATGAACCCGGTTCTTTATGGCTTGTCGACCTGCGACACCTGCCGCAAGGCGCGCAACTGGCTGGTCCGCTTCGACGTGGCACATGAATTCGTCGACTACCGCGCCAACCCGGTGCCAGCCGCGACCCTGAAGGATTGGGCCGCCCGGCTTGGCGACTGGGAAACGCTGGTGAACAAGTCCTCCACCACCTGGCGCAACTTGCTGCCGCAACGCAAGAACCCGGGCAGTGATCCGGAATGGACGCTGCTGCTCAAGGAGTATCCGGCGCTGATCCGCCGGCCGGTGGTGGTGCAGCCCGATGGCTCGGTCAGCGTGGGCTTTTCCGACAACGCCTTCAAGAAACTGTTCGGACGTTGACATGGCCAGCCACCAGGCGCGCCGCTTTCGCAACAACCTCAGGATCGAGCGTGACAATGCCGCCCTGTACGCGCAACTGGCCGAGCTCGCCGCGGATCCACAGCTGAGCCGCGCGTATCGCCGCATCGCGGCTGGCGAACAGGCCAATGCGCAGTTCTGGGAGTCACACCTGCGCAAATTGGGTGAGGCCGTGCCGCCGGCCAGGATCGGCTTGCGCGTGCGCGCGCTGGGCTGGTTCGCGCGGCGCTTCGGCACCGAGTTCGCGATGCCGACGGTGGTGCGACTGGAACACGCCGACCACGCGGCCACCCCGGTCGACCGCAGCGGCCATCGCGATCATTTCGCCCCGCCGCAGGGCGCGGGCGCGCTCGCCCATAGGCATCGCACCCAGAGCGGCAACACCTTGCGCGCGGCGGTGCTTGGCGCCAACGATGGTCTGGTATCCAACGTCAGCCTGGTGATGGGCATGGCCGGTGCCGCCACCGGCGATCGCGCGGTGTTGCTGGCGGGCCTGGCCGGCCTGGTGGCCGGCGCCTGCTCGATGGCGCTGGGCGAATGGCTGTCGATGAACAG
Source organism: Rhodanobacter sp. (assembly GCA_035655635.1). Taxonomy (GTDB): domain Bacteria; phylum Pseudomonadota; class Gammaproteobacteria; order Xanthomonadales; family Rhodanobacteraceae; genus Rhodanobacter. The sequence goes on along the minus strand of DASRUB010000196.1, from coordinate 3,909 downwards.
TTCGCGCGAGTTTTACCAGGCGCGAATCACCGAACGCGCCGAGCGCCTGGCGGTGGCGCCCGAGGACGGACTGGAGGACATCGCGAGCATCTACCGCGACAAGGGTGTGGAGTTGGCGGCAGCCGATCATCTGGCGGGGCACCTCGCGGAGACACCGCGAGCCGCGTTGGACATGCTGGTGCGCGAGGATCTTGGCGTGGATCCGGGCGAGCTGGGCGGCTCGGCGTGGAGCGCGGCGATTTCCTCGTTCTGTTTGTTTGCCTGCGGTGCGTTGTTTCCGGTGGCGCCGTATTTTTTCCTCGGCGGCCACGTCGCCCTGGTGGCCAGCGCGTGCACCACGGCTGCCGGCCTGGCGCTGATCGGCATTGGCACCTCGCTGTTCACCGGCCGCAGCATGCTGTTTTCGATCGCCCGCCAGTTGGCCATCACCGCCGCGGCGGCTGCGATCACCTACGGCGTGGGCCATCTGCTGGGCGTGGTGCTGGCCGGTTGAGGGAATGGTTGCACGGTACGCTTGGTATGCTGTGCCATCGTCCACCGCGGCGCCGCGGGAGTGTCCATGTCCGACGTCCTCGAACTCGCCTGTGATCTCATCCGCCGTCGTTCGGTGACGCCGGAAGACGCCGGCTGCCTGCCGCTGATCGGCGACCGGCTGGGGCGCGCCGGCTTCCGCGTCGAGCACCTGCGTTACGGCGAAGTGGAGAACCTCTGGGCCACCCACGGCACGGGCGGGCCGACCCTGGTCTTCCTAGGCCATACCGACGTGGTGCCCAGCGGCCCGGAAGCCTCCTGGCAAAGCCCGCCGTTCGAGCCGACTCTTCGGAATGGCCGTCTATACGGCCGCGGTGCCGCCGACATGAAGGGCTCGGTGGCGGCGATGGTGGTGGCACTGGAACAGTTCGTGTCGGCGCATCCCGATCATCGCGGTCGCGTCGGCCTGCTGCTGACCAGTGACGAGGAAGGCCCGACCAACCTCGACGGCGTGCGCCGCGTGGTCGAGCATTTCCGCGCCACCGGCGAGCGCATCGACTGGTGCGTGGTCGGCGAGCCGTCAGCAAAGGAAAAACTCGGCGACCTGATCCGCGTGGGCCGCCGCGGCTCGCTGTCCGGCACGCTCCATGTGCGCGGGGTGCAAGGCCACGTGGCCTATCCCGAGAAAGCGCTGAACCCGATCCACGCCTTCGCGCCCGCGTTGGCGGAGCTGGCAGCCGAACGCTGGGACGAAGGTAACGTGGACTTCCCGCCCACCTCGTTCCAGGTCTCCAACCTCAACGCCGGCACCGGTGCCAACAACGTGATCCCCGGCGAACTCACCGCCCTGATCAACTTCCGCTACAGCACCGCCAGCAGCGCAGACAATCTGCGCGCACGCACAGAAGCCATCCTGCACCGCCACGGACTGGACTTCACCCTGGACTGGAACCTCTCCGGCGGACCCTTCCTCACCCCGCCCGGCGGCGCGCTGCGCGAAACCGTCGTAGCCGTCTGCCGCGATCTGTGCGGAATCGACCCCGAACAAAGCACCGGCGGCGGCACTTCGGATGGACGTTTCATTGCCCCGATGGGTGCTGAAGTGGTCGAGATTGGCCCGGTCAACGCGACGATCCACAAGGTGGATGAGTACGTGGAGGTGGCGGAGCTGGAGAAACTGCCGGCGGTGTATCGGGCGGTGTGCGAGCGGTTGCTGGGGTGAGGGTGGATGGCGGCGGAATGGCTGCTTTCGACCCAAAGCGGCCGGTCACTGAGTTGGTAAATGACGGCAAATGAGGCTTGGTATGGGGCGATCTCGGCCGTGGTTCAGACTTTCCCTAGGGGTTGCAGGAACCTGGCAGGTAGGTGAGTTTAGGTGTCGTTACTGACTTGATATGACCGCGATTCAAACGTCACGCGAAGCCATGTCACTGCCTCATTAAGATCCAAGTTGGAGCTGGCATAGCTTTGCCGCAACAGGTGCGGTGAAAGCAACGCGTCCCATTTTTGGCGGACGAGGTTGCTTGCTTTTTCTAGCAGTTCGTCCACAGGTGCAGCCGGCTGCGAACCGATGTCCCTCAGCAAGTCTTCGATCTCTTTGAGGCTACGGCCAGCGCGCTGGATCTCGACCCCCAACCTGCCTGTGAATGCCTGCACGCCGCGCGACATCAGTACGCAAGCGATGGCCTCGTTGGCCGCGTCGCCCAGCCAAGTCAACAGGATCGCTTGGCTTCCCTGATCCAGCAGCAAACGATCGGCCAACGCCAGCGTGGCGAACGCCTTACGGCCTTCGCCCAAGAAGCGTTGTGCCGTAGGGTCCAAGAAGGACAGCGCGTCTTGTGCAAGATATATATCGCGCATGCGCTGCCGCACCCGGGTATGTACACGCCCGCCGCCTCCATTGAACAGCGGGGGAGCGCCACCCTTGGCAGGCGCGACATGAATCGTCTTGTGTTCTTCGTCGATGGTTTCAATGAGCCAAGTGCGCCCCCCAAAGAGAATGCGCTGGCCGGGCATCATCATCTGCGAGACAGGTAGCGTTCCCAATGCCTTGCCACTGGATACGATGCGGAACTCCTCGTCACTGGAGAATGCAGCGTAGAAGGAATAGTGATTGACGATCTTGTCGCCGATGCGGCCGTGGAGCAGCAGACCTGAGTGATCCTGCGTGAGGATTTCCTCTTGTCCTAGCGTGCGCAGAAGTTCGGCAAAGGCGTCTTTGGATACTCGCTCGAACGGGCCGGGCGGGGCGCAAAGAAGGCGGAACGCCTGAGCCGCCTGGAGGCCGCCATATTGCGCGATGGAAGACAGGAGCTGCTGCACCAGCGTGGAGTAGTGCGCCCCGTGAACAGCCGGCGGCTCGAACCAGTTTTCCAGCAAAAGAGAGATGACGGCTGAGGTCTGCACCGTGTCCAGTCGAAGCCGCGTTTCCAGGTCAGCCTTCTCGTCCAAGGCGTCTTCGATGACATAGCCGCGCAGGATTGCAGCTTCGCCCTCGCGTCGACCGGAACGACCCAGTCGTTGTCGCAGACTTGCAACGGACGGCGGCGTGCCGATTTGCACTACGCTTTTGACCGCACCGATGTCGATGCCCAGCTCCAATGTGCTTGTGCAAACGGCAGTTGCCGCGCGCTCACGCTGTTTCAGCGCAGCCTCGGTTTCGTAGCGGATTTCCTTCGACAGGTTGCCGTGATGCGGCCAGAACTCGTTGGGGACGTGGGCTTGCTCACACAACCCATTCAAAAGATGCGTGTAGCGCTCAACCTCCCGACGGCTGTTCGGGAAAATGAGGTTGTTGGAGCCGCGCAAGGCTTTGAACATGTGCTGGGCGACTGCCAGCGGTGCACGCTCCGTTTCAGGATCGTTCTTGCTGCCCATTCCGTCCGCAGCCGCGAGCTCTTCAAACCCTTTGACCAAGATGAGCAACTGGCCCCCAGTCGATGCCGCATCGACCATTGCCACGGGGCGGTTGGGCCGCAGGAACTGGGCCGCCAAGCCCATGTCGCCCAGCGTTGCGGAAAGACCAATGCGAGGCACCGTGCGTCCCAGTGCGACTTCGATGCGGTGCATCAGCGCCTGCAGTTGCTTCCCGCGTTCAGTGCCGATGAACGCGTGAAGTTCATCGATGACAAAGAAGGTCATCTGCTTGAACAGGGCGGCAATGCTGGTGCCACGGTTGCACAACGTGGCTTCCAAGGACTCCGGCGTGATCAAGAGTACGCCAGTCGGTTTTTGCACGAACTTCCGCTTGACGGTCGAGGTGATGTCCCCGTGCCACGGCCAGACGGGCACGTCCAAGTTCTCACAGAGGCGATCCAGGCGTCCAAACTGGTCATTGATCAGCGCTTTAAGCGGGCTGATGTAGACGATCAGGCCCTCGTCTGGCCGGCCGAGCAGGTGAGTCAAGGCAGGGAGGAAAGCGGCCTCAGTCTTCCCCGA
>DASRUB010000195.1:0-3796 GCA_035655635.1 Rhodanobacter sp. | reverse complement strand
CCGGCACCGTGGATGGTCGGTGTCTGCCAGAAGTTGTCCTGGGCCAGCGCGGAAGAGGGGGCAAGGCTCAGCGCAAGCAGCGCGAGCAGGAGCGAACGGATCATGGCGACCTCGCTGAATTGTTGGCAACGCGGAATGGCGCCGGGCCATGCTATGCCCGCACCGGTTCATCGACCAAGGACGGATTTGTGATCAAGCCAATAAGCGAAGCTTATGGTTGGCCGCGATCACATCAGTACGTCCCCGCTGGCGTTCCGTCGAATCCACGATGGCCGGAACGTCTTCCATCTGATCTCCAGAACGGAAGCGATACCCATGAATACCTCCACCCTGCTCCGACCCCAGGCCGTGCCCAGTGACAACGAGGCCTGTGTCACCTTCGTCGCCACGGCGCAATTGATGCTCGATCCCGCGACCCCCGAAAGCGTGCGCCGCGAGGCCGAGCCGAAGCTGCTTGCCCAACTGCCGACGCTGCGGGCGCTCGGCCTGTTTGAACTGTTCGCGTTGCGCGATCCCGCCTTGCGCGCCTGGCTGGCCGATGAACTGGCGGGACTGCAGACCGCGGCCGACTGCCCGCAAGGGTAACTTTGCCGGTGCAAAGATAAACAAAGATATAGTTGCCTTGACAAATATAGTTTTGGCAATAGAATGCCCGGCATGAATCCGACAGACCCGCCGCGCAGTACCGCTCCGACCGACGATGCGCACGCGCCCAGCCTGGGCATGCTGCTGACCATGGTGCGCTCCGAAATCGTTCGCGCGATCGAGGCCGAGTTGGCTGGTCAGGGTCTGGACCTGAGCTTCACCCAGTTCCTGATACTCAAGAAAACGCACCTGCTTGGGCCCGCCTCGGCCACCGAACTGGCGCGTGCGGTGGAACTTGATGGCGGCGCCATGACGCGCCAACTCGATCAGCTGGAGCGCAAGGGTTACCTGCGCCGTACGCCGGATACGCAGGATCGACGCGCGTTGCGGATCGCGCTGACCGATGCCGGCAACAAGGTATGGCAGGACACCGCCTCCGTCTGCAGCCAGCGGGTGATGAGCGCGGCCCAGCGCTCGCTCGACAAAACCGAACAAAGCCAGCTTCACAACTACCTGCAGCGCGTGCTGCGCGCACTACGCGACAAACCATGAACCCTGCCGGACCCCTTTCCATGCGCCTGCACCTGCTTGCGGCCGCGGCTGTGTTGACCCTCGTCCTGGCCGGTTGCGCCAGCAGCGGTGGTTTGCATCCCGACGCCACGCTGACCGATCCCGCCACGCTGGCCAGCGCGAACAGCCTCGCGGCCGTCAGCGACCCCACCACCGCCTGGCCCGCCACGGATTGGTGGAGTGCCCTGGGAGATCCGCAACTCAATACGCTGATCGAAGAAGCACTGAAGAACAACCCGGGTCTGGCCGTGGCTGATGCGCGCGCACGCGCCGCGCAGGCCGAGGTCGGTACCGCCAACGCCGCCCGCGGCCCCAGCGTGAACGGCGGGGCCAGCGTATCCGGCGCGCGCATCCCCACCACGGTGATACCGGCCGATAACGGCGGCGGGCACTTCAACGTGGCCAAGTACGCTTACGTCAGCTTCAAGTGGGGCCTGGATCTTTGGGGCGGCAAGCGGGCCGCGTGGCAGGCGGCGCTGGGTGCTTCGCGCGCGGCGGAAATCGACGTGCGCGCCGCGCGCATTGAATTGTCCGGCAATGTGGCACGCGCCTACGCGCAACTCGGTTATGCCTTCGACCAGCAAGACCTGTCCGCCGGCGAGCTGAAGCGCGCGCAGGAGTCGCGCAAGCTGACCGCGCAGCGGGTGGCTGCCGGCATCGACAACCAGATCGTGCTGAAACAGGCCGACGGCGAAGTGGCCACGGCCGAGCAGGACGCCGCGCTCGCCCGGCGCGCGGTGGATGCGGCTCGCTCTTCGCTGGCCGTGCTGCTCGGCAAGGGGCCGGATCGCGGTGCCGAGATCGCCCGGCCGAACCTGCTCACGCCCGCCCAGTTGGCGGTGCCGGAGAACCTGCCGGTGGAGCTGATCGGGCATCGCGCCGACCTGGTTGCCGCACGCTGGCGCGTCGAGGCCGCGGGCAAGGACATCAAGGCGGCGAAGACCGAGTTCCTGCCCAATATCAGCCTCGGCGCGCTGGCGGGGGTAATTCGGCTGGGCAGCGGCAGCCCGCTCAGCCTGCCGTCGCGCTTCTACCAGGTGGGCCCCTCGCTGAGCCTGCCGATCTTCGACGGCGGTCGCCTGCGCGCCAACCTGTCGGGCAAGGATGCGCAGTACGACCTGGCGGTGGCGCAGTACAACCAGACCCTGGTCGGTGCCGTGAATGAAGTCGCCGACGATGTCTCGGCGCTGCAATCGCTGCAGCAGCAGATCGCCGCCCAGCAGCGCGCGCAAACCGCCGCGACGCAGGCGTGGGAGCTGGCGCTGCAACGTTACAAGGCCGGCATCGGCAGCTACTTGGAAGCACTCAGCGTGCGTCAGCAATTGCTGCTTGCCAACCGTGGCCTGGCCGCGCTGCAAGCGCAGCAGGTCGACCGCTCGGTGCAACTGATCCAGGCCCTCGGCGGTGGCTACCAGCCGCAGGCCGACGCGCCCGCGCCTTCCTCTTCAACTTACGCGCATTCCTGAGGCAGTCCCATGTCCGCTCAACCCACTTCCGAGTCCAACGACGGCCAGGCCGAGGCCACGGTGCCGCCGCCGCCGCGGCCGAAGAAATCGCGCGGTCTCATGCTGCGCCTGCTCGGCATCGTCGTGCTGCTGGCCGCGATCGGCTGGGGCCTCTGGTACTTCTTCGATGGCCGCTGGTACGCCAGCACCGACGACGCCTATGTCAACGGCAACGTGGTGCAGATCACGCCGCAGGTACCGGGCACCGTGGTCAGCATCGGTGCCGACGACGGCAATCTGGTGCATGCCGGCGACGTGTTGGTGCAGCTCGACCCGAGTGACGCCGACGTGGCACTGGCCGAGGCCCGGGCCAACCTCGCACTGACCGTGCGCAAGGTGCGCGGCCTGTATTCCAGCGTCAACGGCGCCCAGGCCGATGTGGCCGCGCGCAAGACCGCGGTGGACAAGGCGCGTGCCGACTACAACCGCCGCGTGGCGCTGGCGAAATCCGGCGCGATTTCGGCGGAGGAACTGGCGCATGCCAGCGATGCGCTGACCACCGCCGAGAGTGGCTTGATCACCGCCCAGCAGCAGTACCAGACCAGCAAGGTGCTGGTCGACGACACCGTGGTCGCCTCGCACCCCGACGTGCAGGTGGCCGCGGCCAGGCTGCGCGCGGCGTATCTCGCCGACGCGCGCGCCACCTTGCTCGCGCCAGTGGACGGCTATGTGGCCAAACGCACGGTGCAGGTCGGTCAGCGCGTGCAGCCGGGCACGCCGCTGATGGCGGTGGTGCCGCTGCATGGCGTGTGGATCGATGCGAACTTCAAGGAGACCCAGCTCACCGACATGCGCATCGGCCAACCGGTCGACATCGAATCGGACGTCTACGGCAGCTCGGTGAAGTACAAGGGCAAGGTGGAGAGCCTTGGCATAGGCACCGGCAGCGCGTTCTCGCTGCTGCCGGCGCAGAACGCCACCGGCAACTGGATCAAGATCGTGCAGCGCATCCCGGTACGGGTGGTGTTCACCGATCCGAAGCAGTTGGACAAGCATCCGCTGCGGCTGGGCATGTCGCTCAACGTCGATGTCAGCCTGCATGACCAGAACGGCCCCACCCTGGCGCAACAGGCGCCAACCCAGCCGGCGTTCAGTACCGACATCTACAAGCAGCAACTGGCCACGGCCGACGCGGC
>DASRUB010000194.1:0-5056 GCA_035655635.1 Rhodanobacter sp. | reverse complement strand
ATGGCCACGGTTTATGACGCCTACGTCAGCGGCCCGATCATCAAGGACAAGCTGTTCTTCTTCCTCAGTGCCGAGCAGGACAATTCGAGCGCGGCCAGCGTAGGTTGCGTCTACTGTGGTGGCATCAAGTATTACAGCGAGTCACACCAGCCCAAGATCTACGGAAAGATCAACTGGAACATCAACGACAACAACATCCTGACTTTCACCGGCCTGCAAAGCTCGCTGAAGTCATGGAGCAGTGCCTACCACTACGACAACAGCACGCGCAAAACAGGGAACTTCTGGTACCTGGGCGAAACGGGCAAGAATGTCTACCGGATGGGGGTGCTGAATTACACCTCCTATATCACCGACGACTTGACCTTGCAGGCGACGTACGGCAAATCGCATGAACAATATGGAAGTTTTCAGCCGGGATACCCCGGCTACGATCCAACCCTGACATACGTCGGTGGCACCAGTCTTGAAAACCCGGCGTACACACCCAACGGCCCCATCCAGAATACGCAAAACGCCCTGACACATGTTCCTGGCAACCACCAGGTCAACCTCACCGACTTCCGCATGGACCTGGATTACAAACTGGGTGATCACGACTTCCAGGTGGGCATCGACAACGATCTCTCCCGGGATCTGCACGACGGCGTGCAAGGCACCGGGCCCGGCTACGGCTGGACCTACGGTCAGGTTACGGGCGCTGACATCGGCAAGCCACTGGCCGCAGGCCCCTTCCCGTACGTGGGGCCCGTAAATTCGAATCCGGCGGGAGCCAGCGGCTACTACGTAACGAAGCTTATCCAGGCCTACAATCCCTCGACCCGGGTTGACGAACGCGCCCAGTACATCCAGGACCGTTGGCAAGTCACGCCCAATTTCCTGCTGACGCTGGGCGTGCGCAATGACCAGTTCACCAATTACGACGCTGCGTCCAATCCGTACATCCGGCTGACCAAGCCCAACTTGTCACCTCGCGTGGGCTTCAGCTGGGATGTGCATGGCGATTCCACGTTGAAGGTCTTCGGAAACGCCGGACGCTACTATTTGACGCTGCCGGTCGGGACTGGCACCACCGTGGCGGCTCCCGTAGTAAACATTACGCAGTACGGAACCTACACGGGTATCGACCCGGCGACCGGCGTGCCGACCGGCTTCGTGCCGCTGCCGCAAAATCCGGCTACCGGCATATCCGTGGACAACCAATATGGTGCCGAGCGTGATGCGGCCACCGTGGCGTCCAAGAACATCAAGGCGCCTTATTCGGACAACTTCGTGCTCGGCATGCAACAGCAGCTGATCTTCCTGAAGACCAACTGGGTATTTGGTGCGACCGGAACGTTCGAGAAGCTGGGTGAAATGATCGCCGGGTCTGACGATTCGCAATCCGAGTGCGCGGCGGGTCTGGCCCAGGGGTACGACTGGATGACCCCGGCAACCTGCAGTCAGTGGGCGCAAAGCCCGGTCCTGATCAATCCAGGCCGCGACCAGACGGTGTACTTGAAGGGGCCGGACGGTTCGGTGCATCCGGTAAATTGGACCGCAGCAGATCAAAATTTCCCGATGCGACCAAAACGCAATTTCTATTCATTGGATCTCTCGATGACGCATGAGTGGGACGGCAAGTGGTTTGCCAAGTTCGACTACGTGTTCTCGAAACTGTACGGAAATGATGAAGGCCCGGTAGGCCCGACGTATGAGTCCAGCGGTGTCGTGGCGTATGTCACCGCCGTGTGGGCGTACCCGACCATCATGGATAATTCGAACGGCATCCTGGGTACCGATCGCAAGCACCAGTTCAAGTTCTACGGCGCGTATGCGATCAACCCCGAATGGACGGTCGGCGCCAACTTGTGGGTTGCCGACGGCACGCCCCGGCTGTGTCGCGGCGCGTATGGGCCGGATCAGACTCGTCCGTATGGCTTGTCCAGTCAGTTCCACTGGTGCGGTGGCGTGGTCGTGCCGCCGGGTTCCATCGGGCGCCTGCCGTGGCTCGAGACTGTCGGTCTCAGCGTCGACTACAAGCCGGCTTGGGCACAACATAAACTCGACTTGAAGTTCCAGGTGTTCAACCTGTTCAATTCACAGAAACCGACGTTCCTCGGCGACTACTTCGTCTCCACGTCCAGCCCCGGCACCGGCTACAACATGGTCGACTCCCGACAGGCGCCGCGTTATGCAAGTTTCTCCATGGCGTACAATTGGTAGCTGGTAATCCCTGCGCCGTACACCGGTTATCTGACCAACCGGTGTGCGGCCGACATGGAAAACCGTGTCTTTGGCCCTGGACTGGCGATGTCGTGCAACCCAGGTTGGGCCCGAATGGAATGAGACCGTGGCAGGACCGTTAGATTCGTCGGCCATCGCCCCGTTGCTGGCCAAGGCGCGTGGCGAATGGGAACAGAACCACCTCGACGCCGCCGAGCGATCACTGACCGGCGTACTGGCATTGGCACCCGGCGATCCGAAGGCAGTGCGAATGCTCGGGATGGTCGCCCGACGCCGCGGTGACTATGCGAAGGCTGTCGATTGCTTTCAACGCGTCGTCACGGTGTGGCCGGATGACCCGTTTCTGTTCAGCGACTTGGGTCTCTCGCTGTTTTCACTTGGCGAGATCGATGAAGCCATAACGCACTTTCGACACGCCTGCGAGCTTGCACCCGACTCCGGGGCGACTTGGTTCAACCTCGGCGAGGCCTTGCGGCAGCAGGCCTATGTAGAAGAGGCCGTGGCGGCATTGCAGCGCGCCCTGGCACTTGAACCCGCGCATGTCGAGGCCCGACTGTCGCTGGCGCGGGCACATGCCAGCGTCGGCCGGATCGAGGCTGGCGCGGCGGAATTTCGCGAGATCGTCCGCCGTGACCATGCCAACGCCGACGCGTGGTACGGGTTGTCGATGAATTTGGTGAGGTTCGACTCCGCGGATACAGCGTGCCTGCAGCGGGTTTTCGATCGCGGAGATCTGCCGATGCGCGCCCATTACCTGCTCGGCTTCGCACTCGCCAAGGCACTGGAGGATCAAGGCGATTATGCGAAGGCGTTCGCCGTTTTCCAGCAGGCCAACGTGTCACAACGCGCAAGCGCCCCGCTGAGGTGGGTGGCCGCGGAAGAGCGTAGGTTGGTGGACCAGACTTTGGACGTGTTTGCTCGCGCCATCACCTCGACCCCGGATGTCACGGCCGGGAAGGAGGCCATCTTGATCACCGGCATGCCGCGTACGGGATCGACCCTGGTCGAACATATCCTGGCCTCGCACCCGCAAGTCGAGGGTGCCAACGAGATCAGGGACATGCAGCAGATCATCGAAGCGGAGAGCCAACGCCGTGGTTCGGCCTTCCCCGCATGGGCACTCGACGCGACGGCCCAGGATTGGCAGCGGCTAGGCGAGGACTACCTGGCGCGGACGGCACGCTGGCGCCATGACAAACCGCGCTTCACCGACAAGAACCTCATGAGCTGGCATTTCATAGGCGCGGCGCTGGCCATGCTGCCGGCGGCGCGTGTGATCATCGTCAGGCGTGATCCGGTGGAGACTTGCCTGGCGTGCTATCGCCACTGTTTCACCGAAGAGGCTGGCTTCGCCTGCGATCTCGACGACCTCGCTGACTACCACGAAGGCTTCTTGCGCCTGACCCGTTTCTGGCTGGAGAAGTACCCGACCCGCGTGCTCGATTTGCAGTACGAGGCGCTGATAGCAGACCCGGAGGGCGTCATTCGTCGGGTTTTGGACTTTTGCGGATTGTCGTTCGATCCCGCGTGCCTTGAGTTTCACAAAACATCACGTGCCGTGCTGACACCCAGTGCCGCGCAGGTGAGGCAACCCCTGCGCCGCGATACCGCTCGCAGTGTGCGCTATGGCGACAAGCTGGACCGCCTGCGGCAACGCCTGGGGGATACCGGCGTGCCGTAGGGCAAACGTGCACGGCAGCGAGGCGTGTTGATCGCGTTGTGTCGGGTGTGGCCCTCAGCGGGATTTCGGTACGTCTCGACTTTTTCCGATTTATCGAACAGCAAATCCCGCGTTCCATCGCCAGATGTTCCGAACAACTCTCCAAGGTAAATAGTGATGACCGCGCGAATGAAAGCCGCCAGCCTGCTCGCTTCTCTTGCCATGTCCTGTTGTTGCCTCGCCCACGCGCAGGGCACCGTGCCCACCTTTACCCGAGTGGTGGGTGGAGAGACTTATACGTTTGCAGGGCAGGATCCGGCGCAAGACGGAACAACCTTGATTCCGACTGTGTTGGTGCCGATCAAGCTGACGTTTGCAGGCAAGACAACCACGATGGATGCGACGCAGGATGTAACCCCCATTCTGAAGTCACCGCTCTTTTCCACTTATCGTTTCGCCGCCGGCGAAGAGACGCAGTATGGCGACGCCCTGCTGCGCGCAACATTTCAGGGCAAGAGGCTGGGGCACACGCTGCTGGGAACACCGCAGGTAAAGGTGATCACGATCAATATCCCGGCCGGTGAAGGCTATCTGCTGCATTCGAAGCGAAGTGGACAGTCGTTCGCCGTGGTCGATTCCGAATATGTAGAGAAAGAGTTGTTCCGGCAGTTACCCAAACGGGACGGCCAGCTGCTCATCGCGGTGGCGCACAACACGACGTTCTATGCGGCAGGCGACGCCACGGTCTGCTGCACCTGGGGAACGCATGGCGTGGATCCGGCCACGGGAAGTTCGTTCGTGCTCGGGTCGTATCTCCACGACGCACCGGCGATTGTCACCGATCAAGACATTCAGCCGCTCACCGAGCAGCTTGCCGAATTCTTCTACGTCCCGTCGCACAACCCATACAGCTACTTCCACACAAAGAACGCCACGGGGAATTACTTCGTGACGTGGCTGCGCCCAGGTCGAGATGGTGCCTGTGGCGGGTCCGGGATCGGGACGAACTACTTTTTGCTGGAACCCACGGACGTCAATCTCAAAAACAATTTCCCGGCATCGAAACCCTACATTGCGCGGGCGGCCGGGTTCGATTATCACCTCCAGAATGTGGCGCTGCTCAATTGGTACGTGCGCGCGGATCGCGACGCTGGCGTCTACAGCTTTCCC
>DASRUB010000193.1:0-13668 GCA_035655635.1 Rhodanobacter sp. | reverse complement strand
AAAAGCTGGAGCCCATCGTAGGTCGGGTTTCAACCCGACTCGGTGTTTCGGCGATGTTGCTGTCGGGATGAATCCCGACCCACGTGTTGTGGGATGGCCGTAGGTCGGGTTCCAACCCGACTCGGTGTTTCGGCGATGTTGCTGTCGGGATGAATCCCGACCCACGTGTTGTGGGATGGTCGTAGGTCGGGTTCCAACCCGACAATGCGGCAACGGCCGCGTCCGGCGCCAGCGCTGCTAAGCTCAAGCATTTGGTCGTCGCCACGGAACGCATGCGGATGCAGCAACCGGACGAGAAGCAACGCACCGCCAGCGCAGCAACTGGCGACGACGACGCCTTGCCGCTGGCCTGGCGCCGACTGCTGGCTGCGCTCAAACCAGCGGCGGCGGAAAGCCATGCCGTGCTGGGTTTCTTCGTGGAGATCATCCCCGGGGAAGGCGAGGCATTCGCGCACGTGGACGTGGCACCCGTGCTGCTGACCGTGGCCGAGCATGGCCGCTACAGCCGGCCCGTACCGCTGGACAGTCGACATCTTGTGCAGTCGCCGCTACCACCCCACGAGCAGCGCCTGGCCGCCAGTGTGCTTGGCCTGCCATTGAGCGTGCGCAAGAGCCGCAGTTACGCTCGCCTGGGTGGTCATGTCGGCGACAGCCTGCTGGCGGAAGCGCTTGATACCGCGCCCTGCTTCCTTGGCGGCTTGGGCGGCCTGCGCTTGTCGCGTGGCAAATCGCACCAGCTCAACTGGCATTGGCAGATGGAGGTCGATGGCAACCAGCGCCTGCTGCCGGTGCTGCCCAACAACCAGCGCCTGCTGCGCATCGACGCGCTGTGGTACCTCGATGTCGAGCGCGCCACCCTGGGCCTGTTCGATGCGGCGGCCGAGGAAACCCCATGGCTGGAACTGCCGTCGTTGAAGCATGAGCATGCGCGGCGTCTGCGCACTCGCTTGCCGAATAGCCGACTGGCCACGCGGATCCCGTTGCCGCACGTGTTTGCCGAAATCAAGCGTTCGCAGCTGGCGCCCAAACCGGTGCTGATCCTGCATGCGCTGACGCGCCACGCGCGCCTGGCTGCGGGCACGCCGCCGCTGGGTTACGCGCGGCTGGCGTTCGACTACTCCGGCGAGCGCCTGCCGGGCCGCGGCGGCGAGCCGCTGGTGCGCCGCGTGCGCAACGACCAGCTGGTGGAAATCACCCGTCGACGCGCCGAAGAACTCGCCGCCATGGAGCAGCTCGAACGTGCCGGCCTCACCCCCTGCGTGGATACCGAGGGCCTGCCCTGGGACGTGGCCGAAACCCTGCCCGACGATGCCTGGCTGTTCCCGGGCACCGGTTACGCGGGCGCACTGGAGGTCAACACGCCGGCGCGCTGGCTGGCGCTGCGGCCGAAGCTGGAGGAAGAGAATTTCCTGGTCGAATATGCGCCCAGCTTTCCGTTCGAGGTGCTGGAGGGTCCGGTGCGCTGGTACGGCCACGCGGCGGAGGATGTCGACGACCACGCCTTCGACCTGGAAATCGGCATCGAACTCGACGGCCAGCGACACAACCTGTTGCCGGCGGTAGCGCAGGCGCTGACCGAAAACCAGCTGAGCCTCAGCCCCGCCGCGAACGAGCCCGACGACGCGGTGTGGTACGCGCCGGTCGACGCACGCCGGCGGGTGCCGGTGCGGCTGAAAGAACTGCGCGGCCTGCTGGCGCCACTGGCCGAGTACCTGGAGAAGCCGCGCAAGACGCTGCATCTGCCGCGGGTGCAGGCCGGTCGGCTGGAGGAACTGGTCGCGGCGATGCCCGAAGGCGGCATTTTGCAGGCAGCCGAACCCTTGCTCGGCTTCGCCGCGCGCCTGCGCGATGCCGCCGCACGCGCCAGCGATGCGGTGCCTGAGGGCCTCAACGCCGAACTGCGGCCGTACCAGCGCGAGGGTCTGCGCTGGTTGAACGCCCTGAGCGAAGCCGGCGTCGGCGGCGTGCTGGCCGACGACATGGGCCTGGGCAAGACGCTGCAGTTGATCACCCACCTGCTGTCGCTGAAACAGGGTGGCGCGCTGAGTCAGCCGGCGCTGATCGTGGTGCCGACCAGCCTGATCCCGAACTGGCAGTCGGAGGTCGCGCGCTTCGCGCCCACGCTCAAGGTACTGACCCTGCATGGCCCGCAGCGCGCGGAGGATTTCGACCAACTCGGCGCGCAGGACATCGTGCTGACCAGTTACGCGCTGCTGCCGCGCGACGTGACGCCGTTGCGCCAGCAGCCGTTTGCGCTGATCGTGCTGGACGAGGCGCAACAGGTGAAAAACCCGCGCACGCAGGCACGCCGTGCCTTGCTCAGTTTGCGCACCCCGCGCTACGTCTGCCTCACCGGCACGCCGCTGGAAAACCATCTGGGCGAATTGTGGTCGCAGATCGACCTGGCGGTGCCCGGCCTGCTCGGTGACGAAGGCGCATTCCGCCGCCATTACCGCGTGCCGATCGAGAAGCAGCATGACGAGGAATGCCAGCAGCGCCTGAACCTGCGGCTGGCGCCGTTCATCCTGCGCCGGACCAAGGCGCAGGTGGCGAAGGAACTGCCGCCGAAGACCGAGATCACCCGTCGCGTGGTGCTGGAGGGGCGCCAGCGCGAACTCTACGAAGGCCTGCGCCTGTCGCTGGCCGAGGAACTGCGCGAGGTGATCGCCCAACGCGGCATCGCGCATTCGGGCATCGTGGTGCTGGATGCGCTGCTCAAGCTGCGCCAGGTCTGTTGCGATCCGCGTCTTGTGAAACTGGAAGTGGCGCGTGGCGTACACGAATCGGCCAAGTTCGAACTGCTGATGGACATGTTGCCCGCGCTGCTGGACGAAGGGCGCAAGGTGCTGCTGTTTTCGCAGTTCACCAGCATGCTGAAACTGATCGCCGCCGAGCTCGATCGCCGGCGCATCCGCTACGTCACGCTCACCGGCGATACCCGCGACCGCGCCGAGCCGGTGCAGCGTTTCCAGGATGGCGAAGTGCCGCTGTTCCTGCTTTCGCTCAAGGCGGGCGGCGTGGGTCTCAACCTCACCGCCGCCGACACCGTGATCCACTACGACCCCTGGTGGAACCCCGCCGCCGAGGCACAAGCCAGCGACCGCGCCCATCGTATCGGCCAGGACAAACCGGTGTTCGTGTTTCGCCTGATCACTTCCGGCACGGTGGAAGAGCGCATTGAGGAACTGAAAGCCCGCAAGGCCGAACTGGCTGCCGCCGTGCTCGAAGGTGGCGGCAGCCGCGAAAAGCTCAGCTTCGAGCAGGGCGATCTGGATGCATTGCTGGCGCCAGGCTGACGCGATCCGCCGCGTCCCTCCGCATCGGCGCGCGAATGTTCCTCCTGCGTAGGGCGGCCACTGCCCGCCGCTCGTGGCCATGGCGTATCGAAGAGCCGGCGGGCAGTGCCCTCCCTACGAAAGCAAAAGCAAGGCTTCGCTCACGGGTGCGCTCCACAAACACGCCACCGCCGCGAACCGGCGTACGTGCCACAGGTGACTTGTCAAAGCGGTCATCAAACGCAAGACTCCATGGGCAGTGTCTGACGGGGGCGGCAACACGATGGTGCGTATGGAGGCGGTAACTCGCCATTACAGGGTAGGTGGGCAGACGATTGCCGCGCTGGACGGGGTCAGTTTCGAAGTGCCGCAAGGTCAGTTCATGGCGATCGTCGGGCCGTCCGGCTCGGGCAAGTCGACCCTGCTGAACATGCTTGGCTGTCTCGATCGCCCCGACAGCGGCCACTACCTGCTCGATGGCGTGGACGTCTCCAGTTTCGATGACGAGCGCGCCAGCGACTTCCGCAACCGGCGCATCGGTTTCGTGTTCCAGTCGTTCCATTTGTTGCCGCGCTTGAGCGTGCTGGAGAACACCTTGCTGCCGCGGCGTTTCCTGCGCGGTCCCGATGACGGTCTGGAGCAGCGTGCGCACGATCTGCTTGAGCGGATGGGCTTGCAGCGACATCTGGCGCATCGGCCCGGCCAGCTCTCCGGCGGCCAGATGCAGCGCGTGGCGATCGCCCGCGCGTTGTTGATGAAGCCGGCCCTGCTGCTGGCTGACGAGCCCACCGGCAATCTCGATTCCAGGAGCGCCGCCGATGTGCTGGCGCTGGTCGCCGAGGTGCATGGCCACGGTCAGACCGTCGTGCTGGTCACCCACGATGCCGAAGTGGCCGGTCGCGCCCAGCGACAGGTCAGCCTGCGCGACGGGAGGATCGAGCATGACTCGGCGGCGTGAGCTTTTCGCGCTGTTGCTGCTGGCCGCCCTGCCTCTGCACGCCACCGTGTTCAGCGGCGAGGTGCGGGTCGCCGACGCGCAGGACATCTTCACCCCGCCTTCGCTGAGTTCGCCAGTGGTGCTGCGCTATTACGTCGTCGATGGCGCCACAGTGAAAAAGGGCGACGTTCTGCTGCGCATCGACGCAGGTCCGGCCGAGACCCAACTGCGCACCCTGCAGGCCCAGCTGGAACAGATGCAGGCGAAGAACGCCAAGGAAACCGCCGACCTCGAACTGAAACAGGCCGACGCCGAGCTGGCGTTGGCCGACGCGCAGGCCGAACGCGACACCGCGGCGGTGGATGCGGTGATTCCAAAGGCGTTGATTTCCGCGCTCAATTACGATCGCCACCAGGGCGAGATGAAACGCACCGAACAGGCGCTGGCGCTGAAGAAGCTGGAAGTGGCGCAGGCGATCGCGGCGGTGGCGCGTCGGCGCGAGGACAGCGATCTGGAACTGCGCAAACAGCGCCTGTCACTGGGTTTCTATCAGGACCAGGTGGCCGGTGCGGTGGTGCGTGCGGAGCGTGCCGGCACCGTGATCCACGGCTTCAGCAGCACGTATCTGAACAGCGGGCGTTACGAGGAAGGCTCCAGCAGCTGGCCCGGTACCAAGGTCGGTGAAGTGGTGGGCGCGGGCAGCGGTTTCACCGTGCGTGGCTGGGTGCTCGCGCCCGATCGTTAGGGCTTGCGCGTGGGCCAGCCGGTTCGATTGCATTTCGATGCGCTGCCGGGGCACGAACTCACGGGAACCATCCATGCCATTGCCGGCGCCCCGGCGACGCGCAGCGAGTGGGGCGACGGCCGTTACTACGCGGCCGATATCAGCCTGCCGGCGACGATGGCGTTGCCGTTGCTGCCGGGCATGAGCGTGCGGGTGGACACCGACCTGACCGACCCGGGTGATCGCAGCATCGCTTCCACCGCGGCACGCGCCCAGCCCTTGCAGATGGACGGCGAAGTCTTTGCGCAACGCAGCCTGGCGATCTCGCCGCCCGAGGTGGATGGCCTGTGGCAGATGACCGTGACCCAGATGGCCGGTGATGGTGCGACGGTGAAGAAGGGCGACATGCTGGCGGTGTTCGACGCCGGCGAGGTGATCAAGAACCTTACTGCCAAGCAGGGCCAGCTGACCGAGAAATTGCGCAAGCAGGAACAGTTGCGGCTGGATCTGGCCGACCGCGCGCGCGAAGCCGAACTGGCCACGGCGAAGGCCCAGGCCGAGATGGAAAAGGCGCAGCGCAAGGCCGCCCAGCCGAAGGGATATATCGCCCGTGTGGACTACCAGAAACTGGTGATCGCGCGGGTCAATGCCGAACGCAAGCTTGCGCTGACCGTGCAGCGCCAGGGCGTGGCCGCGGTTGAGCGTGCTGCTGAGCAGCGCATGGCCGACGCCGACGTCAGCCAGTTGCAGGACCAGGTGACCAAACTGAAAGCCTCACTGGCCTCGTTGACGGTCGCTGCGCCGCGTGACGGCATCGTGTTGCATCAGGACAGCTGGAGCGGCGGCAAGATCGATACCGGGTCGCAGATCTGGCGTGGCCAGTCGGTGGCGCAGATGCCGGATCTGTCCACGCTGGCCGTGCGCGCCGCGTTGCCCGAACGCGATCTGACCCGCGTGCAGGCGGGCCAGCGCGTGCGCGTGGTGATGGCCGGTGGTGGCGACCGCAGCATCGGCGGGCGCATCGCCGAAGTGGGCAATACCGTGCACAGCAAGTCGCGGGTCGAGACGGTGCCGGTGGTCGACCTGATCGTGCGGCTGGACCCGGGTCAGTTCAAGCTCAAGCCTGGCCAGTCCGTGCAGGTCACCCTTGCGCCCGCACCGGAGGTCTCCCGATGAATCGTCGCTGGGTCTGGCTGTTGCTGCCGCTGCTGGCCGGTTGCGGGCATGCCGCGGCCGACCATGCCGTGCTGGAACAAGTGCAGGCGACGCCGCTGGAATTCACCGTGCAAACCGAAGGCGACCTGCATTCGACCAAACCCACGCCGCTGCTGGTGCCCGGTTCGCAGTTCACCTCGCGCCAGCTCAGCTGGATGTTGCCCGACGGCAGCCTGGTGAAGAAAGGCGAACTGGTCGCGCGCTTCTCCGCGCAGCAGAGCAAGCAGGATCTGGCGCAGGCGCGCATCGACCTTGAACGCAATACCCTGGCGCGCGCAGCCAAGCAGGCCGAACTGGCCGGCAAACGCGGCCAGCTCGGCGTCGACCTGACCCAGGTGGCCGTGCAGCAGGCGATCGCCGAACGTTATGCAAATGCTCCACTGGAGGCGATGGCGCGCAACGACATCCTCGACGCAGTGCAGGACGTGCATTACCTCGACGTGCGCCAACGCATCCTGCAATGGCGCGAGGATCAGTCCAGCGCAAGCGGCCAGGCCGAGCTGGCCGTGCTGGATGCCCAGCGCAACAGCTTCGACACGGTCGCCACGCAGAAGCACGCCGATCTGGCGGCACTGGAATTGCGCGCGCCGCATGCCGGCGTGCTGGTGCTGGAGAAGGACTGGTCGGATCAGCTGCCACACGTGGGCAGCAGCCTGTTCGCCGGCAACCCGTTGGCCACGCTGCCCGACCTGGACGCGCTCGAGGTGCGACTGAGCGTGCCGCAGATCGAGGCGCAAGGTATCCAGGTCGGCGACAAGGTCGAGTTGCACCGCTGGGGCCTGCCGAGGCAAACCGTGATGTCGACGATCAGCTGGGTGGCCTCCGCGGCGCAGCCGCGCAGCAGCGAGAACCCAGTGAAATACCTGGCGATGAAGGCTGTCGTGCCGGCCGAGCTGGCGCGGAACTACGGCTGGATTCCCGGCCAGCGCTTCATTGGCCGGATCATCCTGCTGCAGGTGGACAAGGGCTTCAGCGTGCCCAATGTGGCGCTGCTCAGCAGCGGCGACGGAGCCAGCGTGCAGGTACTGGAGAATGGCAAGGTACAGACCCGCAAGCTGAAACTCGGCGTGCGCGGCGCGACCCGCACCCAGGTGCTGGAAGGTCTGCAGCAGGGCGACCGGGTGCTGCTGGCGGCGACGAAAGCGACGGAGGCCAAATGATTTCCGCACGCTGGCGCGAAGCGATCGAGGAACTTTCACGGCGCAAGCTGCGCACCCTGCTGACCCTGCTCGGCATGATCTTCGGTGTCGGCGCGATCGTGGCGATGCAGGGCGTCGGCGAGGGCAGTCGGCGCGAGGCGTTGAAGCTGGTCGACAGCCTCGGCCTGCACAACCTGATCGTCGAGGCGAAGAGCCAGAGCGGCGACGCGCTGAAGGAAACCCGCGCACGCAGCCTCGGCCTCACCGTCGCCGATGCGCGTGCGGCGCTGGACGTGGTGCCATCGGCCGAACGCTACGCCGCCGAGAAGCGGGTCAAGCCGCTGGGCGTATTCAGCGACACAGGTCACGCTGATGCGCAGGTCAGCGGGATCAGCCCGGACTATTTCCAGCTCGCCTCGCTGCACGTGGCCGAAGGCCGCGCGCTCACCGCGGCCGACAACGCCAGCCTCGCCGCGGTGGCCGTGCTCGGCCACCAGGCGGCGCACGACTTGTTCCCCGACGGCAAGCCGTTGGGCCGGCTGTTCAAGGTCAACCAGGTGTGGCTGCGCGTGGTCGGCGTGCTGGCCGATCGCGATCTGGGCCAGGACAAGTTCGAGGGCGTCGCGCTCGGTGCCGACAGCAACCGCGTGTTCGTGCCGCTGGCCAGCGCGCAGGCGCGCTTCCGCTTCCAGCCGATGGAGGACGAGGTCGATCGGTTCCTGCTGCGCCTGAAGGATCCCGACGGACTGGCCCCTGGCGCGCGGGTGCTCACCGAACTGCTCGACCAGCGCCATGCCGGTGCCAGCGACTATCAGCTGATCGTGCCGCAGCAGTTGTACCAGCAAAACCAGAAGACCCAGCGCATCTTCAGCGTGGTGATGGGATCGATCGCCGGCGTCAGCCTGCTGGTTGGCGGCATCGGCATCATGAACATCATGCTGGCCAACGTGCTTGAGCGACGTCGCGAAATCGGCCTGCTGCGCGCGATCGGTGCGCGTCGGCAGGACATCGTGCAACGGTTCCTGCGCGAGGCGTTGGTGATCTGTGCGTCCGGTGCGTTGATCGGCCTGCTGTTCGGCGCCGCGCTGGCGTATGCGATTGCCGCCTTCGCCGGCTGGCAGGTGGCGTGGGCACCGCTGGGGGTGATTGCCTCGGTACTGGCGTGCACGCTGATCGGCCTGGCTTTCAGCATCTACCCCGCGCGCCAGGCGGCGGCGCTGGATCCGATCGCCGCGATCCGCGACGAGTAGATACCGGTCAGGGTTTTGGCGGTATGCGCGTGCGCAACAGCGCATCCACCGACTGTTGCCATTGCGGCGAGCCGGGTTTCGTTCGCGGCGCCTCCTCGCCCAACTTGCGTTGCACCGCCTGGTTCCATTCGTTTGAACCGGGGTCCGGACCGTGCCCCTTGTCGCTGATGCCGAGCGTGCCATCGACCCAGGCATACCAGGCCGCGGAGCCCAGCGCGGCGTCGGCAGGCGCACTCTGGCCATCGGTGGTGGACGGAGGGGCCGGCGTGGGTGAACAGGCGGCGAGCAGCAGGGCCAGTGGGAGACTGGCGACAAGGCGACGCATGGAACGACTCCGGGGAAGCGATGCTGCGCAGCCTACCCCGAGGCCTGCTGCGGGTGATTAAGTTTTCATGATGCGCGGCGTCGCGGTTCAGCGACTCGTGCCATGCATCAGTCCCGCGCAATCAGTCGCGCGCTGCCACTTCGTCGATGTGCCGCAACAGGTCGGCCGGGTCGTCATACACGCGGAACGCACCGGATTGCTGCAGCTCGTCCTGGCCATAGCCGCCGGACAGCAGGCCGACGCCAAGGGCGCGGGCACGCTGGGCGGCGAGCATGTCCCACACGCTGTCGCCGATCACCAATGACTGCTGGATATCCACGCCCAGGCGTTCGGCGGCGGCGATGAACAGATCCGGGTCGGGCTTGGCATGGCGCACCTGGTCGCGCGTCACCACCGGGACCTTCGTCGGGTCGACGCCGAGCGCCTCGATGTTGTGCCTGGCGGTCTCCATCCGGCCGCTGGTGGCGATTGCCCAGGGAATATTCTGTGCCGTGAGATAGGCAAGCAGTTCGCGCGACCCGGGCAGCGGCCGCACCGAACCTTGTGCATGCTGCCGATTGAATGCGCGGGCATGAGCGTCGCGCAGGCGCGCCAGGCGTTCCTCGGTGATGTCCAGCCCGGTCTCGCGCAGCAGCATGTTGGCGAACAGGCCGCCGCTCATGCCGATCTTGCGATGAATGCGCCATACCGAGACATCGAGACCTTCGCTGTCCAGCGCCTCCTTCCACGCCAAAACGTGCTGGTAGACGCTGTCGATCAGGGTGCCGTCGAGGTCGAACAGGAAGGCGGTGTCGCGGCGGGTCATGCGATTCTCCACAAGCTGGAAGGTCGGCGGCAGACAGTGGCTGCCGCCGCGTCGTCGAGGTGTTTCCGATCAGTGCCTGTGAAAAAAATCACTTCCTGTGATTTTCTTCTATCGCGAGTCCGGTACAGGCCCGGACTCGCTCACGCGAATCAAGCACTTGCGTGCTCGATTCGCGCCCGGCCATCCGTGGCCGGCCTGAGAGATTGATAAATTCACAGCTTCTCAGTGTCGCGGCAGCAACGGCTGCCCTGATTCCAGTACCGCCAGCGCGGCGGCGCCGAGCAGGCCCGGCTCGGGGTTCATGATCGCCTGGGTCGGCACTTTTTCCATGATGTCGCGGAAGCGGCCCTTGGCCTCGAAACGCTCTCGGAAGCGGCCGCGTTCCAGCCACGGCAGCAGGACCGGGATCAACCCGCCGGTAAGGTAGACGCCGTTCCACGCGCCCAGCGTCAGCACCAGGTCGCCGGCGACGCTGCCGAAGATGCCGGCGAAGGTCTCCACCGTGCGCGTGCACAGCGGGCAACTGTCGTCCTTCGCGCGTGCGGTGATGTCCTCCGGTTTCAGGTCGGCGGCCGTCGCGCCGACCATGTGGCAGATCGCGTCGTACAGGTTGACCAGACCATTGCCGCAGATCAGGCGCTCGTTGGAAACGCGGCCATACTTGTGGTTGAGATAGTCGAGGATGGCGATGTCCTCCGGCGTGTGCGCGGCGAAGCCGGCGTGGCCGCCTTCGGTCTGCAGCACGCTGCAGTGGCCGCCGCGCACCAGCAGGCCGCCCACGCCCAGGCCGGTGCCCGGCCCCACGATGGCGAAAGTCTGTTCGTCTTCGGCACCGATCACCGGCCGCGGCACCGCGCCCACGTCGACCAGGTCGTCGCCCTGCAGCAGGGTCACCGCCATGCTCTGCGCCGCGAAATCGTTGACCAGGTGCACGTATTCCAGGCCCAGCGCGCTGGCGGTCTGGTGCGCCGAGATCGCCCACGGGTTGTTGGTGACCTTGACCGTCTCGCCATCGACGATGCGGCCGGCGGCGGCCACGATGGCGCGCTGCACCTTCAGGCCGGTGTCGGCGAGATATTGCTTCGCGGTGGAGACCAGCGAGTCGTGCTCGGCCACGCGATAGCGCCGGATGCTGTCGGTCAGCAGTGGGCGGCTGCGCGCGGTGTCGGCCACCCCGAAGCGCACATTGGTGCCGCCGAGGTCGACGAGCAAGGTGGGGGCGGCAGGAACGTGCATCAGATCTCCATGTGGGGCGCGGAAGACAGCAAGCCTGCCGTGAATGCCGGCCATCGTCCAGCATCCCGGCGAATCCGGGATGCTGGACGATGGCCGGCATCTGGCTCAGCTCGACGATTTCCCCTGGGGATGCTTGCCGCCGGAGGCGGGCGGCTTGTGCTTGTGCTTGTGTTTGTGCGGCGGGCTTGGCGCAGGTGCGGGACTCGGCGCGGGCGCAGGGGGCGGCACGGGAGCCGGGCTCGGGGCCGGTGCCGGACTTGGCGCCGCACCTTGCAACGCGCTGAACAGAGCCTGGCCGTTGGGGCTGCCCAGTCCGGTGCAGGCGTCCCAGCCCGGGCCGGCCGCGTAGCTGCCATTGTTGCCCTGGGTGATGTCGCGGAACGCCTTGCTGCCGACGCCGTACAGACTGGCATTCGCTGCGCCCAGTGAATGGCCGAGCTGCTGGTTGAGGCGCGCCACCAACGCAGCCCACAGCGGTGCGACCGCGCTGGTGCCCCCGACGACCTCGTCCTGGCCGTCGACGCGCACGTCGTAGCCGGTGAGCGGATCCGCGTTGCCGGCGACATCCGGTACGCCGCGACCGACGAAACCGCCCGGCGCCGCAGGCACCTTCGAGGCCGCCTGCCATGCCGGCAGCGCGAATACGGCGCTGACCCCGCCGCCGGTGGCACCCTCGTTGCCGGCGGTTTCGTTCCACACCACCTCGCTCTTGATCGTGCTGCCGCTGCCGAGCAGTTCAGTGCCGCCACAGGCCAGCACGGACGGACTGGAGGCGGGGTAGTCCACCGTCGGCTGGCCGCTGCTGACGCCGTCGCTGGAGCCGCTGTCGCCGGCCGCCACGGTCACCGTCACGCCCAGCGCGGCGGCATCCTCCAGTGCGGTTTCCATCGCGTTGCGCGACGCCGTGCTCCAGCTGCTTTCGGGGCCGCCCCAGCTGATCGACATCACGTTGGCCGGCTGGGTGCTGCTGTGCGCGGCCTCCGAGATGGCGTTGTAAAAGCCCTGGTCGGTGTTCGCGGCGAAATAGACGGCGAACTTCGCGGCCGGGGCCAGCGCACCGGAAACCTCGATGTCCAGCATCACTTCCGCGTCCGCGTCGCCGCCGGGCTGGTTGCTGCCGCCATCGACGGAAACCGCGATGATGGAAGGTGTCGTCAGGCTCAGTCCCTTGAAATAGGTATCCAGATCGGCCTGCACATAACCGCCGCCGAGTTCGATGATCGCGATGATCTGGCCGCTGCCGTCGCCGGCGGGGAAGTTGTACAGCTGGCCGACCTGCAGCGGCGTGTAAGTCGTGGAAGCCTGCGCCCGCGCGATGCGGAAATGCGGCTTGGCGACCGGGCGCCGGTCCAGTCCCAGCACCGCGATCAGCGCCGGATCGGGCAGCGTGGGTGCCTGTGCACAGCCGACATAAGGCGTGCCGCCGGGCGTCAGTTCGTAATGACCCAGCTGCACGCCGAACGCCTGTTGCAGCGATTGCGCGGTGCCGCGCAGATGGAGCGTGCGTCGATCCGGCTCGCAGGCGAGTTCCTGAAGGCTGTGTTGACGACTGAAGTCACGCAGGCGTGCCACGTCGGCCGGATCGGCACCGTAGCGCGCCACGAAATCGGCGCGCCGGGTGCTGCGCGATGTTGACGGCGCCGGCGCCGTCCCCAGCGGACTCTTGCGCCGCAGCACCAGGGTCACGTCGAGTGTTTCATCCGGCGCATGCGGTCCGATATAACGGGCGCCGGTGGGCAGATGCCAGTGGGAAGTCGCGGCGGTGGGCTTGGTCTTGTTCATAAGGCTCCCTCCGGCGGGGAACGGCAGGTTGTGGCGCGGAGGGTGAACCCCAAAGTGTTATGGCGAGGTGTCCCCGATGTTGGAAAGGCGCAGGCAGTGTCGCAGCGCGGTTGCACGCTTCGTTGTGGCCTAAAATGCCCGGGATACCACCCGTCAGGATCTGTCATGAGCTTTCCCGCCATCCGCATGCGCCGCATGCGCCGCGACGCCTTCTCCCGCGCGCTGATGCGCGAGAACACCTTGCTGGTCAGCGACCTGATCATGGTCGCGTTCGTGATCGAGGGCGAGGGCCAGCGCGAGGCGGTGCCATCGATGCCGGGCGTGGATCGGCTGTCGATCGACGAACTGCTGAAGCTGGCCGGTGAGTGCGTGCGCCTGGGCATCCCGGCACTGGCGCTGTTCCCCTCGCCCGGTGCCGATGTGAAATCGCTTGATGCCGCCGAGGCGTGGAACCCCGACAACCTGATGCACCGCGCCACCCGCGCGCTGAAGGCGAAGTATCCCGAGCTGGGCCTGATCGGCGACGTGGCGCTTGATCCCTACACCACGCATGGCCAGGACGGCCTGATCGACGACACCGGCTACGTGATGAACGAGCCCACCGTCGAAGCATTGATAAAAATGTCGCTGGCGCAGGCCGAGGCCGGCATGGATTTCGTGGCCCCGTCGGACATGATGGACGGCCGCATCGGTTCCATCCGCGACGCGCTGGAAGACGCCGGCCACATCCACACCCGCATCCTCGCCTATTCGGCAAAATACGCCTCCGCGTTCTACGGCCCGTTCCGCGACGCGGTTGGTTCGTCGGCGAATCTCGGCAAGGGCAACAAGCACACCTACCAGATGGACGTGGGCAACAGCGACGAGGCTCTGCATGAAGTCGAGCTGGACATCGCCGAAGGTGCGGATGCGGTGATGGTGAAGCCGGGTCTGCCGTATCTGGATATCGTGCGGCGGGTGAAGGACACGTTTGGCGTGCC
>DASRUB010000192.1:0-3948 GCA_035655635.1 Rhodanobacter sp. | reverse complement strand
AGTTCAAGATGCCGTAGGCGGATGCGGGCGCAACGTGGAGTTGCAAGTTTGGGTGCTGCCGCGGTTCGCTCCGCCCGCACCTCTCGTCGCAATGGCTCCTGCATTGATGCAGAAGAGCCGGCGGGCAGTGCCTGTCCTTGTTGGGAGAGCGCGGGCGTCCCGCCCGCCAAAGCGGGCCGGCGGGACGCCGGCGCTCCGATGGCCACCCTATGTAAACAGCGACAGCCGGCGGGCGGTGCCCGCCCTTACGATTTCGAACGGAACCTTGCGGTATCTATTTTCCGGCGCCGCCCAATTCCTGGCGCAGCTTTTCCGCGG
This sequence comes from Rhodanobacter sp., assembly GCA_035655635.1. GTDB lineage: Bacteria > Pseudomonadota > Gammaproteobacteria > Xanthomonadales > Rhodanobacteraceae > Rhodanobacter. Next base: position 3,630 of record DASRUB010000192.1, on the reverse strand, counting down.
CTTGCTTGTCCTGGAAATCGACGCCTGATTTTTGCAGCGCCTCGAGCGTGGTTCGCGCGCCAGCCTTGTCGCCGGTGCGTGACTGCGCCACGGCCAGGTGATACTGGATTGCCGGCACCTTCGGCGCTGCCTTGGCCGCCTTCACCAGGATGGGCAACGCAGTCTTGGCCTGGTTGTCGGCGATCAGCGCCCAGGCATAGGTGTCCGCCACGCCGGCCGAATCGGGCGCCAGTTTGTGCGCCCGCTCCGCCAGTGCCAATGCCTTGGGATTGTGCTGTTCGGTGTAGATCCAGGCGAGGTTGTTGAGCGCGCCGACATTGGTTGGGAAAGCTTTCAGCACCTGTTCGTACTGCGTGGCCGCGGTCGTATTTTGCGCGTGCTCCATGTAGTACTGGGCCAGCAGCACGCGGGTGGACGCATCGTCCGGGTGCTTGGCCAGCCAGTCGCGCAGCACGGCATCTGGTTGCTTGGCGCCGCTCTGGTTCAGCGCCATGAAGTTCTTGACCACCAGCGGCCGGGCGTTATCGATTTTCAGTGCTTGCTGGTAGGCCTGGGCGGCCTTGCTCCAGGACTTGTCGGCCATGTACAAGTCGCCTTCCAGGCTCAACCCGGCCGCCTTGGTCGCCGGCTGTTTTTGCAGCGTTTGCGCCATGGCAAGCGCGCCGGGAAGGTCCTTGTCGCGCAGATTCATGAATGCCCGCAACGTCACGGCGGTCAGTTGGCCGGGGTCTGCCTTGATCACCTGGTCCAGATTGCTTTCTGCAGCCTTGGTGTCCTTGTTGATGATCTGGGCACGCGCCAGATTGGTGCGGTACAAGGCTACTTGCGGCGCGAGGTTCACCGCTTGCTGCAACGGTTTCAGCGCCTCGTTGTGATGGCCGGCGTTGAGTTCCGCCGCACCCAGGGCGTTGAGCGCCTCCGGATTGTTGGGGTCGGCGTCAGCCAACTGCTTGGCGGTGGCCGCGGCTTCGTCGAATTGACCGCTTTCGCTGTACAGCAACACCAATCCGGCGTACGCGGCGGCGGACTTCGGCGCGGCGCTGATGGCCTGCTTGAGCCACTTGATGGCTTGCGCCTTGTCGTTTTGCTGCATGGCGACCCGACCCAATGCCGTCATGGCCACGGCGTTTTTCGGGTCCTGTTTCAATATCGTTTCGTAGCGGCCGGCAGCGTCCTTGTAGTGGCCGTCAAGTGAATCCAGGCTGCCGAGGCTCAACAGCACCTGGATGTTCTTCGGATCCAGCTTGTGTGCCTCGGAATATTGCGCGCGTGCTTCTGCGCGCTTGCCAGCGGCGACCAGCGTGGTCCCGTACAGCAGGTGCGCGGCGCTGTTTTGCGGATTTTTTTCGGCGTATGCGGCTGCCGTCTTGACCGCTTCGTCCGGGCGCTTCTCACGAACGTAGGCCATGGCGAGCAACGACGCGCGTCGCGCCTCGGTGGCGGCATCGCCCGCGGGAATCTGCTGCAGCAGGCGAATGGCGTCGGTAGCGTTCCCACTGGTGAGCGCCTTGCCGGCCTGCGCAAACTGGGCGTCGGACGGATTGGCTGCGCCCGTTGCCGCGGCCCCCGGCTGCGCTTTGCCGCCACTGGTTGCCGAAGCCACTGCCCCCGGCGTGCCGCTACCGTCGGCGGCGGCTCGCTGCAACAGCGCCAACAGCTCGGTATCGGACGGAGTTCCCGGCACGGCCGAACGCAGCATGTCCAGCGCCTGGCGCGAGCGCCCTTCGCGGTAGAACGTCAGCGCCAGCAACCTGCGTGTTTCGACATTCTTCGGCTCCTTGCCCATGACGTTGCTGAGGTACATTTCCGCCTGGCCGTAATTGCCCTGCGCGTAGTTGACCGCGCCCATCAACATCTGCGCCTGCGGATTGTCGGGTGCCGCCTTGAGCACCTGCTGGAGCTGCGTAGTCGCGTCGTCGAAATGGCCCTGTTTGTACAGCACCACGGCGTGCAGATAGTGGGGATACGGCTGCTGCGGCGACATTTTCTCCAGGGTCTGGATGCTGGCCAGCGCCTTGTCCAGCTCGCTCTGTTCCACCTGTGCGTTGGCCAGCCGGGTCAGCGCGTAAAAATGTTCCTGCGGCAGCCAATCCGGGTTCTTGAAGCCCAGTACTTTCTGGTAGTCCGACTCGGCGCCGGTAAAATCACGGCTGCCGAACGCCAGATCGCCCTTGGCAGTCCACGCCTGCGGATTTTTGGGCGAGGCGGCGAGCGCCTGTTGCAGGTACTGACCGGCCGACGCCGGGTCGTTGGCGATGATGGCCTGCCTGGCCAGCCCGACCAGCGCCTGCGGACTCCCGGGGTCCAGCGCCAGTGCGGCCTTGTACGATTGTTGTGCCTGGTCGTTTTGCTTGAGTTCGCGATAGGCATCGCCCCTCAATGCCTCTACACGTGCCTTGACCTTGGGTTCGAAGGACTTTCCGGCAGACACGGTTTTGAGCAGCTCGTCGTATTGCTGCGTTACCAGTAGTGTCCGCCCCATCGGCACCGCCCAGCGCGCTTCCGGCACGCCGTTGGCCTTGGCTTTTTGCAGGTCGCTCAAGGCGTCGTTCGAATCGCCGAGCATCAGCGAAGCCTGCCCGAGCAGCAGCCAGGCGTTGCCGTTCTTGCTGTCGTGCTGCAGGACCTTCTTGGCCTCGATGTAGGCGGCGCGATACTGGCCGCTGGCCTGGTATTTGGCGCCGGTATCCAGGTTGCCTTTCCCTTTCGCCAGGCCGCAGCCGCTGAGCAGCAGGCCGACGCAAAGCAGTGTCAGAAAGTGACGGTTGGCTCCGGTGTTCAGCTTGGTTAAGCGCATATCATTATCCCTTGGGTCTTGCCTGTTTGGGTCCAGCCTGCGCCGTGCGGATTCAGTCTGCGTCGGCAGTCTTTTTCAAACCGTACTTGTCAAGTAGATCGTAGAGGGTTGGCCGGCTGATGCCGAGCAGGCCCGCCACCCGCGTGAGATTGCCGCCAGCCTGGCCCATGGCCCTCTCGATGGCCCGCTTTTCCGCCGCCGCCCGCACCGCATGCAGGTCCAGCACTTCGCCGCCGCTGTTCACCCCGAGGTGCAGTTCCTCGACGCCGATCTGCTTGCGATCAGCCATGATGACCGCGCTATTGATCGTGTTCTCCAGCTCGCGCACGTTGCCTCGCCAGGGGTACGCCTCGATCGCCTTGAGCGCCTTGGCGGTAAAGCCGTGGATCTTGCTCCCGTGGCGACGGGCGGCCTGCTCGAGAAAATGCCGCGCCAGCAGCGCGGCGTCGCCAGTCCGGTCGCGCAGCGGCGGCAGCAGGATGCTCACTTCACTGACGCGGTAGAACAGATCCTCGCGGAAGTGCCCGGTGCGGATCATTGCGTGCAGATCCTGATGGGTGGCGCAGATCACGCGCACGTCCACCGGGATCACCTCGCGCCCTCCGATGCGCTCCACCACGCGCTCTTGAAAGAAACGCAGCAACTTCGACTGCAGCGCGAGCGGCATGTCGCCGATCTCGTCGAGCAACAGGCTGCCGCCCGTGGCCAGTTCGATCTTGCCCCTGGTCTGCTTGTGGGCACCCGTGTAGGCACCTTTTTCGTAGCCGAACAACTCGGCTTCGAGCAGGGGCTCGGGAATGGCGGCGCAGTTGATCGCCACGAACGGACCGTCG
>DASRUB010000191.1:0-4406 GCA_035655635.1 Rhodanobacter sp. | reverse complement strand
CCGGATGCCCGGGAGATCGCGCTGGGCACCCACGGCACGGTCTTCGTCGGTTCGAGTGGGGCCGGCAAGGTCTACGCACTCACCGACAGCAACGGTGACGGGGTGGCCGACCAGGTGCGGGTGGTCGCCAGTGGCTTGCGCAATCCGATCGGGGTGGCCTTCCACGATGGCGATCTGTATGTGTCGGCGATCAGCAAGATCCTCGTGCTGCGTGACATCGAGCAACACCTGGATGCGCCGCCAAAACCCGAACTGGTCAACGACAAGCTGCCCACCGAAGGCCATCACGGTGGTCGTTTCCTGGCGTTCGGCCCCGACGGCAAGCTGTACGTGCCGATCGGCGCGCCGTGCAACATCTGCGAGCCCGGCCCGCGCTACGCCAAGCTGATGCGCATGAACCCGGATGGCAGCGACTGGCAGGACGTGGCCACTGGCATCCGCAACTCGGTCGGATTTGACTGGCAACCTGGTACCGGGCGGCTCTGGTTCACCGACAACGGCCGCGACATGCTGGGTGACGACATGCCCAGCGACGAGCTGAACGAAATCACGCGCCCCGGCCAGAACTTCGGCTACCCGTATTGCCACCAGGGTGACGTCGCCGACCCGGAATTCGGCAAGGGACACCCGTGCAGCCAGTATGTGGCGCCGGTGCTGAAGCTGGGTGCCCACGTGGCGTCGCTGGGCATGCGTTTCTACCAGGGCAAACAGTTTCCAGCCAGCTATCGCGGTGCGATCCTGGTCGCTGAACACGGCTCCTGGAACCGCACGAAAAAGTCCGGCTATCGGGTGATGACGGTGCACCTGAAAGGCAACAAGGTGCTGTCCTACGAGCCGCTGATCACCGGCTTCCAGCAGAACCAAAGCGCCTGGGGCCGTCCGGTCGACGTGCAGCCGATGCCCGATGGCAGCGTGCTGGTCAGTGATGATCTGGCGGGTGCGATCTACCGGGTAACGTATCGGCCTTAGGTCACGGCCGAACGGTTTTCGGTTTTCAGTTTTCGGTTTTCAGTTGTCAATTCTTTCCCGCTTTTGAGGAAATGCCATGCAATTGCACAGTGACAATTTCGAGAACGGTCACCCCATCCCGCCCGAGTTCGCCTTCGGCAGGCGCGCCGACCCCTTCGCGCTGTCGGACAACCACAGTCCGCACCTGGCATGGAAAAACGCGCCGCCGGTCACCCGCTCGTTCGTGCTGACCTGCATCGACACCGATGTGCCCAGTCGCGGCGACGACGTGAACAAACCCGGCCGCAGCGTGCCGGCGGACCTGCCACGGGTGGAGTTCGTGCACTGGCTGATGGCGAACATCCCGGCCGAGTGCGGCGAACTGGCTGCTGGCTCCTGCAGCGACGAGGTCACCCCGCGCGGCAAGCGCGAGCCGTTTGGCCCGCCCGGCAGTGTGCAGGGAGTGAACGATTTCACCGGCTGGTTCAGCGGGGATGAGGACATGGGCGGCGAATACCTCGGCTACGACGGTCCGTGCCCGCCGTGGAACGATGCGTTGACACATCACTACCACTTCACGCTGTATGCGCTCGATGTGGCCAGGCTGCCGTTGGTCAAGGGCTTTTCGCGCGATCAGTTGCGGGTCGCGATGGCCGGTCACGTATTGGCCGAGGCCGAGCTCGTGGGCACGTACAGCCTGAATCCCGCGGTCGCCGGGTAACCGAACGTGGGCCTGGCATGCACGGCGGCAGCGCGATTCTTCACATCCGCGTGGCACTTGATGTGGGTGAATGACGTTACACGACGGCCGCCGGAGCGGCTCATTCCCCCCAAGAGGATGCCTCCATGCTTCACTACGCCCTGGTTTTTCTGGTCATCGCGATCATCGCCGCCGTTCTCGGATTTGGCGGCATCGCTGGCGCCGCTGCCGGCATCGCCAAGATCCTGTTCGTCATCTTCCTGATTCTGGCCATCATCGCGTTCTTCCGTCGCGCCAGATAGGTATCAAGCACCACTTTTTGACCAAGAAAGTCCCTTTCCGGAGCAAGTAATGACCAACCAAGTCCCCACCACAGAAACCGGCGCCGACAGTCGTATCGACGAGCGCGCCGAACGCGTCAAACAGGCCACCTCGAGCGCGGTCGCCAGCACCAAGGAAAAGGTGGGCCGTGCGGCGGACAGTGTCGAGGAAGGTTTGCACCATGCCACCGACAAGACGGCCGGGGCGGCACACAAGGCCGTGGACAAGGCGGCCGAGGTCAGCGAGCGCAGCCGTGCGGCGTATGAGCAAACCCGCGAGCGTGCCGACGAATGGCTGGAACAGGCGCGTGACTACGTGCGCGAGAAGCCCGTGCAGTCGGTCGCCATCGCATTGGGCGCCGGCTGGTTGCTTGGTCGTATTCTTCGGCGTTGAGTCACTCGGGCAGGGGGTACCCCATGCACAACGAGGGTGAATCCACCCCCGCGGCGGCGCCGGATCCGGCGCCGCCGCCGTCTGGCCTGTTGCATGAAATCAGCCAGTTGGGCCGCGCCGTCAAACGCCTGTTCGGAGCGCAGTTCGAGCTGCTGGCGGCGGAACTGGGTCTGGCCCGCAGCGCCATCTCCTGGCTATTCGTGGCAGGGCTGGTTGCTACCGTCGCCGGGGTCGGCTTCGGGCTCACCACGCTGGGCCTGCTCGGCGTGTTGCTGGTGAAATGGCTCGGTTCCTGGGTGTGGGCCTTGCTGGTGCTGGCGTTGCTGGAGTTGCTGTTCCTGGTCGCCGCGATCGTGTTGTTCCGGCGCTGCATGCACTGGATGAGCCTGCCCGCGACGCGCGCCGAGTGGAGTGCGATGATGCATGACAGCGCGCGAAAGGTGAAAACCGAGATGGCGGACGGGACCTCCGCGGAGCGGTCGGCTAGTGACAATCGCGGCAGCGAGGTTCGGGAATGAGCGTACTCAAACACTTGGCCAGGGTGCGTATGGCGCAAGCGCGCATGGCGACAGTTCGCAGGCAAGTGGGCGAGCCCGCCAGCGCGCTGATCGCGCGCGGGCGCGCCTATCCGTTGGCCGCGGTGGGCATCGCCGCGGGCACGGGCTTCGCGTTGGGAAGTGTCGACGTACGTCTGTCGCGCGTGCCAGGCATGACATCCTTGCTCAGCGGCGGCATCGCGGCCGTCATGACGCAAGGCTCGCAATGGCTGGCTGAGCTGGCCGCGCTGGGTATGGCGGCGCACCGCACTGTTGCCGACACCACGACCCCGGAAACCCCTGACGACCCAGCGTCATGACCGAGCCGGACTCACGGCCCCCCGCACCGGAAGACAGCATCCACGACGTGACGGTGGCTGCCTTGCTGGCGCGGCATCCGGCCGATCCGTTGCTGGTCGAGGACCTGCCGCGGCCGCTGGCGCGACGGCTGCACAGCGCACGCGGCACGCGGCGTCACCTGCGTGCCATTCGCATTCTGTTGAACGGGATGCTGCTGTTGGCCTTGTTGTATACCGTCACGCTGACCCGGGCGCTGCTGATCCCGCTGGTGCTGGCCGCGTTCATCGGACTGGCGCTGAATCCGCTCGTCGCCGCCGGCGCACGCTGGCATCTGCCGCGCTGGCTCACTGCTCTCGTGTTGGTGGTCGGGCTGGTGGTGGGCATCGGCTCCGGTATCGGTGCGTTGGCCCAGCCGGCACTGGGCTGGTTTCATGGCGCGCCCGCGGCCATTCGCAGTTTCGTGCCCAAGTTGCGCAGCGTGACGAAGCCGCTCGAAGCCGCGAACCGGGCTACCCAGAGCCTGGTGACGGGCAGCTCGCAGGCGGTGAAGCCGGGGCCGTCCACGCTGTCAATCAGTGCCTGGGACATCGTATCCACCGCGCCCACGGTGTTGGCCGCGGTGCTCAGTGTGTTGCTGCTGGTGTTTTTCTTCCTGATCTACGGCGACACCATGTTGCGACGACTGGTCGAACTCACCCCCAGCTTTGCCTACAAGCGACACGCGGTGAGCATCGTTCGCAGTTTCCAGGCAGAAGTATCGCGCTACCTTCTGACCGCCCTGCTGATCAACGCCAGCCTCGGCGCGATCACCGCCGGCATGCTGTGGATGTACAAGGTGCCGGACGCGATGCTGTGGGGCGCGGTCGCGATGTTCGCCAACTTCATTCCCTATGTAGGCGCCATCTTCACCACCGGCGTGCTGGCGTTCGTGTCGATGCTGTACGCGAAAGACGCGGATTTGAACGTATTCCTGCCCGCGCTGACCTTCGCCGGCATCACCATCATCGAAGGCAACCTGATCACCCCGTTGATCCAGGGACGCAGCATGCGCCTGAGCCCGATCGCCATCCTGCTGTGGCTGCTGGTATGGGGCTGGCTATGGGGCATTCCGGGCGCGCTGCTGGCGGTGCCGATGCTGACTTGCACCAAGCTGGTGTGCGAGCGCGTGCACGGCTGGGAATGGTTCGCGCTGATCGTGTCGCGCTAGC
>DASRUB010000190.1:0-3111 GCA_035655635.1 Rhodanobacter sp. | reverse complement strand
TGGGCGATTGCCGAAGCCGGTCCGGCCGCCGTGGCCGCATGGCCGGGCTTTGCGTCATTGCATCAGGGGCAGGGCGATCTGGGTGAGCGCCTGCACAAGGTGTACGCCCGGCTGCAGACGCGCCATGGTTGCGCATTGCTGATCGGCGCCGATGCCCCGCAGTTGACCGTCGCATCGCTGCAGCACGCGCTCAGCATGCTGGACGACCCACGTATCCCGTTCGTGATCGGCGACGCCAGCGATGGTGGCTTCTGGTTGTTCGGCGGCCGCGCTGCGGTTCCTCGCGAGGTCTGGACGCGTGTGCGTTATTCGCAGACGCAGACCGCATCGGCACTAAGGAAGCAATTGGTGCCGCACGGTGCGGTAGCCGCGGTGGGGCGGCTGACCGATGTCGATACGGTCGAGGATCTGGCTGCGCTCCGATGTGCGCTGGAAACGCTGGACACACCGCAACCGGCGCAGCTGAGGTTGCTGGCCTGGCTGGAAAGCCGGCGTGTCCAGTCCGAGGCCGCGCGCAGCCAGGAGTGAGGCCAGCTCAAGCCTTGCGTTTGCGCGGAGATTTCGCCCCCGCGGCGGCGATCAAGTTCTGCAGATAAGCAATGCCTTCTTCCTCGGGGAAAAAGGCGACCACGTCGGCCACGCTCAGATCATGGCGTTGTCGCAGCACCAGGAATTCCTCGCGCGCCCGGGCCATGCGTTCCATGGCGGCAGCCTTCTTGCCCGGCGGCTTGACCGGTTTGGCCGGTTTCTCCGCTTCGACCTTGCGTTCGAGTCGGGCCAGCTCTTCCTGGAACTGGCGGAAATCGTATTTCGGGGTAGTCATCTTCGATCGCTTGGTGGCCTGACCCCGTCATTTTCGCATGTTCTCCGACGCCGGCGCCTGTGTCGGGTTCAGCCGACCTGGACCACCCGCGGCAGCGGCTCGCGCGCCAGATTGTGACGCGCGGCGGCATACGCCCTGGAATAGCGGGCCGCGCAACTGTCGTCTTCGGTCACCCCGGTAGCCAGGTCGTCGTCGCAGGACAGGCACTCCCTTGACAGAGCGGAGCTGGCCGCCACGGGCGGCGCGAAAGAAGCCTCCGACCGGAAGCGCGCCAGTGCCTGGTGCAGGCGATCTTCGACGGTCAGGCCCGTCAGCGCCTTGCGGCATTCGGCATGGCGCAACAGGAAATGAATCGCCAACTCTTTCGGCGAGCTGGTGGCCGGGGTGCGATCGATGACTTCTTCCATGGCTGCCTTCTCGATGACGGAACCGGAGCGGTTCATCGAATGTCAAGCAACATCCACGCCAAAGGGGGCGCTAAAGATCTCGCCAGGCAGGCCGATAACGACAGGAAGACTGCGAGGATTGCGGCGCAACTGCCGGATTCGCGTGCATTTCCTGGGGCACCGACGGCCGGCGAAAAGCGTTGAAGATGACATGATTGTGGTATAAGGGGAGTCCGCCGCCCGATCCATTGGGTAGGCGGTAACAGTGATCAGGGCGGGGTCGCAAACATGTTTCGACTATTCCGACAAAGGGCACTGCGCTGGCAGCTTCTGCTCGCGCTGGCTGAGTTCGTACTGCTGATGGCGAGTGTCTATGTCTCGGTGGTATTGCGTTACTGGGGTGACGCCGGCACCCAGTCGATGTTCGGTCATACCCTGCATTGGCGCGCCCCGCTGGTCGCGATCGTGCTGATCCTCTCCATGGCAGCGCTTGGTTTGTACGATATTCACCTGCGGGCCAGTTGGGTGGGGCGGATCAGTCGCCAGGGGGCGGCCTTTGTGCTTGGCGGTATCGCGCTGACCGTGCTGTATTACGCGGCTCCCGCGGCCTACCTGGGTCGTGGCGTTCTCGGCATTGCCCTGATCTTCGGCTATTGCGTCGTGGTGTCGTGGCGGTTGGTGTTCCTGAGTTTCGTGGACGCCGACCTGTTCAAGCGCCGCGTAGTGATGCTCGGTGCTGGCGAGCGTGCCGCCGAGGTGATCCATGAGATGCGCCGCAAGACCGATCAGCGCGGTTTCAAGGTGTTGGGTTACGTGCCCGTCGGCAACGATCCGGTGGCCATACCGGCAACTTTGCTGCTGAATCCTGCTGGCTCCCTGTGCGAATGGGCGACCCGGCTTGGTGTGGACGAAGTCGTGGTGGGACCGGACGACCGCCGAGGTACCTTGCCTGTGGATGGGCTGTTGGAGTGCAAACGATGCGGCATCGCGGTGACCGAGCTTTCCGAGTTCTTCGAGCGCGAGGCCGGCAAGATCAAGATGGATCTCACCAACCCGTCGTGGCTGGTGTTCTCTGATGGCTTCAACGTCTCGCCGGTGCGGCGCGCGATCAAGCGCTCCTTCGATGTGACGGTCGCGTTGCTGGTGTTGCTGCTGGCATGGCCGCTGATGCTGTTGACCGCCCTGGCGATTCGGCTCGAGTCGGGCCGCGGCGCGCCGATCCTGTACCGACAGGTGCGGGTTGGCGAGAATGACAAGCCGTTCGAGGTGATCAAGTTCCGCAGCATGGGCACCGACGCCGAAGGCGACGGCGTGGCACGCTGGGCCAGCAAGGATGACAACCGGGTGACCAGGGTCGGACGACTCATCCGCAAGATCCGGTTCGATGAACTGCCGCAGCTCTGGAACGTGCTGCGCGGCGACATGAGCATCATCGGTCCGCGCCCGGAGCGGCCGGAGTTCGTCGACGACTTCAACCATCGCATTCGGTATTATCGGTTGCGCCATTGCGTGAAGCCCGGGCTGACCGGCTGGGCCCAACTGCGCTACACCTACGGTTCGTCGCTGCAGGACGCCGAGGAAAAGCTGAAGTTCGACCTGTTCTATGTGAAAAACCACAACCTGGTGTTTGATCTGACCATCCTGGTGCAAACCGTGGAAGTGGTGTTGTTCGGACGCGGTGCCCGCTGAAATCGAGGAGAAAAACACGTGAAACCGCTATCGCAAGGCCGCGTATTCTGGTTGTTGATGGTCATTGGTTTACTGCTGCTTGGCGGTTGCCGCACGGCGCCCGTGACCGAGTCGGTCGCAAAGGTCCCACCGCCGGAGGAGCACTACATCATCGGTCCCGGTGATTCGCTGGATATCTTCGTGCGTGACAATCCCACGCTGTCCACCTCGGTG
>DASRUB010000189.1:0-2655 GCA_035655635.1 Rhodanobacter sp. | reverse complement strand
GGAGGTGCCGCTGGAGCAGACCATCGGCCTGCGCGAGACCCGCGGCGGCACGCTGGCCGGCAGCCAGGTGCATGCGCTGCGTCTGCCGGGTTTCGTGATTGGGGTCGAAACAATCTTCGGCATGCCGGACCAGACGCTGAGTTTGCGCCACAACGCCGGCAGCAGCGCCAAACCTTACGTGGACGGTGCGCTGCTGGCGATCCGCAAGGTGCCCGGCTTGGTCGGACTGCACCGCGGGCTGGATGCGGTGATCGACTGGTAGCGGCTCAGTCGTGCTGCGGATGCGCGCGACGCTGCCATAGCCCCAGCAGCCAGGAAACACCGAGGCAGCCGGCCAATGCAAGCAGCCAGCGCGTGGCCGGTGCCTGCGGATCGGGCAGCAGTTCGACAAACGAGGGCAGCCACGCGTTGCCGTAGATCACGATGACGACGGCGGAGGCGACGCCCAGCACGGCGGCCAGCGCCAGCATCAGCCTGAATTCGAACGAGGCACCGGACGCCGCTGACGCCGCCGGCGTGGCGCCGACCCGCATGGCCAGCTGTCGCGCGAAATCCGCCGGCAGCGTTCCCGGCAGCGGTTGGCGCAGGCGGCGCGCGATCAGGCGATAGCGCCGGCTGCGCGCGTCGTCGCTGGCGGGATCCAGTTGCAGCTGCTCGCGTCGCATGGCGGTTTCCTGCGCCAGCCACTCGCGCTCCCGTGCGTCGTCATCGAATACGGGGATGTGGTCTTCGTCGTGCGGAATCATGCGGCAACTCCTGTCCGTGTTTCGAGCGTGTCGCGCAGGCGCAGGCGCGAGCGGAACAGATGGCTCTTGATCGTGCCGGTGGCCAGCCCGGTAATCCGGGCGATCTCCGGGATCGAGGTTTCTTCAAGGTAGTACAAAGTCAGCAAGGTGCGCTGCAAGGGCGGCAAGGCCTCGATCGCCGCGTGCAGGTGCCGCGCTGTTTCCTCATCCATGCAGGCCGCTTCCAGGTCGAAGCCGTCGCCGATGTTTTCGACCAGGTCGAAGCCGTCGTGGTCGCTGCCGGGGTCAAGTAACGGGATCCGTTTGTGCTGCAGGTGGCGCAGCGCGATGGTGAAGGCAATCCGGCCGATCCAGGATTTCAGCGCGCTTTCGTAGCGGTATTGATGCAGGCATTGGTGCACGCGCAGGAAGGTGTCCTGGCACAGTTCGCGCGCGTCTTCGGGATTGCGCACCATGCGCTGGATGATGTGCCAACACAGCCCCTGGTACTCGCGCACCAGTCGTTCGAACGCGCCCGGCCGGTTGGCCAGCACGGCGTCGACCAGCGCCTGGTCGGGACTGCTGCGGATGTCATCCATGGGGCAAGGGATACGCGCAGGCGGGGAACGGTTGCAGGCAGTTTGCTGCAACCGTCCTGCCGATGCCTGTATCCAAGGTCATGTACGTCAAACCCTTCCCCAACCCATTGCCAGGAGAGTTCCATGGATTTCGCCATCATGATTCCGATTTCGTTGTTCATCTGCATCGCCTACGCCATCAAGGTCGTGGTGGATGCGCGGGTGCGCCGGCAGATGGTCGCCAGCGGGGGATCGGAGGAGCTGGTCAATTCGGTGCTGCGCGACGAGGAGCTGCGTCGGCGCCATTCGTCCCTGCGCTGGGGCATCGTGCTGCTGGCGCTGGGCGTCGGCTTTGGCCTGATCCAGTGGTTTGGCTGGCAGGAAGTCACCCCCGGTTTGATCGCCGTGCTGGCGCTGGCGACCGGTCTGGGCAACCTGGCGTTCTTCGCGATCTCGCGCAAGCTCTCCTGAAGCTGGTTCAATAGCGGGTATCCGCCGCGTCGCCGGCATGCCCGCAAGTGAGCCGACAGCATGAATGAGCAGCTGTTGTTCAACCTGGTCGATCTGGCCGGCACGTTCGCGTTCGCGATCAGCGGCGCGACCGCGGCGCGGCGTTGCAACCTGGATCTGTTCGGGATTCTGGCGATCGCGTACATCACGGCCTGTGGCGGGGGTATCGCGCGCGACCTGTGCATCGGCGCGATTCCGCCGGCGGGATTGTCGGAGTGGCGTTACCTGGCCACGGCGGTGATTGCCGCCTTGCTCATCATCCTGGCGTACCCGTGGGTGGAACGGCTGACCTATCCGGTGCGGCTGTTCGATGCGATGGGGCTGGGTCTGTTTTCGGTGTACGGCGCGCACAAGGCGCTGCTGTTCGGCCACAACGCCGAGGTGGCGATCCTGCTCGGCATCGTCACGGCGATCGGTGGCGGCATGGCGCGCGACGTGTTGCTGGCGCGTGTGTCTATCGTGCTGGAGAAGGAGATCTACGCCTCGGCGGCACTGGTGGGCGCGGCGCTGGCGGTGCTGGGCGAGTACCTCCACTGGCCGCCAGTGTGGGCGACCTGGCTGCCGATCCTGGTGTGCTTCGGGCTGCGCTTCCTGTCGCTGCGGCTGCACTGGAACCTGCCACACTTTGGTCGCGACAAACCGGGCTGAGCCGTCGTGATGCTCAGGGGGCATGGCTGCCAGGGTTTCCGCGAAAGGCGGCACTCCACGACTTGCCGATCGATGGACAACCGCCATGGGTCACCTTGGCCCGTCCATCGCCGCATGCTAGCTTTCGTCGTTCGGGCGGGGAGCCCGCTACTCAAGGGAGCTGGTCCATGACCGCAGCGAGTGTGCGCATCGAG
>DASRUB010000188.1:0-6439 GCA_035655635.1 Rhodanobacter sp. | reverse complement strand
CGTCGCCGATCACGTGCGTCATGCAGGCCGGCGTATGTCCCGGCGTGTGGATCGCGGTCGCCTCGATGCTGCCCAGCATGTAGCGTTCGCCGTCACGGAACAGGTGATCGAACTGGCTGCCGTCGCGGGTGAACCCGCTGCCTGGGTTGAACAGCGTGCCAAAGGTTTCCTGCACCGCGCGGATATGTTCGCCGATCGCCAGCTTGCCGCCCAGGCGGGCCTGCACATGGGGCGCCGCCGACAGATGATCCGCGTGCACATGGGTGTCGATCACCCACTCCACCGCAAGCTGGCGTGCCTGCACGAACGCGATGATCTGGTCGGCCGCCTCGTGGCGGGTGCGCCCGGACGCTGCCTCGTAATCGAGCACGGCATCGAGTACCGCCGCCTTCAGCGTGGCCGGATCCCACGCCACGTAGCTGAAGGTGTTGCTGGTCTCGTGGAAGAACGCCTGCACGGCGGGAGCTTGCATGACGGGTTTCTCCGGTGGTGATGATCAGTGGGTGGCGGCCGGCACGGAGGTCGACCGGCCAGCGGCGACGGGTGCACGGTTCATGGCCGGCTCACTGCGCCGGGTTCAACTGCTCGGTGAAGAAGTGCGCCGTCGCTTCATCCACCCGCAGCCAGCTGGCATGGCGCAGGAAGTCGTGGATCTCGTTGGGGATGACCAGTTGCTGGTACGGCACCTTTTGTTTGTCCAGGCGCTGCACCAGGTCGACCATCTGGTCGAACGGGACATTGCGGTCGTCATCGCCCTGCACCACCAGTACCGGCGAGGTCCATTTGGCGATCTCGGCGTCGGGGGAGGATTCCCAGGCGACCTTCATCGCCTGCTTGCGGTCGCCCTGCTGGTAGCGCGCCTTCGCCTTGCCGTTGAAGTCGTCAAACAGGGCCGACCAGTCGTGCACGCCATGCAGGTCCACGCCGGCCTTGAAGATGTCCGAATTGCGGGCCAGCGCCAGCGCCGTGAGATAACCGCCGTAGGAACCGCCCCAGATACCGATGCGCGTCGGGTCGACAGTTTTCAGACCCTGCAGATATTTCGCGCCGGCCACCACGTCCTGGTATTCGGACGCGCCGCTCGGTCCCGCGTGCTCCGGGTAGTGGAAGGCGTGGCCGTAGCCGATGCCGAGACGGTAGTTGACCGAGAGCACCACGAAGCCGTGGTTGGCCAGGTACTGGTTCACCGCGTAGGCATTGCCGTAATAGCTCCAGTTGTGCCAGCCGAGGAACATCTGCCGCGGCGGGCCACCGTGCACGAAGATGATCGCCGGCCGCCTGGCCGTGCCGTGCTTGCCCTGGAACAACTGGCCATGGATCGTCCAGCCGTCCGCCGCCTTGAACGTCACCGGCTGCGGCACGACGAGCTGGTCGGTCGGGAAGTCCCTGGGGATCTGGTCGGCGTTGAGCGCATGCGCGTCGCCACCGTGGGTCGACGCCACCACGACCAGTGGCGGACGCCTGGCGCCGGACTGCAGGAAGGCGAGGTGCTTGCCGTCGCCGGTAACCACCGGCAGCCATTCGATCGTTGCGCCCGAGGTCAGCGCCTGCGGCCGTGCCGCGTCGACCGGCACGCGGTACAGGTGTCGGCGATCATCGTCGCCCGGGGTCGACCCGGTATTGGCGTTGTAGACCAGGTAGCGACGGTCCGGGCTCAGGCTGACGAACTCGGCCATGAACTTGCCGGGGGTCAGCAACAAGGCTTCACCGCCGCTGGCCGGCACCGAGTACAGATGCGGCCAACCGTCCATGTCGCCGAGAAACACCAGACGATCGCCGGCGGCCCAGTGCAGGTTGTCGGTGCCTTCGGTGTCGGGATACGAGCCATTGAGCCGTTCCGGACTGCGCCACACGACCTGACCTGCACCGGTGGCTGCATCGGCGACCCAGATCGACCACGGCCGCGGCGTCAGCTGGAGAAACGGTTGGGGAGCTCCGCCCCGGCCTGGCTGGCGCGCAAAGGCGATGCGCGTTCCATCCGGCGACCAGTGCGGCGAGCCATCCAGGCTGGTGTTCGGTGCCAGGTAGACGATCGGCTGATCCTTGCCGCGGAACACGCCGATGAAGGCGTGATCATCGCGCGCGGACACGAACGCCAGTCGGCTGCCATCGGGCGACCAGCGCGGGGAGCCGTCCTCGCCACGATCGAACACCAGTTGTTCCGGCTTGCCCTTGCCATCGAGTGCGGCGCTCCAGATCTGGTGCTTGCTGATGAAGGCGAGCCGGTGCGTGCTGGAAACGGCCGGTTCGTCACCATCGGCGACCTTCACCAGCTTGCCGCTGTCCAGCGCGATCGACCAGATCGCCACGTTGGGCTCGACCGGCGTGGAGCTCGGGTCGGGTGCCAGATTGCCCTTGGCTGGCCAGTTGGCATCGTGATCGCCGCCGCGCACGTAGACCAGATAGCTGCCGTCGGGCGAGAACGTGAGCTGGCTCAGTTCCTGGCCGTCGTCCTCGGTGTAGCTCGTCATCTGACGCGGCGTGAAAGCCGGTCCCTCGGCCATCCAGATGTTGCGCACCCCCTGCTTGTCGAGCACCCAGGCGATGCGATTGCCGTGCTTCGCGGCGACGAGCCCGGAGGGATACGGCACGTTGGTGACCTGCGCCATGCTGAAGCTGTCCTGCGCCGTCGCGGCAAATACGCCGGCGCTGAAGAACAGGGCGAACGAGCACAAAAGCGTTTTCATTTGGCGGTCTCCTGCGATGGTTTCATGCGCTCGAAATGCTGATCCATTTGCGGCAGGGAGAGCTTGTCTGGCACCCCTGCAAGATCCTGTCCGAAGGTGACGTAGCTGTCGCCGTAATAGCGATAGCGCCAGCTCACGCGGAAGGTGTCGTCATGCCAGTGCTGCAGGTCGCCAACGAAGTCGGGGTTGCCCAGGCGCAACACCAGGTGGTCCTTTTCCAACGTCACGCTGGCAGGGCCGTTGTAATGGTCGGTGTACTTGCCGGTGTAATCGGCCAGCGGCAGCGGTGGCCGGGAGTTCGGCTTGCGGGTCGCCGTCAATTTGCTTGCTGCGGCCTTGGCGCTGGCTTCATCCTTCTGCGTCTGCGCGAACAGCGTCGCGCCGATATCGTCCGCGGGTTGCTGCAGGTATTGCTGCAGGATGTGCATCACCACGCCGAAGCGCGAACCGCTCTCGGTCATGTTGGTCATCACCACGATGCCCAGGCGCTGATCCGGCACCATCACCATCGCCGAAGCCATGCCGTCGATATCGCCCGCGTGCCAGACCAGCTTGTGCCCGGCGTATTCGTTCATCAACAGGCCGAGGCCGTAGCTGTAGAAATCGCCGCCGGGCATCCACGCCTTTATTTCCCGGCCGACCCCGGAATCGGTCGGCACCGGGATTTGCGGAGTCTCCATGGCGGTGACGATCGCCTTGTCGAGTACCGCCTTGCCGTCGTAACTGCCGTCGGCAAGCAGCATCAACAGCCAATGGCTCATGTCGTTGGCGCTGGAGTTGATGCCACCGACCGGCGACATGAGGTCCATGTTGTGTGCCCAGTAGCGCCGGATCACCGCCAGCTTGCCATCGACCATGCCGTGCGGCACGGCGACATCCGACGAAGCGGAAACTTCGGCGTCGGTGGTGACGGTTCGGGTCATCGCCAGCGGCTTGAACAGATGCTCGGCCACGTAGTGGTCCCAGCTTTGCCCGGTCAGCGCCGGGATGAAGCGCGCGGCGGTGAGGTACATGATGTTGTTGTAGCAAAAGCGCGCGCGGAACGCGTAGTCCGGTTTCTGGTAGCGCATGCGAGCGATCACGTCGCTGGCGTCGGAGGTGTACCACATGCCCGGATCGCAATAGCCGCTGCGATGGCTCAGCAGGTCGCGCAGGGTGAGTTCCTGGGTGACGTAGGGGCTGCGCAGGTGGAAGTCACTGATGTGATCGGCGACATGTGCGTCCCAGCCGAGCTTGCCCGCGGAAACCAGCGTGCCCAGCGCCGCGGCGGTAAACGACTTGGTGTTCGAGCCGATGTCGAACAGGGTGTCGGCATCCACCTTGCCCGGCTTGCCCAGCTCACGCACGCCATAGCCCCGGGCCAGCACCACCTGGCCATCCTTGACCACGGCCACCGCCATGCCGGGCACCTGCCATTGCTGCATGGTCCGGCCAACATAGGCATCCAGGTCGGCCAGTGGGGGCGACGCCAGGGCCGGCATATTCAACAGCACGGCCGCGCACGCGACCAGCATCGTCGCCCGAATCTTCATGGGATACCCCTGTTGACTGGTTTGTTGTTCCGTCGGCGATCTGCGCGCTGGCGGTTGATTCCTGCTGAAGCACGCCCCGAAGTATCCGCCAATCCCGCCTGCGGCAACTGCCGCGAATCCAGTGCTTGTGAAAAAAACCACTTCCTGTGGTTTTCTTCTATCGCGAGTCCGGTACAGGCCCGTACTCGCTCACGCGAATCAAGCACTTGCGTGCTCGATTCGCGACCGGCCATCCTTGGCCGGCCGAGAGGTTGAAAGTTCACAACCTCTCAGTGCCCGCTGGTCGGCGCTCCAAGCAGATGACCGTTGACCTCGGTACCGTACAGCGACATCGGCGTGTCATGGTACTTCTTGCGCGTCTCGCTCACGCTGCCGTTGAAGCGCGGGTCCTGCGGACGCTCGTGCGCGTCCATGTACATCGCCACGTCCCACGCGTCCTGGTCGCTCAGCGTGTCGCCACGACTGAATGGCATGTTGGCCTTGATGAAGGCGGCGGCGTTGTCGAGTTGGTGCATGCCAGCGCCCCAGTTGAACGACTGCGGACCCCACAGTGGTGGGAACACGTTGCGTCCCGCAACCTGCTGGCCCTGGCCATCGTCGCCGTGGCATAGCGCGCAGTTCTTCTTGAATACCGTTTCACCACGTGTGTAATCCGGCGCTTGCGGCGGCTTGAACCCGCGCTTGGGATAGCCGGCGCCTTTCAGCTCGACACCCACCGGTGCGCCCTTGCTCAGCCACCACGCATAGGTTTGCAGCGCCACCATCTCGGCACTGTCCAGTGGCGGCGCCTTGCCGTTCATGCTGAACTCGAAACAGCCCTGCAGCCTTTCACCGAAGGTGTTCACCTGGCCGTTCTTCTTGCGGTACTGCGGATACATGCCATAAGCGCCCCACAGCGGTGCGGAATTTGCCAGCCGGCCGGCATCGAGATGGCAGTTGCTGCAGCTCAGTCCGTTGCCGACATACGCTTTTGCATGGGCCGGGGTATCGGTGAAGATGGCGCGGCCCTGGCGGATCACGTCGCCGAGCGGGCCGGCGGGAATCGCGGATTCGGGCGGTGGGACAAACACCAGCGCGGTCGGTTTGGCGGCGACCGCAGGACGGGCCGCCGCAGAACGGGTTGTCGTCGCGACCGCGGGCGTCTTCCGGGCCGCCGACTTGGTGGGCGGCTTGGACGTGCAGGCGGCGAGCAGCACTAGGGCCAACATGGCCGGAAACCGGATCGCACGAGGACTCATGGCGTGGCTCCGGCGGCGGGCAAGGGTTGCGCGGCAAACCAGCTGGCCACCGCATCGATCTCCTGCGCACTGAGCGCCCTGGACAGATGCTGCATCAATTGCAACGGGTCATTGTGCCGGGCGCCGTTCTGCCACGCCTTCAACTGTGCCTCGATATACGCCGCCGGCTGGCCGGCCAACGGCGGGAAGTGCGCACCCACGCCGACGCCCCCGGGAGCATGGCACTGCACGCAGCCGGGTATGTCCCGGCCCCAGTCGCCGCGCGTGGCCAGCACGGCGCCGACACCGTCGATCGCCGGCATTGGCGTGGTCGGCTTGGCGAGGGCCGGCGGCAGCGGCAGTTTGCTGTAGTAAAGCGCCAGCGCCTGTCGCTCGTCTTCGCCGAGGGCGGTGGCGGTCGGCTTCATCACCGCGTTGTCGCGCGCGCCGCTGGCGAAATCATCCAGCTGCTTTTGCAGGTAGGCCGCATCGAGGCCGGCGAGGCGCGGGTTGCCGGCCGCCGTCTGAACCGCACCGTCGACGCCGTGGCAGGCGATGCACGGCGCCGCACCCTTGCCGTTGCCCTGGCGGGTGATCGTCGCCGCATCGGTGGCATGTGCCGTCAGTGGCAGGGCGAATGCGCCAAACACGATGAACAGGCTCAGGCAGCGATGCATGACACTCTCCTTCAGTGCGCGCTCTGGAAACCGTACTTCCGATACACCGCCTGTGCGGCCGGACCCTGCATGAAGGCCATGAAGTCCTTCGCCGCCTGTTCGTGCGGCGCGTTTTTCATGCGTGCCGCCGTATAGGTGGCCACCGCATTCTGCGCCGCCGGAATCGTCACCGTATCGACCGGGTGGTGCAGGATCTGGGCCGCGCCGACGTTCGGGTAAGCATGCCGAACCCGGCATGGGAAGGCATCGCCAGGCAGATCGAGGCGAGCTATCGCAAGGCCGGCGGCGCGGCGTTGGACAAGACCATCATGCAGACCAAGGTCAAG
>DASRUB010000187.1:0-16486 GCA_035655635.1 Rhodanobacter sp. | reverse complement strand
GTCGTCGCGCGCTGGACCGGTATCCCGGTCAGCAAGATGCTTGAGGGAGAGCGCGAGAAGCTGCTGCACATGGAAGACGACCTGCACAAGCGCGTAGTCGGCCAGGACGAGGCCGTGCATGCCGTGGCTGACGCGATCCGTCGTGCGCGCGCCGGGTTGTCCGATCCGAACCGCCCCAGCGGATCGTTCCTGTTCCTGGGCCCTACCGGCGTGGGCAAGACTGAGCTGTGCAAGGCGCTGGCCGAGTTCATGTTCGACACCACCGATGCAATGGTGCGGATCGACATGAGCGAGTTCATGGAGAAGCATTCCGTGAGTCGCCTGGTCGGCGCACCTCCCGGTTACGTGGGTTACGAGGAAGGCGGCTACCTGACCGAGGCCGTGCGCCGACGCCCCTACAGCGTGATCCTGCTGGACGAGGTGGAGAAGGCGCATCCAGACGTGTTCAACATCCTGCTGCAGGTGCTCGACGATGGCCGCTTGACCGATGGCCAGGGCCGCACCGTCGATTTCCGCAACACGGTGATCGTGATGACCTCGAACCTGGGCTCACAGATGATCCAGGACGCGGCCGATAGTGACAGCGAGGCCGAGGAGCAGTACACCCAGATGAAGGCGTCGGTGATGGGTGTGGTGCAGGCGCATTTCCGGCCCGAGTTCATCAACCGGCTCGACGAGATCGTGGTATTCCGTCCGCTGGACAAGAGCCAGATCCGCGCGATCGCAAAGATCCAGCTGGCCTACCTGGAGAAGCGCCTGGCCGAGCGGCAGCTGAAGCTGGAAGTCAGCGACAACGCGCTGGCTTTGCTGAGCAACGTCGGCTTCGACCCGGTGTACGGTGCGCGGCCGTTGAAGCGTGCGATCCAGCAGCAACTGGAAAACCCGCTGGCGAAACTGATCCTGGAAGGGCGCTTCCAGTCAGGTGACACCATTCGCGTGGACGCCGCGAGTGGTCAGCTGATCTTCGAATGAGCGACGCCTTGTCACAACAGCCGTCACTGGCGGGGCCTGCCATTGGGCTGCAGGAGCTCAGAGCTTGTGAATAGTCGACGGGCTGGCGTGGAGCCCAGTTTTTCCTTCCCCTGCGAAGCGGAGACAAGATGGCAGGATCGCCATCTTGAGCAGCAACGCTGCCCGAAGGGCTGATGCCATGGATGGCATCAGTTCAAGCAAAAGCACTATTCACAGCTCTCAGTATCCCGCCGCCAGGCCGGCAGGCCGGCGGCGATCGTTGGCACCTTCCAGCAAGCCGGTCTTCGGGTTCACCAGGATGGCTTCAGCGGCGCCCCAGGACTTGACGGTCTTGAAATGGTGGCCCATCGCTTCGAGCCGGGTTTGCACCTTGGGCGCGAGCAAGCCCGGCTCGACCAGCACCACATCCGGCAACCATTGATGGTGCAGGCGCGGCGCATTCACCGCCTGCTGCATGTTCATGCCGAACGCGGTCACGTTGAGAAAGCTTTCCAGCGTGGTCGAGATGATGGTGGAACCGCCGGGGCTGCCGGTGACCATGGTCAGCTTGCCGTCGCGCAGCACGATGGTGGGTGACATCGAGCTCAGCGGGCGCTTGCCCGGCTCGATCTGGTTGATCTTGCCCTGCACCAGGCCAAAACTGTTCGGCACGCCCGGCTTGGAGGTGAAATCGTCCATTTCGTTGTTGAGGAAGAATCCGGTGTCGCCGGCAATCTGTCCCACGCCGAACAAGTAGTTGATGGTGTAGGTGACGGCCACCGCATTGCCGTGCGCGTCCACCACCGAGTAGTGCGTGGTGTTGTTGCCCTCGGCCGGTCCGAGGCTGCCCTTGATGGCGGACGATGGCGTGGCCTTGTCCGGATCGATACTGGCGCGCAGTTTTGTTGCGTGTTCGGGCGACAGCAGCTGGTCGATCGGGTTGTGCACAAAGGCGGGGTCGCCAAGATAGGTGTTGCGATCGGCAAAAGCGCGCCGCTCCGCTTCCACCAGGTAATGCACGCTGTTGACCGAGCCGTAGCCCCATTTTGCCAGCGGATAAGGCTCGATGATCTGCAGGATTTCGCAGATGGTGGTGCCGCCGGAGCTGGGCGGCGGCGCGGAGACGATGGTGTAGCCCTGATAGTCGCAGCGCACCGGAGAGTCCCAATGCACCGTGTAGTCGGCGAAGTCCTGCATGGAAAGGATGCCGCCGTTCGCCTGGCTGGCTTTGACCACCGCGCGCGCGATGTCGCCGCGGTAGAACGCGGTGTCACCGTCTTGCTCGATCTGCTTGAGCGTTTGCGCCAGTTGGGTCTGGCGCAGGCGTTCACCGGCCACATAGGGCTTGCCATGATTGAGGAAGGTCGCCGCGACGTTGGGGTGCCTGGCGAAGTCCGTTGCGCGCTCGTTGAGGATATTCACGTCACCCTGCTGCAGCACGAAACCGTCGCTCGCCAGCTTGATCGCCGGTGCGATCACCGTGGCGAGCGGCATCGTGCCGTATTTCTTCAGCGCCGCATCCAGACCCATCACCGTGCCGGGCACGGCGACACCGAGCCAGGTGCCGGTGCTCTTGCCCTTGATCACGTTGCCGTCGGCATCCTGGTACATGGTGGCGCTGGCTTTCAGCGGCGCCTTCTCGCGGAAGTCCAGGAACACGCTCTTGCCGCTGGCCAAGTGCACCAGCATGAAGCCGCCGCCACCGATGTTGCCGCAGCACGGATGCACCACCGCCAGGGCGTAACCCACCGCCACCGCCGCATCCACGGCATTGCCGCCCTGCTTGAGGATGTTCACGCCCGCTTCGGTGGCCAGGTGCTGCGCACTGACCACCATCGCGTGCCTGGCGGTGACCGGTCGAGCCTTGGCCAGCGCCGCCCGCGTGGTGGCCGGGGCGCTGGCATCCAGCGCCTGGCTGGGGATGCCGTTGCTGGCCGGATGGCGTTGGTCGGCCCAACTGGCTGGCGCCATGGCCAACAGGGCCATGGCGGCAAGCACCAGGAGTGTATTGCGCATAGGGTGATCTCGGTCAGGGCTCGCGGACGCCGGGAGACGACGAACCACTGGAGCCGGGGCGTTTACCAGCTGTAGCGTACCTTGCCGTAGACATAGGCGCCGTTGTAGCCGAATGGCGAGAAGGTCGAGTACTGCAGGGTGCCATTGTTGGTGTTGTTGGCGATGTTCCGGTCGGGGTAGGTATCGAGTGCGTTGTCCGCGCCCAGCGTGAACATCCAGTTTTGCAGGTGGTAGTTCAGCGCCAGATCAAGCACCCACTTCGGCGTGAACGTCTGATCGACCACGCCCGTGGCGGCGTTGTAGTTGGCCAGGCTGCTGACGTAGCTGGTGTAACGACCGTAGCGGGTCAACGTGCCGGTCACGCCCCAGTTCCCCACGTCGTACTGTTCGCTGAGGATCAGCTTGCTGCGCGGGCTCGAATCGGCCAGGTAGCCCTTGATGTCCTGTCGGTTCAGGCGGGCGAAATTGACACCAAGGCTGTTCAGGACCTCCGGATTGGGTTTGACGCTGGTCACCGTGTTCTGGTTGTAATTGGCGCTCAGCGTGCTGGCGAGCGTCCCTGCATTGCCGAAGTCCGCGAAATAGGTGCCCACCAGGTCGACGCCACGTGTCCGCGTGTTGGCCGCGTTGGTGAAGTAATCGATGCTGCGGAAATTCAGATTGGTGATGCCGTTGTCGGCCAGATAGCTGAGCACGTTCGGCGCGGTGGTTGAAATTGCGCCAGACAGTGCGACGCGGTTGCGGATGTTGATCTGGTAAACGTCGAAGCTGAGGGTCAGCGCGCTGCCGGGATTCCAGACCGTGCCCAGGGTGAAGTTCGTCGATTTCTCCGGTCGCAGCGGCTCGGAGCCGAGCAGTTGCGCGATCGGACTACCCACGGGCACCAGGCCCGCGTTGTAGATGCCCGCGGGCAGGCCTGCCGAGTTGCCGTTGGCGAAAAACAGCGAGGAGGTCTGCGAAAAGTATTCCTGGCCCAGCGCCGGTGCGCGGAAACCCGTCGAAGCGCTGCCGCGGATGGCGAAGCTGTCAGTGAAATCGAAACGGCCGGACAACGAGCCGGAGGTGGTATTGCCGAAGTCGTTGTAGTGCTCGTGCCGCGCGGCTGCCGCCACGGCAAACTTGTCGGTGAGGTTGGTTTCCAGGTCGATATATTCGGCCACGTCCTGACGTGAGGCGTCGACGGCATTGACGGGCTGCCAGCCGGCAAAGCCCTGCGCACCGCCGGAGACTCCCGACGCACCGACGTACCAGGACGGCAGCGAGCCCGCCGTGATGCCGTAGGTCTGACGCAGGTACTGGGCGCCGAACGCCACCGTGAGCGGATTCGGCAACCAGCTGGTGGACACTTCTTTGGCGATGTCGAGATCGACGCTTTCCTGCTTGGCGCTGAGGATGCCGTCGTGAAACACGCTCGGTGTGGTCCCGAAATCGTTCAGGTAAGCGTAGTTGAGGCTGTTTATCGTTTCGTAGGAGACCCGGTTGTGCCCGAAGTTGCCGCTCAGGTCCCAGCGCCAACCGCTGATCGTGCCGCGCAGACCCGCCACGAGGGATTGGTCGGTGGAGTCGGCGTGTTCCAGCGGCAGGAAACCGTCGGGATAGACCTGGCCGACCAGGGGGTTGTTCGGCTTGGGCGAATTGATGCCGTAGCGGAAGAACGCCGGCGACGTGCTCTGGCGGCGGCCGTAGTGGCCGAACGCGTAGAACTGCACATCGGGTGTCAGGTCGTATTGCGCATTGAGCAGCAGGTTGTTGTCGCGCACATCCGGGTCGCCCTGGCGGAAGTTCACCCCCAGTTGCGGGAAGCCGGCGCGGTTGTCCGGACCGGCGCGATTGGTGTGATCCTCGTTGCCGCTCTGCACGGCGACGCGCAACCAGCCCTTGTCGCCGGCCAACGGGATGCCGAAGTTGGCCGAACCCTGCCACTGCCGGCCATCGCCGGCGGAATACTGGCCGCCGGAGACTTCGACGTCGCCGCCCTTGGCGCCCTTCTTGAGGATGATGTTGATGACGCCGGCGATGGCATCGGAGCCGTACTGTGCCGAGGCGCCATCACGCAGCACTTCGATATGGTCGATCGCCGACAGCGGAATTGTATTGAGGTCCACCGGTTGCGACCCGCGACCGATCACGCCGTTGTTGAGCAGGATCGCGCCTTGATGCCAGCGCTTGCCATCCACCAGCACCAGCACTTCATCCGGCGACAGCCCGCGCAACTGCGCCGGGCGCTGCGTGTCCGCCGTGTCGGCCGCTGCAGGGCGCGGGAAATTCAGCGAGGGGATGATGCGCGCGAGCGCGGTGGGCAGGTCGGTGGTGCCGGTCTGCTGCAATACCTTGGCCGAAACCACGTCGATGGGAGTGAGCGAGCTGCTTTCCGTGCGGCTGTTCGAGCGAGTGCCGGTAACGATCACCGCACCCAGCTCCTTGGCCTTGTTGGGAGAGGGCGCCGTGGACGACTGGGTGCTGTCCTGCGCGCTGGCGGCAGCGCTTCCCAGTGCGAGAAGGACGGCGATGGCCAACGACGCCGGGCGGAGGGTCGGAAAGTTCTTGCGCATGGGATATCCCTGAAGGAAGGTTTGTTGCATTGCAACAACACGAGGCTAGTGGAAAATCATGGTTGCGTCAATAGCCGTATAAACGTCCAAAACAAACATGTAATTTCCAACTTCGGCGACGGTATGGATGGCGATGGCACTGCTTGCTGGATGAACCCGGCACCTTGCCCGCTTGCCCGCAAACCCGGGGCAAGGCCAGCCTGGTGGCGACCCAAGCGGATGAAGGCAGGGCGATTTCGACGGGGTTGATCAGGACAAAGGGGGGCAGCTCGAAGAGCTACCTCGATGCAAGTACGCCCTCAGGGATCCTGGATGGCGGAGACACCGGTTTTTGCCGGCATGGTGCGATTCCTTGCGCAATAACCGGGCGTGCCGGGAGGCCCGTGGTCGGGGCTGGCACGCAAGAGTAAAGGCGAGATGGGGTGCCGTTTGTCCATACGTCATCGAAGATAGGCCTGCGCGGAACTCTCTGTCAACAATGAGGTTGATGACGACGCGCAGCCTGCGCCTGCAGTCCATGCAGCCAGGGACGGTGAGGTGCCCGCGCATTGAAATCGGCTTCAGCGACCTGATAATGCGGACTGGCCATCCAGGGATTGGCCGGAGACCCGGATTGGCCGGAGACCAAGGATACCCATGCCCATTTACGAATTTGAATGCACCAGTTGCGGCCATCGTTTCGATCGGCTGCAGAAGTTGTCCGACAGCGACCCCACCGACTGCCCGACGTGCGCGGCGCCGCAGTTGCGACGGCGGGTCAGCGCGCCTTCGTTCCGGCTTGCCGGCAGCGGCTGGTACGAGACGGACTTCAAGAAGCAGGGCGAAAAAAAGCACAACCTGGCTGATGCCGCTGGAACCGAGGCGGCCAAGCCGTCCACGGCGAGCCCCGCAACAACGCCCACCGCGCCGTCGCCGGCGCCATCGGCTTCAACAGCTCCGGTCAAGGCTGCGACTGGCGACGGTGCTGCCTGATCGGGCTACGCTGCCGGCGCGTGGAGATGTTCGGTGAACTCGCCGCCGGCCAGCAGCTGGCGATGACAGGCTGGCTATGACGAGAGGTACACCAAATGACCGCATCACGCTGGACGCTGACCGGCATGGCTGCCGGCTTGATTGGCGGCTTGATTGGCTTGGGCGGACTGATTGCCGCCCCGGCGGCGATGGCGCGCGGCGAACGGACCATCCGTTGCGAAAGCAACAACGGCAAGTTCAATCGCTGCAACGTGCCGTGGCGCGAAGTCGAGCTGGTAAAGCAGGAATCGAAGGGTGCCTGCATCCGCGGCCAGGGCTGGGGTGTGGACCGGCAGGGCCTGTGGGTGGACCGAGGCTGTCGCGGCTTGTTCGCCGAAGCCCGGCGTGGTGGCCCGGACCATGGCCGTCCCGACGCTGGCCGACCAGGATACCGGCCGGGCCCCGGTTGGGACCGATCGATCCGATTGCAATGTGACAGCAACAAAACGCGCTACCAGATGTGCATGGTGGATGTAGGACGCCACGGCCGCGTCGAGCTGGTCAAGCGGATGTCCGATGCACGCTGCACGCAAGGTCACAGCTGGGGCTGGAACCGCGCCGGGGTGTGGGTCGATCATGGTTGCCGCGCCCAGTTCGTGGTCGATCGACGCTGGTAGCCGCAACGTTCCGCGGCGCATGCAGGGTCTCCCCGATGCCGCGTCGATGCTAAGATTCCGGGTCTTTTCACCCGTTTATGCCGCTTCGCGGCCCGGAGCTTCCAGCGCATGCGCACGCATCTATGCGGCCTCATCGATGAGACCCTGATCGACCAGACCGTCACCCTTTGCGGCTGGGTCAACAAGATCCGCCTGCAGGCGCACGTGGCCTTTGTCGACCTGCGCGACCACGAGGGCGTGGCCCAGGTGGTCATCGAGCGCGACAATGCCGCGGCATTCGCCGTGGCCGGCGACATCGGCAACGAATACTGCCTGCGCGTCACCGGCACGCTGCGCCGACGCCTGTCGGTGAACGACAAGCTGAAGACCGGCACGGTGGAGTTGCTGGCCGACACGGTGGAGATCCTCAACGCCGCGAAGGACCTGCCGTTTGCGCTGCACGAGAACCCGAACGAGGACATGCGGATGACCTACCGCTACCTCGACCTGCGTCGGCCCGAGATGCAGGCGATGATGCGCAAGCGCATCCGTCTGGTGCAGACGCTGCGCCGCTACCTCGACGAGCGCGGCTTCCAGGACGTGGAGACGCCGATCCTGACCAAGGCCACGCCCGAAGGCGCGCGCGATTACCTGGTGCCCAGCCGCGTGCATCCGGGCCAGTTCTACGCACTGCCGCAGTCGCCGCAGCTGTTCAAGCAGATCCTGATGGTGGCCGGCTTCGATCGCTACTACCAGATCGCCCGCTGCTTCCGTGACGAGGATCTGCGCGCCGACCGTCAGCCGGAGTTCACCCAGCTCGACCTGGAGTTCGCCTTCGTCGAGGAAAAGGACGTGCAGGATTTCGTGGAGGAATTGATCCGCCATGTGTTCCGCGAAGTGCAGGGCGTCGAACTCGACGCGTCCTTCCCGCGCATGACCTGGGCGGAAGCGATGCGCCGCTTCGGTTCGGACAAACCCGATCTGCGTATTGCGCTGGAGCTGGTCGACGTAGCCGACGCGGTGAAGCACATCGACTTCAAGGTGTTTGCCGAACCGGCCAACGATCCGGCCGGCCGTGTCGCCGCGCTGCGCGTGCCTGGAGGCAGCACGTTGTCGCGCAAGGACATCGATGTGCTGACCGAATACGCATCGCGCTACGGCGCGAAGGGTCTGGCGTGGTTGAAGGTCGAGGATCTGGCCAAGGGTCGTGATGGGATCAACTCGCCAGTGGCGAAGTTCCTCGACGATGCAGCGCTGGACGGCGTACTCAAGGCGACCGCGGCGCAAACCGGCGACATCGTGTTCTTCGGTGCCGGCAACTGGAAGACCGTCACCGACTTCATGGGTGCGCTGCGGCTCAAGGTCGGCAAGGACCGCGGCCTGGTCGAGGACAGCTGGAAGCCGCTGTGGGTCACCGACTTCCCGATGTTCGAATATGACGACGAGGCGCAGCGCTACGTCGCCCTGCATCATCCGTTCACGGCGCCCAGGATCGACGACATCGCTGACTTGCGCACGCATGCAGCCACCGCGGTGAGTCGCGGCTACGACATGGTCTTGAACGGCAACGAGATCGGTGGCGGTTCGATCCGTATCCATCGTCCGGAGATGCAGAGCGCGGTATTCGAACTGCTCGGCATCGGCGCGGAAGAGGCCGAGGCAAAGTTCGGTTTTTTATTGAAGGCTCTCCGATTCGGCGCGCCGCCGCATGGCGGCATTGCCTTCGGGGTCGACCGCATCGCCGCGCTGATGGCCGGCACCGAATCGATCCGCGACGTGATCGCCTTCCCCAAGACCACCAGCGCGCAGGACCTGATGACCGATGCACCCTCAGTGGTTAGCGACGCGCAGCTGAAGGAACTGCATGTGGCGGTGGTGGAGGGGACTCGGGACTCGGGACCCGGGACTCGGTAGAGCGGAACCGGCAGGAGCCGACACTGCCCGCCACCTTCCGCTTGTCGCGAAGATCAACACATGCCCACCGACCCTCCCGAGTCCCGAGTCCCGAATCCCGAGTCCCGGCCCTCCGAACATGTGATCCTGCTGCATGGCCTGTGGATGCGTGGTTTCGCGCTATCCATGCTGCACCATCGGTTGATGGAGGCAGGGTTTCGCGTGCACCGGTTCGACTACCTGAGCGTGGCGGCGAGCGAGCAGCGCATTCTCGAGCGCCTGCACGAGCGCATGGCTGCCCTCGCGGACGAGGCCGACATCGTGCATCTGGTCGGGCACAGCCTGGGTGGCCTGCTGGCGCTACGCGCCTGCGACGACGTGGAGACTTTGCCGCCGGGGCGCATCGTCTGCCTCGGTTCCCCGTTGCTGGGCAGCGCGGCTGCCCGCGGTTTTGCGGGCTGGGGGCGCGGCGGCGAATTTCTGCTGGGGCACAACCGGCAGCTGCTGCAACAGGGTTTCGAGCGCTGGGACGGTGCGCGCCAGGTTGGCATGATCGCCGGCCGCACGCCGCTGGGCCTGGGTGCCGTGATTGGCCATTTCGAGGGGGAGCACGACGGCACCGTGGCGGTGCAGGAGACCCGCCTTCCGGGGCTGGCTGACCACTGCGTGGTGGAATCCAATCACACCAGCTTGTTGTTCTCGCCGGAAGTGGCGCGGCTGGTCGCGGGGTTCCTGCATGAGGGGCGTTTTCCCCCGCAGCCGCATTGAGCCGCTGCAGTCGCGCCACCGGCACGCAGGCGGAATTCGGGTAAAATTGCGCGCTTGTCCAATCGTCTCGCGCAGGAATCGTCATGGGTAGGGGTCCGTCCATCGAAGGTCGCAAGAACGCCGAGGACGCCAAGCGCGCCAAGGTGTTCACCAAACTTATCCGCGAAATCACCGTCGCCACCCGCGCCGGGGTGGCCGATCCGGCCGGCAATCCGCGACTGCGCGCGGCGATCGACAAAGCCTTGTCGGCCAACATGACCAGGGACACCATTGACCGCGCGGTCAAACGCGGTGCCGGCACCGAAGGCGGCGCCGACATGCAGGAGCTGCGCTACGAAGGTTACGGCCCGGCCGGGATCGCGCTGATCATCGACTGCTTCACCGACAACCCCACCCGCACCGTGGCCGACGTGCGCTACACGCTTTCCAAGCACGGTGGCAATCTCGGTACGTCGGGCTCGGTGGCGTTCCAGTTCAGCCGTTGTGGCGAACTGGTGTTCGCCACGGCGAACAAGGCCGGCGCGGAGGAGTTCGTGCTGGAGTCGGCGCTGGAGGCCGGTGCCGAGGATGTCATCAACGAGCATGGCGAAAGCGTCGTGCTGTGCGCGCCGGAGCATTTCGAAGCGGTGCAGCAATCGTTGATCGATGCCGGTCTGCATGCCGAGCACGCCGGCGTGGTGATGCGTCCCAACAATCGGGTCGAGGTGCCGCAAGACGCACTCGAACCCCTGCACGATCTGCTCGACAAACTCGACTCGCTGGATGATGTGAGTGAGGTGTCGCATAACGCCGTGCTGCCGTGAGGCAGCACGGCGTTGGGATTAGGGATACGGGATTGGGGATTCGGTCAGAGCGCAGAGCGCGCATCGCCGCTCCCCCGCTGTTCGCGAAATGAGTGAAGGTTCAGCCGTGGCTTTGTCCGAATCCCGAATCACGAATCCCGAATCCCGGAGTGTGAGAATCATCGGCATCGACCCGGGCAGCCAGCGTACCGGCGTCGGCATCATCGACGTGGACGGCAGCGGCAGGCTTGTCCACGTCTTTCACGGCGCACTGGCCGTGGCTGGCGAGGCAAGTTTCCCGCTGCGCCTGAAACGCATCTTTGATGAGCTGTGTGAGATCATCGCCACCCATCAGCCGGCGGAGTGCGGGATCGAACGCGTGTTCATGGCGCGCAATCCGGACTCCGCACTCAAGCTGGGGCAGGCACGTGGCGCCGCCATCTGCGCGGTGGTCAGCCGGGGGATCGTGGTGCACGAATACGCGGCAACCGAGGTCAAGCAGTCCGTGGTCGGCAGCGGTCGCAGCGACAAGACCCAGGTTCAACACATGGTCGGCGTGCTGCTCGGCCTGAAAGGGCCACTGCAGCCTGACGCTGCCGACGCGCTGGCGATCGCCGTGACGCATGCGCATACCCGCGCCAGCCTGGCGCGGGTCGGCATTCCACGCACGGCGTGGAGACGGCGGCGGTGAGCGTCGTCCGAGATGGCTTGCAGGCATCGCCGATGAAAGCGTCGACCCATACCTGTTGGAGGCGCCGATGATCGGACGACTGCGCGGCACGCTGGTTTCCAGGCAGCCACCGTCACTGCTGATCGAAGTGGGTGGCATCGGCTACGAAGTCGAGGCGCCGATGTCGACGATCTACGATCTGCCTGGCATCGGCAAGGAGGTCATCCTGCTCACCCATCACGCGGTGAAGGAGGACAGCGTCACCCTGTACGGGTTTCTGAGCGAGGGTGAGCGCGCGCTGTTCCGCAACCTGCTCAAGGTCAGCGGGATCGGCGCGAAGATCGCGCTGGCGGTGCTTTCGGGGGTCTCCACCGATCACTTCGCGCGCCTGGTGCATGCCGGCGACGTGGTTGCGTTGACCAGGATCCCCGGCATCGGCAAGAAGACCGCCGAGCGCATCGTGGTGGAATTGCGCGATCGTCTCGACGGCGTATCCACCGTGGCCGGTGTATCACTGTCCGGGTCAGGTGTGGCGGTTCCGCTCGATGCCGCGGGCGAGGCTACCGTGGCGCTGCAGCAACTGGGCTACAAGCCCGCCGAAGTCAGCCGGCTGGTGCAAAAGGTCGCGGCCGAAGGTGACACCGCCGAAGCCATCATTCGCAAGGCCCTGCGCGCCGCACTCGGTAGCTAGGTCGTCAGGATTTCGATGAACGAACAAGTGCCCAATCCGACTGAGCCGCCCGCGGCAGGCGATGCCAGCAATGATCATCGCGCGAAGTCGGCCCTCATCCTCGGGGCGATCGGGGTGGTGTTCGGTGACATCGGCACCAGCCCGCTGTACACGATGCATGAGACGTTCCTGCCTGAACATGGGCTGCACCCGCACCCCAGCACGGTGCTGGGCATCCTGTCGCTGATCACCTGGTCGCTGATCATGGTGGTGGCGGTGAAGTACGTCAGCCTCGTCATGCGCGCGGACAACAAGGGCGAGGGCGGCATCATGGCCTTGATGACGCTGGCCCAGCGAGCCGCGGGAACGTCGGTGCGGGCACGCCGGGTGATCATGTTGATGGCCTTGCTGGGCGCGGCATTGTTTTTCGGTGATGGCGTGATTACACCATCGATCTCCGTGCTCTCCGCGGTCGAGGGCCTCAAGGTGGCGACGCCCGGGCTCGCGCACTGGGTCGTGCCCATCTCGGTCGTGGTGCTGCTGGGCCTGTTCTGGTTGCAGCGCCACGGCACAGCCAGGATCGGCGTGCTGTTCGGGCCGATCATGGTGCTGTGGTTTCTGGCCCTGGGCGTGATCGGTGTTTCCAACATCATCGATGCTCCCGGTGTGCTGTGGGCGCTCAATCCATGGTATGCGGTGCAGTTCTTCATGAGCCATGGCACCACCTCGATCCTGGCGCTGGGTTCGGTCGTGTTGTGTGTGACCGGCGCCGAGGCCCTGTACACCGACATGGGCCATTTCGGCCGCTTTCCGATTCGTGCGGCGTGGTTCTTCTTCGTGTTGCCCGCGTTGCTGCTCAACTACTACGGCCAGGGTGGCGTGATCCTGTTGCACCCGGATGCGATTGCCAATCCGTTCTATTACTCGGTGCCATCGTGGGGGCTGTATCCGATGATCGGCTTGTCCACGGCGGCCGCAGTCATCGCCTCGCAAGCGGTCATCTCCGGGGCGTTCACGGTAACGCGCCAGGCGATCCAGCTCGGCTTCCTGCCGCGGATGGAGGTGGTGCACACCTCGCGTGAGGCGATCGGCCAAATCTTCCTGCCATGGGTCAATCGTGCATTGATGGTGGCCGTCATCTTCACGGTGGTGTTCTTCGGCTCTTCCGATGCATTGGGTGGTGCCTACGGAATCGCCGTGACCGGCACCATGGCCATCGACACCCTGCTGACGATGATCGTGGCGCGCCGCATGTGGCACTGGAGCCGCACCCTGGTGATCTTCACCGGCCTGGTGCTGCTGACCATCGATCTGAGCTACTTCGGCGCCAACACACTGAAGATTCCCGACGGCGGCTGGTTCCCGCTGGTGCTGGGCCTGTTCCTGTTCACGGTGATGACCACCTGGCGTCGTGGCCGCGAACTGGTGGTTCGCGAGATCAAGCAGGGCGGGCTGGCGCTGGCGCCGTTCATCCAGAACATGACCGAGCATCCGCCGCTCCGCGTGCCGGGCACGGCGGTGTTCCTCACCGCCAACCAGGAGGCCGTGCCGCATGCCCTGCTGCACAACCTCAAGCACAACAAGGTGCTGCACGAACGCAACGTGTTGCTTACGGTGGAGATTCTCGAAACACCGGTGGCCGATGCGGAGGAACGCATCCTGATCACCGCGATGAGCGAGGATTTCTACGGCCTGGAACTGCGCTTCGGCTTCGCCGAGGATCCGAACATTCCGCTTGCGCTCTCGCAGTGCACGCGTGATGGCCTGGGTTTCGACATGATGGACACCACGTTCTTTCTGTCGCGCGAAAGCATCGTTTCCAACGAGCGTCGCCCCGGCATGGTGCGCTGGCGCGACAAACTGTTCGCCTTCATGGCCCGCAACGCGCTACCCGCCACCGCGTTCTTCCAGATTCCCGGCAACCGGCTGATCGAGTTGGGGGCGCAGGTGGAGATCTGAGGCCGGGATTCGGGATTGGGGATTCGGGATTCGCAAAAGCGCGCTACCCTGAGCTACCGGTTGTATCGAATCCCCAATCCCGAATCCCGAATCCCGAATCCCGGCCACCCAATGACCGAAGCCCGCATCATCACTGCCGCCGCCCAGTTCGACGACGACGCGCTGGAGGCCACCATCCGGCCGAAGCGGCTGGCCGAGTACCTCGGCCAGCAGGCGGTACGCGAGCAGTTGTCGATCTACATCGAGGCGGCGAAAAAGCGCGGTGGTGCGCTGGATCATGTGCTGATTTTCGGCCCGCCGGGCCTGGGCAAAACCACGCTGTCGCACGTGATCGCCAACGAGCTTGGCGTGAATCTGCGCTCGACCTCGGGGCCGGTGCTCGAGCGCGCGGGGGATCTGGCCGCCTTGCTGACCAACCTGGAGGCGAACGACGTGTTGTTCGTCGACGAGATCCATCGCCTGTCGCCGGTGGTCGAGGAGGTGCTCTATCCGGCGATGGAGGATTTCCAGATCGACATCATGATCGGCGAGGGCCCGGCCGCCCGCTCGATCAAGCTGGACCTGCCGCCATTCACCCTGATCGGTGCGACGACTCGTGCCGGCATGCTCACCGCGCCGTTGCGCGACCGTTTCGGCATTGTGCAGCGGCTGGAGTTCTATACGGCCGAGGAACTCGGCGCGATCGTGCGTCGGGCGGCGCGCATTCTGGGTATCTTCTGCGCGCCGGAAGGGGCGCAGGAAATCGCCCGCCGGTCGCGCGGCACGCCGCGCATCGCCAACCGCCTGTTGCGCCGCGTGCGCGACTATGCCGAGGTGCGCGCGGACGGCGAAATCACGCTCGCGGTGGCGCAGGCCGCGCTGGACATGCTGAAGATCGATCCGCAGGGTTTCGACGAACTGGATCGACGCCTGCTCGGCCTGATCGTGGAAAATTTCGACGGCGGTCCGGTCGGTGTGGAATCGTTGGCCGCCGCCCTGAGCGAGGATCGCGGCACGCTCGAAGACGTGGTGGAGCCTTACCTCATCCAGCAGGGCTACCTGATACGAACCGCGCGTGGGCGCATGATCAGCGCCAAGGGCTGGCGCTATCTCGGCCTGCCGCCCCCCCGCGAGCTGCCGGCCGCAGACCTGTTTGTGGACAAGGAAGCAGACAAGTAGCAAGCGCATCGCGCGGTGGCTTGTTCTATGCTTTTGCCAGATGTCTGGCGCACCAGATGTCTGCAACTTGCGTCTTCGCGAGCCGCCCCTCGGTCCCGGACAGCCATGATTTCGTCATCCATCGAGCCACAACCTCCATTTCACTGGCCCGTTCGGGTCTACTGGGAAGACACCGACGCCGGCGGGGTGGTCTACCACGCGGGCTACCTGCGTTTCATGGAGCGCGCCCGCAGCGAGTGGATGCGCGCGCTCGGCGTGGACCAGATGGCGTTCAAGCGAGCCACCGGGCTGGCCTTCATGGTGCGCGACATGCAGATCGACTTCCTCAAGCCAGCCCTGCTGGATGATGAACTGTCGGTAACGGTGGAAGTCAAAGCGAGGCGTTCAGCCAGTATCCTGTTCTCCCAGACCATCACCAAGTCCGGCGGGGTATGCCTGGTCCGGGCGAGCGTGCGGGTGGCGTGCGTGGATCTTGCGCGCATGTGCCCGGCGCCCATTCCTGTCGACCTGATTCCGCAAAGCGCACCGTGAACCCACCCAAGCCGAACCGGCGGAGAAATTGCAAGCAATGAACAGTGGACTGAACATCTTCACGCTGATCGCGGATTCGAGCCTGCCGGTGCAACTGGTGCTGCTGATATTGCTGGTGTTCTCGTTCCTGTCCTGGGTGATCATCATCCGCAAGTACGCGCAGACCAAGGCGGCGCTGGAAGACGCCGAGGCCTTCGAGGAGCGGTTCTGGTCCGGTGGCGACCTGGCCCAGTTGTTCCGCGAGGTCAGCGGTCACAGCGGCAACAATGGCGGTATCGAGAACATCTTCGAGTCCGGATTTCGCGAGTTTGCGCGCCAGCGTCAACGCAAGACGCATGATTCGCGCGCCGCGATCGAAAGCTCCGAGCGTGCGATGCAGGTGGCCGGTACGCGTGAAGTCGGTTTGCTTGAACGCAATCTGGAGTTCCTCGCCAACGTCGGCTCGATCAGCCCGTACGTGGGCCTGTTCGGCACGGTGTGGGGCATCATGGGTGCGTTCCAGGGCCTGGGTGAGATGAAGGATGTGACCATCGCAGTGGTGGCGCCGCACATCTCCGAGGCGCTGATCGCCACCGCCATGGGTCTGTTCGCCGCGATCCCCGCGCAGTGGGCCTATAACCGCTATGCCACCAAGGTCGAGCGCATCGCCTCGCGCTACGACGTGTTCCAGGAGGAGTTTTCCTCCGTGCTGCAGCGGCAGATCCAGACCGACGACGTCGCCTGAGCGGAGCAGCAGCCATGCGAACCTCCGGGCGCGTCAAGCGCTACAAGCTCAAATCCGAAATCAACGTGGTGCCTTACATCGACGTGATGCTGGTGCTGCTGATCATCTTCATGGTCACCACGCCGATGATGAATTCCAGCGTCGACGTGCAGTTGCCGCAGGCCAACGCCAAGTCCCTGCAGCAGAAGAAGGACCCGGTGCTGGT
>DASRUB010000186.1:0-3741 GCA_035655635.1 Rhodanobacter sp. | reverse complement strand
GCCGACACCGACTACTTCGGCCCCGGCCCGCAGTCGCACATGCTGAACTTCCGCGTCGACGACCTCGACGCGCTGCTGGAACAACTGCGTGCCGATGGCGTCGAAGTGGACGAACGCATCGACCAAAGCGACTTCGGCCGTTTCGGCTGGATCGTCGACCCCGAAGGCACTCGCGTCGAGCTGTGGCAGCCGCCCGCGTAGCAAGGGGCCTTCGTCGCCGCGGAGCGATACCGTGAGCCGAACATCGGACAGGAGCCGTCAGCAGATGAACCACCCAGCCGAACCCGACCTGACCACGCCACCCGATCTGATGCCCGTGCTGGAAGCGCTGCGCCGGCGCGAGCCGATCTTCCACCGCCCCGAATTCGGCAGCACCCGCGCCGACTTCGAACGCATGGCCGCCGCCGACTTCTGGGAAATCGGTGCCTCCGGCCAGCGCTACAGCCGCGCCCACGTGCTCGACGTGCTCGAACATCGCGCCCCCGATCCCGCCGAACATACCTGGAAAACCCGCGACTTCCACTGCCGCGAACTCGCGCCGGACACCTTTCTTCTCACCTATACCCTGGCGCAGGGCGAACGGCTAAGCCGACGCAGCACGATCTGGCGGCGCAGCGGCGACGACTGGGTGATCGTGTTTCACCAGGGGACCTTGGCGGCGGCGCCATGAGCGGCAAGAAGTCTTCACGGAAGGCACCACCCCGGATATTCGGAGATGTCGAGCGTCAGGAATGCAGCGCCGACAAGTACTCTTTTCGCAAAAACCTGGAGAATCGCCTCCGATAGTCAGAGGGTGTCAGGCCCATGATTTTTCGAAATACGTGACGGAAACCCGCGGTGTCGTTGTACCCGACGGTTGATGCAATATCGTCAATGCCTCTTTGCGACAGTTCCAGCATCTCCCGTGCACTGGTGATGCGGAGTCGTTGCTGGTACTCGCCCGGCTTCATGTCGGTTGCCTTGGTTACCTGAGCCACTCGCGGGCTGGCCGATGTGCAGGCGTTCTGCAGACATCGCGGCGACCGGGGACCGAACCGCGCAGGCGCCCGGGTTGCCGCTGGCTGCTTGAAGATCGCGGCACGCGCCATCATTTATGGGGAGTCGTGCATCCGTGCACATCTCTCGCCGCGCCGACAACGCGACTCCAGGTCAAGGAGACATCCATGAAGCTCTACAGTTTTTCCGGTTCGTGCGCCTTGGCTACCCACATCGTGCTCGAGTGGATAGGCAAGCCTTACGAATTGCAGTTGATCCAGAAAGCCGACCTGGCCACACCGGCGCTGCGGGCGCTGAATCCGAACGGGCAGGTGCCGATTCTCGACGATGACGGCTGGGCGCTGTACGAGAACGCGGCGATCCTGAATTATCTGGCGGACAAGTTCCCCGAGGCGAAGCTGGGCGGCGACGGCACACCGCGTGGCCGCGCCGAGGTCAATCGCTGGCTTTCGCTCATCAATTCCGATGTGCATCCGGCCTACAAGCCCCTGTTTGGCGCCACGGCCTACCTCGACGACGAGGTCGCGATCGAGAAGACCAAGGCGGAGGCGCGCAAGCGACTGCGGGTCTATTTCGAGCGCCTGGACAAGCAACTGGCGGGACGCGACGGGGTGGCCGGCAGCCGTTCCATCGCCGATCCGTACCTGTTCGTCGTGCTGCGCTGGGCGCGGGCGGTGAAGGTGGATCTGTCGGGGCTTGGAAACCTCAAGGCGTTCGAGGCGCACATGCGCGCCGACGCCGGCGTGCAGAGGGCGCTCAAGGCACAGGCGCTGGACCAGGCGGCCTGAGCCTGCATGGAGCGTCGTAGCAGGGCCGCGCACTGCGCGGCCCTGCTGTTTTCGCTCGATCAGGCAGCTCACACAAGCCGCACACCGGCAACGGCCTGCAAGAAGATGCTCAGTCGAGCGCCGCGCCGAAGCGGTCGCGGCGTGGCAGGTAATGGTGTTTCGGATCGAGCGAGGCGACCACGTGGCGGGCGCGGCCGACGATCTCTTTGCGCGGGAAGAAGCCGAGGTAGCGCGAGTCCTCGCTGTTGTCGCGGTCGTCGCCGAGCAGGAGGTATTGCGCCGGCGGCACTCGCACCGGGCCGAAGTTGCTGGCCGGGCTGGGGTGGTCATCGGACAGGCGGATCGCGTGGCGCATTTGGCCGTAGCGTTCGATGTCGTAGTGCGCCGGATCGCGCAGGTCGTCGTGGATGCCGCTGTAATTGCCGACGGTGTAGTGGGCAGCGTGACCGTTGATGAACAGCACGTTGTCGCGCATCGCCACCTGGTCGCCGGGCAGGCCGATCACCCGTTTCACCAGCCGCTCGTGGGCGGCGTGCGAATCGAGCACCACGATGTCGCCGCGTTGCGGGTCGGCCAGGTGCACGAGTGAGACGTGGGTGAATGGCAGGCGCACGTCGTAGGCCAGCTTGTCGATCAGGATGCGGTCGCCGATCTTGATGGTGGGCTGCATCGAGCCGGTCGGCACGACGTTCCAGTCGGCCACCGCACTGCGGAACACCAGCATGCACAGCATGAAGGTGATGAAGCTTTTGTTGCGGGCCAGAAACCTTGCGATGGCGTGCATGGCGTTCCCCTGTCGGTTTGCCTGTTCTGGGAGTGACCGCGCCGATGGCGCGAAGTTTCGCGGTCACCCCTGCGCCATCTTGCTGCCAGCGGACAGACCGCATTTGCCCGCGTTGCCGCCGTTGCGAGTGGTGTAGTCGACGCTCCATTCCGGCGAGGGCGGTGCGATGGGCTCATGGACGCAGACGGTGACGGCCAAGGTGCTGGGTATCGGCGTGCTGGCGTTGCTGATGACAATACCGCTGCTGCAGGTGAGCGGGCTGGTGCGCGAGCGCCAGCAACTGCGGGTGAACGCGATCACCCAGATCGCGCAGGGTTGGGGCGGTCGCCAGGTGCTGGGCGGCCCCGTGCTGGTGGTGCCGACGTTGCGCCAACTGACGACGACCGCGGCAACCACGCCGCAGTGGCATGCCGGTAGCGAGACCCTGCTGGCGGATGCGTTGAAGATGGACGTGGCGATGACCGTGGAGAAGCGTGGCTACGGCATCTACAGCGCGCCGGTGTTCGTTGCCACGGTGAAGCTCGACGCGCAATTCCGGGCGCAGGATCTGGCCCAGTTCCGGCGTGGCAGCGACGCGCCGTGGCAGGCCGGCAAGGCCGAGTTGCGCTTGCCGATCGGCGACCTGCGCGGGCTGCAGGAAGTGAGCGACTTGCGCATCAACGGCCAGCCGGCGCGCTTCGAATCGTCGGCCGATCGGCTCGGCCCCTGGCCGAACGTGGTGGTGCCGATCGACCTCGATACGCTGGGCGATCAACCGATCGACGTGCAGATCACGCTGAAGCTGGCCGGCACCGAGGCGCTGCAGTTGCTGCCGCTGGCGCGCAGTACCGACGTGACCATGCACGCGCCGTGGAACGATCCCAGCTTCGTCGGTGCGGCATTGCCGCTGGAACACAAGATCGATGCCGCCGGTTTCAGCGCGCACTGGCACCTGCTCGATCTCAACCGCAGCTACGGGCAGCACTGGACCGATGCGAGCGATGGCATGGACAAGGCGTTGCAGGCGTCGATTTTTGGCGTGCAGTTGTACCGGCCCGTCGACGTGTACCAGCGCAACGTGCGCGCGGGGAAATATGGGTTGCTGTTCATCGCGATGACCTTCGTGGCGTTCTTCCTGTTCGAGGTGCTCAAACGGCTGCGCGTGCATCCGGTGCAATACCTGCTGGTCGGCGC
>DASRUB010000185.1:0-25476 GCA_035655635.1 Rhodanobacter sp. | reverse complement strand
CGCGAGCACATTGCCGCCAATCAGGCCAATCGTGATCGTGACCTGGCAATCAGTCTGGTCAACCGCGCGTCGATGTTCAGTACGGCGGTTCGCCTGACCCATCTTGCCAGGGAGCGCCCCAAGGCCGATCTGGATCGCGATGCCGGCTATCAGGAGCGTGACTGGGTACGCATCGAAGGTGGCCTCAAGCAGATGGACCGACGTTTCGATCCGGGGGTGGACCAGCAGTTCATGGTCTATGGCCTCATGCGCTATGTGGCGTTGCCCCAGTCGCAGCGCCTGCCTGCGCTCGATGCGTGGCTTGCTGGCGCCGGGGGGAGCAAGGCGCAACTGACCGTCAAGGTCGCTGCGCTGTACGCCGGGAGCCAGCTCGACAAGCTCGATCAGCGCAGCAAGTGGTTCAATGCCGACAGCCAGGCGATCGATGCCAGCCATGACAGCATGCTCAGGCTGGCGCGTGCGGTGCAGCCCCAGCTGAAGCAATTGAGCGACGAGTCTGACGCGCGTGACGGCGAGATGAGCAAGCTGCGCCCGCGCTACATGCAGGCGATGGTCGCCTGGAAGGACTCGCAGAAACTGCCGGTGTATCCGGATGCGAACGGCTCGCTGCGGGTCACTTTCGGCAACGTGCAGGGCGTGGCGCCACGCGATGGCGTCAGCTACGCGCCGTTCACCACGGCGCGGGGCATTGTCGAGAAGAACACCGGGGTAGAGCCTTTCAACGCGCCTGAGGCCGAGATCGCCGCGCTCAAGGCGGAGGCATTCGATGGCTACGCATCGCCGAAACTGGGCACGCTGCCGGTCAACTTCCTGGCCGACCTGGACATCACCGGCGGCAACTCCGGCTCGCCGGCGATGGATGCGAACGGCCAACTGGTTGGTCTCGCCTTCGACGGCAACTGGGAGTCGGTCAGTGGCGACTGGCTGTTCAATCCCGAGCTCAATCGTTCGATCCAGGTCGATGTGCGCTATATGTTGTGGGTCATGCACCACCTGGACCACGCTGACAATCTTCTCAAGGAAATGGGTGTGCCGGCGACATAAGCCGGGAGCTCGTGTGACCACGAAGGCCCGCGTCATCAACGCGGGCCTTCGCCTATGGAATGTAGGAGCGCAACCCTGTGCGCGATGCTTTTCGTCACGTGGCGGAGCATCGCGCACAAGGTGCGCTCCTGCACCAGCAACGCACCGTTACACTGATCCAATGCCGACCGACAACCGCCCGCTTGCCATCTTTCTGATGGGCCCCACCGCTTCGGGCAAGACCGCGCTGGCGTGCCAGTTGAGCGATCGTTTTGCGCTGGACCTGGTCAGTGTCGATTCGGTGTTGGTGTATCGGGGCATGAACATCGGCACGGCGAAGCCCGATGCCGCGATGCTGGCCCACTATCCGCACGCCCTGCTCGACATCCGCGATCCGGCCCAACCGTATTCGGCCGCCGATTTCTCGGTCGATGCGCTGTCGCAGATGCGGCAGATCAGCCGGCGGGGCCGGGTGCCATTGCTGGTGGGAGGCACCGGGCTGTACTTCCGCGCGTTGCAGCGCGGGCTGTCCGATTTGCCTGAAGCCGATCCCTCAACGCGTGCGCGGCTGACTGCGGAAGCGCGACAGGTGGGCTGGCCTGCGATGCATGCGCGGCTGGCACAACTGGATCCGCTCGCTGCCAGCCGCATCGCCAGCAATGACACGCAGCGGCTGCAGCGGGCGCTGGAGGTGTTCGAGCTGACCGGGCGACCGCTGTCGGAACTGCAGCGCAGCCACTCGCCGACGCGCTTTCCCTGGCGGGTACTGAAGCTGGCGTTGCTTCCGGCTGACCGGCAACGGCTGCATGCGCGTATCGCGCGACGCTTCGACGCGATGCTGGACGAGGGTTTTCTCGACGAGGTGCGCACGCTGCGCACGCGGGGGGACCTTCATGCCGATCTTCCCTCGATCCGCGCAGTGGGCTACCGGCAGGCCTGGGAGCACCTGGATGGCCTCACCGACGCCGGGCACTTCCGTGAGCGGGCCATTTTCGCTACCCGCCAGCTTGCCAAGCGCCAGCTCACCTGGCTGCGCAGCGATCACGGTGCCCGGATGTTCGAGCCTGATCAGCCGGCCCTGGTCGAGCGCGCCAGCACGGCCGTGCGGCTGTTTCTGGATCGATCGGCGGCCGCTACGCTGCCAGCGTGATCGGCCGCACTTGTTTGGTGAAAAATTGTTCTTTCATCAAGCATTTGAAAGCGGTTAACATCCAGTCATGTTGGACCGGGGCGCCGCTGGCGTTTTTTCTCCGGTCTGTTCGCGGCGAGGGGAGAACAAGAAATGTCCAAGGGACAATCGTTGCAAGATCCATTCCTGAATGCGTTGCGGCGTGAGCGGGTGCCGGTGGCGATCTATCTGGTCAACGGCATCAAACTGCAGGGAACGGTGGAGTCGTTCGACCAGTTCGTGGTGTTGCTGCGCAACCAGGTCAGCCAGATGGTCTACAAGCACGCCATTTCCACCGTGGTGCCAAGCCGCAACGTGCGTATCGGCACCGGTCCCGAGGGGCATGAAAGCCACGACCAACCGTCGGATGACGCAGCCGCGACCGACCCAGGCGCTTGATTCGGGGACGGTCAGCCCGCATGACGTTGGTTTGTTCCTGAAGGATCACGTCCATCCGTGTTTGACCGACAGAAGAAAGGCGATCGCGCGCTCCTGGTGCTGCCGCATTCGCGCGCCGAGGGTGACTCCACGCGACGGGCCGAAGAGTTCACCGAACTGGCGAGGTCCGCGGGAGCCGAAGTGCTGGGCGCCGTCAGCGCCCGCGTCGAGGATCCCAATCCGCGCTATTACATCGGCAGCGGCAAGGCCAACGAGGTTGCCGAGGCGGTGCGCGCGCTGGAGGCCGACCTGGTCCTGGTCGACCATCTGCTGACTCCGGTGCAGGAACGCAACCTCGAGGAGCACCTGGGCGTGCGCGTGGTCGATCGCGCCGGGCTGATCCTCGACATCTTTGCCCAACGAGCTCGCTCGCACGAAGGCAAGCTGGAAGTGGAGCTGGCCCAGCTCAAGCACCTCGCCACCCGGCTGGTGCGCGGCTGGACCCATCTGGACGCCCAGCGCGGCGGCGCCATCGGCAACCGCGGTCCCGGCGAAACCCAGCTGGAAACCGATCGTCGGCTGCTCGGCGAACGCGTCAAGCAGCTCACCCGGCGACTTGAGAAAGTACAGGTGCAGCGTGGTCAGCAACGTCGCGCGCGGCTGCGCAACACGGTGCCGCGTGTGGCCCTGGTCGGCTATACCAATGCCGGCAAGTCGACCCTGTTCAACGCACTGACGGCCGGCGACGTCTACGTTGCCGACCAGTTGTTCGCCACGCTCGATCCCACCGTGCGCAAGCTGGACGATCTCAGCTGCGGTCCGGCCGTGATCGCCGACACCGTCGGTTTCATCCGCGAGCTGCCGCACGATCTGGTGGCCGCCTTCCGTGCCACCCTGGCCGAGGCGCGCGACGCTGATCTGCTGTTGCACGTCAGCGATGCGGCCGACGAGGAGCGCGCGCGGCTGCACCGGGTGGTTGATACCGTGCTGGAGGAAATCGATGCCGGCGAGGTACCGCAACTGCACGTGATGAACAAGATCGACCTCGCCGGGGCGGAGCCGCGGATCGAGCGCGACGGCACCGGCAAAC
Source organism: Rhodanobacter sp. (assembly GCA_035655635.1). Lineage (GTDB taxonomy): Bacteria > Pseudomonadota > Gammaproteobacteria > Xanthomonadales > Rhodanobacteraceae > Rhodanobacter. The sequence goes on along the minus strand of DASRUB010000185.1, from coordinate 21,817 downwards.
CGGTGCGGGTGTGGTTGTCCGCGGCCACTGGCGTGGGGCTCGATCTACTGCGTCAGGCCCTGGGCGAACTGTTGGGCGGTGAGCGGGTGCAGTCCCCGCTGCATTTGCCGCTGTCGGCCGGACGCCTGCATGCCCGGCTGAAGGCCGCCGGTGCAATCACTGGCGAGACTGTCGACGAAGACGGCTGGCAACTGCATATCGATGCGCCGCGCAGCGTGATCGCCCCGCTCAGTGGGGGCGATGCCACCGAGGCGCAGCTGTTGCGAGAACTCCTGAAGGAGGTCGGCTGAGGCCGCTTTTTTTCGGCGCACGATTTCAGCTGGTTCTGCTGGCAGCCCGTCGGGCTTATGGGGAATCGGCTGCAAATCCGTCTGCGCGGTCCGTACGTCCGCTGCTTCCTGGCCGATGGAACCACGATCGGCCGGCGAATCGTCGAACATCTGTCCTCGCACCGTCGTAACTACGCTTTCGATTCCATATGTCAGACAGGCTGCTAGAATGCACACTGTTTGTGCGCCGCGCGAGGCTGCGTGGCGCATTCCATTGCTGCCCGGGGTTAGTCCGGATGGCACAACCTGTTCCGGCCGTCGTTGCCGGCCTCCCGACGGCTCCAAGGAGACTGACTCGTGGCATGGAATGAACCCGGAAAGAACGGGCAGAATGATCCGTGGAACCGCAAGCGTTCCACCGGCAAATCGCCGCTGGACGACTTGCTGGCGAAGCTCAAGAGCCGTGGCGGCAAGCTTGGCCAGGGACCGGGCAGCATCCTGACCGGGATCCTCGTCCTGATCGTGGTCGGCCTGCTGTTCAGCAGCTACACCATTGTGGGCGCGCGCCAGCAGGGCGTGGTACTGCGTTTCGGGCAGTATTCGCGAACCTTGCCGCCCGGCTTCCACCTGAAGCTGCCGCAGCCGATCGAATCGGTCACCAAGGTTGAGGCCACGCGGATTCGCTCGGTCAACGACAAGGTGGCGATGCTGACCCGCGACGAGAACATCATCACCATCGACTTCACCGTGCAGTACCAGGTGGACGATTCACGCAAGTACCTGTTCTCGCTGACTGACCCGGATGGCACCATCAGCGCCGCGGCCGAGGCGGCCGTGCGTGGAGTGATCGGCGGCAGCGACATGGACCAGGTCTTGTCTGCGGCCGGCGCCACCCTGGTCACCGACGCCCAGCAGGCCCTGCAGAAAACCCTGGACAGTTACAACTCGGGTTTGCGCGTCACCGAGGTCAGCTTCCAGAACGTGGCACCGCCGGATGAGGTGAAGGACGCCTTCGACGACGTCAACAACGCCCGCGAGGACAAGCAGAGCATCGAAAATACTGCGCTCGCCTATTCCAGCAAGGTGGTTCCGGTGGCGCGCGGCGCCGCGTCCCGGATCGCGGCCGAGGCCGCCGGTTACAAGGCCGAGCGAGTCGCGCGTGCGCAAGGTGATACGGCACGCTTCGACTTGCTGCTGGCGCAGTACAAGGCGGCGCCGGTGGTCACCCGCGAACGGCTGTGGCTGGAAACCATGGAGCAGGTGATGGCCCACAACACCAAGGTGATCGACGATTCCAACGGCCGCAACATCATCAATTTGCCATCGACGCAAGGTTCCGTCGTTACCCAGGGACCTGACCAGATGAGTGCCGTGGTGTCCACGCCGGCATCCGCCAGCAGCGCAAGCGACAAGGGAGCGCAATGATGAAGAGGATCGTTGCCGCCGTCGTCGCCTTCGTGGTGATCCTGCTCGGCCTGAGCAGCATGTTCGTGGTCAGTGAAGGCCATAGTGCGCTGCTGCTGCAGTTTGGCCGTATCGTGCACACCGACTATCAGCCCGGGCTGCATTTCAAGCTGCCAGTGATCCAGCAGGTGATCCACTTCGACAAGCGCATCCTGTCGCTGGATGCACCACCGGAACGTTATTTTACCTCCGAGAAGAAGAGCGTCAACGTCGATTTCTACGTCAAGTGGCGCATCGTTGACAACGCCGATTACTACCGCGCCACCGGCGGCGACCAGTTGCAGGCCGCGCAACGGCTGACGCCGATCGTCAAGGACGCGCTGCGTTTCGAGTTCAACGCACGAACCCTGCCCGACCTGATCTCGGGCGGGCGCAAGGACATCACCGAACGGGTGCGCGCACAGACTGACGCATCGGCACGCAAGAATCTCGGGATCGCCGTCGTCGACGTGCGGATCAAGCGGATCGACCTGCCCAATGAGGTCAGCGAATCGGTCTACAAACGAATGCGCGCGGAACGCCTGCAGTTGGCCAACGAGCTTCGCTACACCGGCCAGGAATCAGCAGCCAAGATCAAGGCCGACGCCGATCGCCAGGCTCAGGTGTTGAAGGCGGATGCCAATCGCGATGCCGCCAAGGTGGAGGGCGAGGGCGATGCGAAGGCTGCGCAGATCTACGCGCAGGCCTACAACCAGGATCCGGAGTTCTACGCCTTCTATCGCAGCCTGGCCGCCTACAGGGCGTCGATGGAGGATGGCAAGGGCGTGCTGGTGCTGAAGCCGGATTCACCCTTCCTGCGCTACTTCGGCGATCCCGCGCAGAAGAAGTAAACCGAAGAAATAGCCCGAAAAAGTAGACCTGGGGCTGCAACAGCAGCCTGCATACACGGTCGCGCTCCCATGGGCCAGCGGAGCGCCTGTCTCCCGGCTCCCACAAGGGAGCCATTACCAATGCATACGTCGAGCGAGAAGATCATGGGCAAGTCAGTAGTCATTCTGGGCGCGCAATGGGGCGACGAAGGCAAGGGCAAGATCGTCGACCTGCTTACCGAGCGGGTCAGTGCGGTGGCGCGCTTCCAGGGCGGCCACAACGCGGGCCACACGCTGGTGATCAAGGGCAAGAAGACCGTGCTGCACCTGATCCCCTCAGGCATCCTGCGCGACGATGCGTTGTGCCTGATCGGCAATGGCGTGGTGCTCTCCCCCGAGGCGCTGATCAATGAGATTGCCGAGCTGGAAGCCAACGGCGTCGAGGTGCGTTCGCGGGTCAAGATCAGCCCGGCGACGCCGTTGATCATGCCGTATCACATCGCGGTGGACAAAGCGCGCGAGATCGCCGCCGGTGGCAAGGCCATCGGCACCACCGGCCGCGGCATCGGTCCGGCCTACGAGGACAAGGTCGCCCGCCGATCCATCCGCGTGGCCGACCTGATGTACCCGCATGAGTTGCCGGCGCTGCTGAAGACCGCCGTCGATTACCACAACTTCATCCTTACCCAGTGGCTGAAGGCCGAGCCGGTGGACTACGACACCGTGCTGCAGGACGCGCTGGCCTGGGGCGAATACATCCGTCCGTTGGTCGACGATGTCGCCACCATCCTGCATGACTTGCGCAAAGAAGGCGGCAATATCCTGTACGAGGGCGCACAAGGCGCGCTGCTGGACATCGATCACGGCACCTATCCGTACGTCACCTCATCGAACACCACGATTGGCGGCGCGCTCGCCGGTACCGGCGTGGGCGCGCAGGACATCGACTACGTGCTCGGCATCTGCAAGGCCTATGCGACCCGCGTAGGGAGCGGCCCGTTCCCCACCGAGCTCCACGACGACATGGGCGAGCTGCTGCGCAAGAAGGGCAACGAGTTCGGCGCCAGCACCGGCCGTCCGCGTCGCTGCGGCTGGATCGACCTGGTTGCGCTCAAGCGGGCCACCCAGATCAACGGCATCAACGGTCTGGCGATCACCAAGCTCGACGTCCTTGACGGGCTGAATACGATCAAGGTTTGTATTGCCTACGAATACCGTGGCAAGCGTCGCGAACTGGCGCCGCTCGACGCGGATGGCTGGGACGAGTGCAAGCCGGTGTACCTCGAGTTCCCGGGCTGGCAGGAATCCACCGCCGGCATTCGCGACTGGAACAAGCTGCCGCCTGCGGCCCGTGCCTATTTGCGTGCCGTGGAGGAGCTCTCCGGCTGCCGCCTGGCGCTGGTGGCGACCGGCGCGGATCGCGAGGACACCATCGTGCTGGATGATCCGTTCGCCTGAGCGAGGGCCGGCTGAAATGCCGACAGACCCACCCGGTCTGCGGTTGTTTCAGCGTCATCCAGCCGTCACGAAGCCCGGTTGTGCGAGCGCATGGTGCGCTGCTTTTCGATCTGCCAGTCGCGCTGCTTTTCAGTGTCCCGCTTGTCGTGTTCCTGCTTGCCGCGGGCCAGGCCAATTTCCACCTTGACCTTGTTGCCCTTCCAGTACATCGCGGTGGGTACCAGGGTGTAGCCTTTGCGCTCCACGGCGCCGACCAGTTCGTCGATCTCCCTGCGATGGAGCAGCAGCTTGCGGGTACGGCGATCCTCCGCGATGACGTGGGTGGAGGCGCTGATCAGTGGCGGGATTGAACAGCCGATCAGGAAGATTTCGTTCTTCAGAACCACGGCGTAACTGTCGCCGAAGTTGATCCGTCCGGCGCGCAGCGCCTTCAACTCCCAGCCCTGCAGCGCCACGCCGGTTTCGAAGCGCTGGTCGATGTGATATTCGAAGCGCGCACGCTTGTTGAGCGCGATGGTACCGCTGCCGTTCTTGTCCTTGTCCTTCGTTTTTGCCATGTCCGCTAAACTCGGGCGCGTTGCCCTGTAGTCGGGCTGTCCCGATGGGAACCGCCTTGTTGAAAAATGCAGCCATGGATGGCCGCTTGCTGATTCTCGCATTCAAGGATGAATGCAAAAACATCGAGAGTTCAAGTGATCGAAATTCGTCGCAGCGCACTGGTGAAATACTCGCCCGCGCAGATGTTCGACCTGGTCAATGCGGTTGAAGCATACCCAAAGCGCTTCGCCTGGTGTGCGGGTGCCGAGGTGGTGGAGCGCCATGATGATGCGCTGGTGGCGCGCCTGGATCTCAGGTTTGCCGGCTTGCGCCAAAGTTTCACCACGCGCAACGTGGTCGACCCGCCGCGGCGCCTGCAGATGAGCCTGGTCGACGGCCCGTTTCGCAGTCTGGAGGGTGTGTGGGATTTCATCGCCTTGGGAGATGCGGGTTGCAAGGTCGCTTTCGCACTCGATTTCGACTATGCGGGCAGACTCGGCGGTGGCGCATTGAAGCTGGGTTTCCAGGGGTTGGCCGGACGCATGGTGAACGATTTTTGTCGCGAGGCCGAGCGGGTCTATGGCTGAGCCCACCATGAGGATCGAGGTGATCCACGTCGACTGGTCATCGCGGGTTGAGCGACGATGGACCGAATTGCCCGCGGGCAGCACGGTCATGCAGGCGATCGAGGCCTGCGGAATCGCATCGATGTTGCCGGTCGCTGCCGTCGATTCGGCCCGGCTGGGCATCTTCGGCCGCAAGGTCACGCCGGACCAGCTCTTGCATGACGGAGATCGGGTGGAGATCTATCGGCCGCTGGCGCTCGATCCGAAGGAAGCGCGTCGCCTGCGTATCCGCTGAAGCATGGTCGATGCCGAGCGCATGGGGGTGATGGTCCGTCGCCTCGGTCAGTGCCCGCTGGCAGGAGGTTCCTGGCCGAAACCGCCATCGCCCTGCGTGTCCTTGGGCGACTTGCTCTTGTCGCCGCGCGTCTCGTCCACCGGATAGCCCGCATTGTATTTTTTGCTTTCCTTGATCAACTGCTGATCGTTCTTCGGGAAGAAATCCCCCGCGGTGCTGACCAGCGTGTCGTTGTTGAAGGTCAGCGTGAACGTGCGCACCTTGACCGGGCCGCCGCGGATGGACTTGGTGGATACGTAATCCCAGCGGCTGTGATCGAACGGCATGCTGACCGAGGGCGTGCCCATGAGGACCAGGATCTGGTGCTTGGTCATGCCTGGCTTGAGCTGATCGACGGTCTTTTTGTCGAGCTGGTTGCCTTGCGTCACGTCCGGTGTGTAGGCGATATGGCAGCCGGCGACGGAAAGCGTCAGCATGGCGATTACCAGCAGGGTGAACAGCTTTTGCATGCGGGTTGCGTCCAGGGTCGTAAAGGTGTCGGATGATACACTACCGCGTTGATATCCCCGTTTGTGGAGATGGACTATGGAACAGGAAACCAAAGAGCTGCGCCGCGTGGGCCTCAAGGTGACCCACCCACGCATGCGCATCCTGCAGATCTTCGATGAGGAGGGTGTGCAGCACCTCACGGCGGAGGACGTGTACAAGAAGCTGCTCGCCCACCAGGAGGATATCGGGCTGGCAACGGTATATCGGGTGCTTACCCAGTTCGAGGCGGCGGGCATCATCGTCAAGCATAATTTCGAAGGCGGCCAGGCAGTCTATGAGCTCGATCGTGGCAAGCATCATGACCACATGATCGATGTAGACAGCGGCAAGGTCATCGAGTTCGTCAGCGAGGAAATCGAGCGGCTGCAGCACGAGATTGCGGCCAAGCACGGCTACGTGATCGCCGATCACAGTCTGGTGCTCTACGTGCGACCGAAATCGCGGCCGAGCAAAGGCTGAGAGGCTGTGAATTTATCAATCTCTCAGGCCGGCCACGGCGAGGGCATGGATGCCCGAGTTGAGGCAACGCAGGAGCAGTTGCCCGATGGCCGGGCGCGAATCGAGCACGCAAGTGCTTGATTCGCTGAGCGAGTCCGGGCCTGTACCGGACTCGTGATAGAAGAAAATCACAGGAAGTGATTTTTTTCACAGGCTCTGAGCCGCCGCGGTCGCGCCGCGAAGCGCAGGCTTGCGGCCAGATCCGGGCATAAAAAAAGCCGCAACGCGGACTCCTGTCCACCTTGCGGCTGCTCCGCCACCCGGATCGACCCGCCTGCGCAATGGCTCGCGCGTGTCGGGTCCGTCGCCGGATGACGGCGAAACGGCATCCTGCCGTTTTTCAGAACCACCGTCCCCACGGTGACCCTGATCCGCCATCCTTCGATGGCGGCTCCCCCACATCAATGGACCGTATCGTAACGATGTCTTCACGTTTCCGGTATTGGAAAAATTCCTAGTTTTTCTTGTTGCTGCGCAGCAAAACCCGCAGGCGTACCCCTGGATGATCCGCAAGCAGGCGAAACTGCCCGCCCAGCGAGGTCACCCGGTCCTGCATGCCTTGCAGGCCGCGCCCACCTCGCGGTAACTGGCTGGGCAGGCCGGTTCCGTCGTCGCGTATGTCGAGCAGCGCCAGCGCGACCCCATTGCGTTCGCCGATGCGCAGCCGCAGCCTGAACTCGCTGGCATGTGCATGTTTGACCGTGTTGGTCGCGCTTTCCTGTGCCAGGCGGTAAATCGCAGTGCGGGTATCGTCGTCGAGCAGCCGCGGATCGCCGCGCAGTTCCGTGTGGAATTGCATGCCGGCGCTGATCAGCAGATCCCTGATCGGGCCTTCGTCGAGCGCGCGCAGCAAGCCGAACTCGTCCAGCACGGCCGGGCGCAAGTCGTCCAGCAACCGATGCAGCACGCGTCGCATGTGCCCCAGGATGTTGTTGATCGAGATGCTGACATCGTCCATGCCCGCTTCGCGCAGGCGGCCCTGTGCCAGCTTCACGTGGGTCTGGATGGCCGTGATGTTCTGGCCCAGTTCGTCGTGCAGTTCGGCGGCCAGATGGCGGCGTTGGCTCTCCTCCGCCTGCAGGTTGCCGCGAGCGGCGTCGCGCAGCTGGTGGGCCAACTGGTCCAGCCGGCGATTGACGGCGCCCAGATAGACATTCTGCCTGGCCACCCGTGCGCTGCTGCTGCGCAATGCGTCGGTGGCCGAGCCCAGCAGCAGCGCACCGGTGCCGGCAACGGCGAGAAAGAGGTAGGCGGCGGCAGTGGACGGCATATGGCCAAGGTGTCGATCAACCAGGGTCATGCCCAGGCTGGTGACCAGCATGGCCAGGCTGGCACCGCGCCAACCGTGGCGGAACGCAAAAAACAGCACGGGGGCCAGTGACAGCACGCGGGCGAACTGCGGTTGCGGAGCCGCCTGCTCGCTCAGCACCAGCAGGATCGCCATGGACGGCAGCATGACCAGCACGCCGTCCGTCAGCAACCGGATCCAGGTCGCTCGCTCCAGCCGCGCGCGGAACACCATGATCAGCACGGGCGCGACCAGAAGTATCGCCAGGTAGTGGCTGAGCAGCTGCTCGGCGACGACACGGATCATCCGTTCCGGTGACCCCGGCGCCTGGGTCCAGGCGAACATGACGGCATCCGCCGCAGTGGTGGCGGTGACCACGATCAGCACCGACAGCAACAGCCGGGTGGCTTCCTGCGGACTGTGCAGACTCGGATGCAGATGGAGCCTGCGCAGCAGCCACATGCAGGCCACCATCACGATCAGTCCCGGCAATGCATTCGCGGCGAGACCAGCCCAGCCCAGCGACAGCCCGTGATCCAGGCCGACGGCTGCCAAGGCGGCCAGCTCAGCGCCGACGATCCAGCCCCAGTAGCGGATCGGCGTCAACAACAGCGCGACGAATCGCAGGCCGTAGGGAAGCATCCAGTAGGGCTGGGCGGTGGTCTGGAGCAACAGCCACAGCACCAGGTAACCGGCACCGAGGATCGGTCCGGAGTTGGGCAGCAGGAGGGGCTTCGCTCGCATGCGCCGATGGTACATGCGGCGATCACGCGGGTGGCTTGCCGTGGCGTCGGATGATGGTTGGTTCGAGCAACGCCTGGCGGCGTTCCTGTGTCAAAGTACGGCGATGTACAGCATTGTTCTGGTCGATGACCATGCCATCGTTCGTGAAGGGTTCAAGCGCCTGATCGAGCTGGAGCCGGATCTGGATGTCGTGGCGGAATGCGGCTGCGCGGATGATGCAGTGGAGGTGGTGGGCCACTGGCACCCGGATCTGGTGGCGCTGGATCTGTCGCTGCCCGATGGCAGCGGGCTGCCACTGATCGAGCATTTGCTCAGCGTTTACGCGAAGACTCGCGTGGTGGTGTTGAGCATGCATGACGGCGATCCGTATGTTTCCGAAGCGCTGCGTCGGGGCGCCAGCGGTTATGTCACCAAGGGCGTGGCGCCGGAGGAACTGGTGGCGGGGTTGCGCGCCGTGATGCAGGGCGAATGTTTCCTCAGTTCGGATTTGCGCCAGCGCCGCGCCGAACGGCCCGATGCGGCGCTCGACCCGATCAATCGCCTGACCGCGCGCGAGCGCGAGGTGTTCCTGTTGCTGGCCGGCGGGCGTACACCCAAGCAGGTTGGCGTGGCGCTGGGGATCGGGCAGAAGACCATTTACATCCATCGCGCCAGCCTGATGGGCAAGCTCGGTGCCGGGTCGGAGCTGGATCTGTACCGGATGGCGACGGAACGGGGTCTGCTTTCTCCCTCAGGCTGACGGTGGAATATCGCTTTCGCCGTCAGGCGGATATCAAAAACGGCAGGTCAGTCGGTCTGCGCACGTTCCAGCATTTGCTTTGCGTGCGCCCGCGTCTCCCGGGTGATTTCCAGGCCGCCCAGCATGCGTGCCAGCTCATCGCGCCGGCCAGTGGCATCGAGCTGTTCGATCCGGGTGCGGGTCGCGTCACCATCGCTGTGCTTGCTGACTCGCAGATGGGCGTGGCCCTGCGCCGCCACCTGGGGCAGATGGGTCACGCACAGCACCTGGCGTTCGGCGCCCAGCGCGCGCAACTTCTGTCCGACCACTTCAGCCACCGCGCCGCCGATACCGCTGTCGACTTCGTCGAAAATCATGCTGCCGATCGTGTCCTTGCCCAGGGTGGCCACTTCGATGGCGAGGCTGATGCGCGCCAACTCGCCGCCCGAGGCGACCTTGCGCAGGGGCCGGGGTGGCTGGCCGGGGTTGGCGCTGACCAGCAGCTCGCAGCGCTCCTGGCCTTGAGCATCCGGCTCGTCGCCATCGGTGGCTTCCAGCTCAACCTGCAGCACGCCGCCGGTCATGCCGAGCTCGCCCATCAACAGGGAGACCTCCTCGCCGAGTCTGGCCGCAGCTTTCGCCCGCGACTGGCTCAACAACGTCGCGGTACCGGCGTACTCGTCGCGCAGCCGTTGGCGCTGGATGGCCAGTTGCTGCAGCGCGTCGCCGGCACCGTCGAGCTCGGCAAGCTCTTCGCGCAGCGCCGCCAGCTTGCCGTGCAGTTCCTCCACGGGCAGCCGGTAGCGGCGTGACAGCGCGTGCAACTGGCCCAGATGCTGATCGACCTCGGCATAGCGCGCGGGGTCGAGGTCGACATCCTGGGCATAGCGCCCCAGCCCGTCGGCTGCTTCGTCCAACTGGATGCCGGCGTTGTCGAGCATCTCCAGCCAGGCGCCGAGTTTGTCGTCCAGTGTCGCGAGCTTGCCGAGTTCGGCCTGCGCGCGGGCCAATGCGCGGCGCAGCGCGAATTCGCCTTCGCCATCGAGCAATTCGACGATGCCGGCACTACCTTCGGCCAACCGGCCGGCATTGGCCAGGCGCTTGTGGCTCGCTTCGAGCTCGGCCACTTCGGTGGGCGGCAAGGCCCACTTCTCCAGCTCATCCAGCTCGTGGCGCAACAGTTCGATCCGCTGCTCACGATCCTCGCCGCCGCTGAGCTTGTTCACGCGCAAGCTCGATTCACGCCACTGCTGTGCCTGCAGGCGTGTTTGTGCAAGCAACCCGTCGTGGCCGGCATAGGCGTCCAGCAGCGTCAGCTGATGCGCCCGGGACAACAGCGCCTGGTGTTCGTGCTGGCCGTGGATTTCGACCAGCAGGGCGGCCAGCTCGCCAAGCTGGCGCGCATTGGCCAGGCGGCCGTTGATCCAGGCCTTGGAGCTGCCTTCGGTGCGCAGCACCCGCCGCAACTGGCAACCGCCGTCTTCGTCCAGCTCTTCGCGCCGCAACCACTCCCGTGCCTCGGGCAGATCAGTCAGGTCGAACTCGGCGGCCAGTTCCGCGCGGTCGTTGCCGGCACGTACCATGGTGCTGTCGGCACGTGCGCCGGCCAGCAGCATCAACGCATCGACCAACAACGACTTGCCGGCTCCGGTTTCGCCACTGACCACGGTCAGGCCCGGGCCGAACGTGACCTCGGCAGCCTCGACAACGGCAAAATGGCGGACGAAAAGCGAAGTGAGCATGGGCAGGTCAGTGACAGGGTGGAAGGATTGTAACGGGAGCCCGGCGCGGCCAGCAGTTCCGCGATAGTTGCCATGTGGAGAACTCAGGACCGCGAAGCCCCGGGTGCCTGCATGGCTGTCGCTCAGAGCTTGTGAAGAAAACCACTTCCTGTGGTTTTCTTCTATCGCGAGTCCGGTACAGGCCCGGACTCACTCACGCGAATCAAGCACTTGCGTGCTCGATTCGCGCCCGGGCCTCGGGCAACTGCTCCTGCGTTGCCTCAACTCGGGCATCCATGCCCCTCGCCGTGGCCGGGCTGGGAGGCTGAAAAATTCACAGCCGCTCAGACTCGCTGATGCCGTTTTCGCTTGCAAGCTACGCCCGCAGACCTTATTTCTGTCCTGTCTCAGGAATTGCCACAGCTTATGATCAATCCCCACGGCCACGATCTCGATGCCCGCGCGCGGCGCCTGTTGCGCACGCTGATCGCCCAGTACCTGGTCGACGGCGAGCCGGTCGGCTCGCGCACGCTGTCTCGTTCGTCCGGGCTGGACGTGAGCCCGGCGACCATCCGCAACATCATGGCAGACCTGGAAGATGCCGGCCTGGTGGCCTCGCCACATACCTCGGCTGGCCGGGTACCGACGCCGCGCGGCTTGCGTCTGTTCGTGGACAGCCTGATCGAGTTGCAGCCGCTGCCGCGCGCGGAGATGGCGCGTTTGCAAAGCGAGCTGCCGCCGGGTCCGACCACCACGCGGGACCTGCTCGGCAACGTGTCTACCCTGTTGTCGGCGATGACCCGGTTTGCCGGCGTCGTCATGGTGCCACGCCAGGTCGACTTTCCGCTGCGTCACATCGACTTTGTGGCATTGCCGGATACGCGCGTGCTGGTGATCCTGGTGTTCACCGACAATCAGGTGCAGAACCGCATTGTGCAGCTGGCCAGGCCCCTGGCGGGCCGCGACCTGGAGCAGGCCGCGAACTATCTCAACAGCCATTTCGCCGGCCAGCGCGTGGACGACATCCGCACGCAGTTGCTGGCCGAGGTGCGCGAGACGGGCAGCGAACTCAACCGCCTGCTGGCCAGCACGATGGAGCTGGCTACGGCATCGTTCGCGCCGCAGGCCAGCGCTGCCGACGTGCTGGTCAGCGGGCAAACCAATCTGATGGCGTATTCCGAATTGGCCGACCTGCAGCGACTGCGTGAGTTGTTTGATGTTTTCCAGCAGAAGAATGAATTGCTGCAGCTGATGGAGGTTTGCGCCAAGGCGCCCGGCGTGCGGCTGTTCATCGGCGAGGAATCGGGTTTCGCGGCGCTGGATGGCTGTAGCGTGGTCACCGCCAGCTATGGTGCGCAAGGACGGATGCTGGGCGCGATCGGGGTGATCGGGCCCACCCGAATGGCTTATGAGCGCGTGATTCCCGTGGTGCAGGCCACGGCTGAATTGTTGAGCGATGCCTTGAATCGCGTCGCGACGACCCTATAACCGGCAGCAGAGGCGGGTTTTTGTGGCGGACTTTTTGTGAATTGGATGGCGGGCCGTCGTGCCGGCCGTGGACTTTTGTTTGGAGTGATGCATGCAGAACAACGACGCTCAGCCGCACGATGATGCGCTGGAACAGGGCACGCACGACGAGTCTGCCGCCAGCGAAATTGCCCTGCTGCAGGCCCGCGTGGCCGAACTGGAGGCGACCAATGGCGAACTGCACGACACCGTATTGCGGGAAAAGGCCGAGATCGAGAACCAGCGTCGCCGGCTGCATCGCGACCTGGAGCAGGCCCGGCGGTTCGCCAACGAGAAATTGCTGAACGAACTGCTGCCGGTGTACGACGGGCTCGAGAGTGGCCTGGCTGTCGAGGGCGGCGACCTGGGCTCGATGCGTGAAGGGCTCACCCTCACCCTCAAGGCTTTGCTCAAAGTGGCGGAGAACCACGGCATGGCCCAGGTCGACCCCATCGGCCAGCCGCTCGACCCCGAGCGCCACCACGCCGTAAGCATGGTCGAAGCGCCGGGCAAGGCGCCGGGCACCGTGGTCAGCGTGCTGCAAAAAGGCTATGTGCTGAATGATCGCCTGTTGCGCCCGGCCCTGGTTGCCGTGGCGAAAGACTGACGACAAGCGCGTCGGAACCGGCCTGGGCGCTGCGCTGCCCAGGATCGCGAAATCAAATTCGGGGCATCACCGGCATTGAATCGCCGTGGCAGAACCCCATCTGGAAACCATCGCGGCCGTGGGGGCCGTCAATAAAATTCGGAGCATACACATGGGCAAGATCATCGGCATCGACCTGGGTACCACGAACTCCTGCGTGTCCGTGATGGACGGCAGCACGGCCAAGGTCATCGAGAACTCGGAGGGCGACCGCACCACGCCATCCATCGTCGCGTTCAACAAGGATGGCGAAGTGCTGGTCGGCGCCTCGGCCAAGCGCCAGGGCGTGACCAACCCGAAAAACACCTTCTACGCGGTGAAGCGCCTGATCGGCCGCAAGTTCACCGACAAGGAAGTGCAGAAAGACCTGCATATCGTGCCGTTCGGCATCGTGGCGCACGACAATGGCGACGCCTGGGTGGAAACCTCTGACGGCAAGAAAATGGCGCCGCAGGAGATTGCCGCGAAAGTGCTGATGAAGATGAAGAAGACCGCCGAGGATTACCTGGGCGAGACGATCACCGAGGCGGTGATCACGGTGCCGGCATACTTCAATGACAGCCAGCGTCAGGCGACCAAGGACGCCGGCAAGATCGCCGGTCTCGACGTCAAGCGCATCATCAACGAGCCGACCGCGGCCGCGCTGGCGTATGGCCTGGACAAGAAGGGTGGCGATCGCAAGATCGTGGTCTACGACCTGGGTGGCGGCACCTTCGATGTGTCGATCATCGAGATCGCCGAAGTCGACGGCGAAAAGCAGTTCGAAGTGCTGGCCACCAACGGCGACACCTTCCTCGGTGGCGAAGACTTCGACATGCGCGTCATCGACTATCTGGTCGAGGAGTTCCAGAAGGAGCAGGGCATCGACCTGCGCAAGGATCCGCTGGCCCTGCAGCGCCTGAAGGACGCCGCCGAGCGCGCCAAGATCGAGCTGTCCACGAACCATCAGACCGATGTCAACCTGCCGTACGTGACGGCCGACGCATCCGGTCCGAAGCATCTCAACATCAAGCTGACCCGGGCCAAGCTGGAGGCGCTGGTGGAGGATCTGGTCAAGCGCACCATCGAGCCGTGCCGTACCGCGTTGAATGACGCCGGCCTGCGCGTGTCCGACATCAACGACGTGATCCTGGTCGGCGGCCAGACCCGCATGCCGAAAGTACAGGAAGCGGTCAAGGACTTCTTCGGCAAGGAACCGCGCAAGGATGTGAACCCGGACGAAGCCGTCGCCGTGGGCGCGGCGATCCAGGGCGGCGTGCTGGGCGGTACGGTCAAGGACGTACTGCTGCTGGACGTCACCCCGCTGTCGCTCGGTATCGAGACGATGGGCGGGGTGATGACCAAACTGATCGAAAAGAACACCACGGTGCCGACCAAGGCCGCGCAGACCTTCTCCACCGCCGACGACAACCAGACCGCCGTGACCGTGCATGTGCTGCAGGGCGAGCGCGAGCGCGCCAATGCCAACAAGTCGCTGGGCAAGTTCGATCTGCAGGGCATCGATGCAGCGCCGCGTGGCATGCCGCAGATCGAGGTCACCTTCGACATAGACGCCAACGGCATCCTGCACGTGTCGGCCAAGGACAAGAAAACCGGCAAGGAACAGAAGATCGAGATCAAGGCCGGTTCGGGCCTGTCCGAGGACGAGATCCAGCGCATGGTCGCCGACGCCGAGGCAAACAAGGAAGAGGACAAGAAGTTCCACGAGATGGTGGCCACCCGCAACAAGGCCGACCAGGTGGTACACGCCACGCGCAGTGCGCTGAAGGAGCATGGAGACAAGGTGCCGGCCGAGCAGCTCAGCACGATTGAAGGTGCGCTGTCCGATCTGGAAAAGGTCAAGGACGGCGAGGACAAGGCGGCTATCGAGGCCAAGGTCGAGAAGCTGGAGCAGGTCGCCCAGGCGTTGTATGCCGCGGCGCAGGGACAGGGCGCTGGTTCTCCGGCTGATGGTGCGCAATCGGCGCCGGGTGGCTCCGCCCAGCCCGACGACGTAGTGGACGCCGAGTTCACCGAGGTCAAGGACGATAAATAGTCCCGATAAAACAAGCCGATAAATAATCAGTGACCGGCAGCGACTGTCGGCAGGGTCGACTACACCAGCCCGCGCCGGGATTTCCTGGCGCGGGCTGTGTGCTGAAGATGATTGCCGTTACCGCCTGTCGGCAGGGGCGCAACAAAGCAATGTGGATGCAAGATGAGCAAGCGTGACTACTACGAAGTGCTGGGTGTTGAACGCAGCGTCGGCGAGGTCGAACTGAAGAAGTCGTTCCGGCGATTGGCCATGAAATACCATCCGGACCGCTGTCCGGATGATCCGGCCGCGCAGGACAAATTCAAGGAGGCCAAGGAAGCCTACGAGGTGCTGTGCGATCCTTCGAAGCGCGCCATGTACGACCAGCATGGCCACGCGGCGTTCGAGCACGGCATGGGTGGTCGCGGTGGGGCGGGCTTCGGCGATGTAGGCGACATCTTTGGCGACATCTTTGGCGATATTTTCGGCAGGAACGGCGGCGGCCGCGGCCGTGCCCGTCGCGGCGCCGACCTGCGCTACATCATGGAGCTCGATCTGGTGGAGGCCGTGTTCGGCGTCAGCCGACAGATCGAGATTCCCACGCAGGTCAACTGCCATCATTGCAACGGCAGTGGTTCGGAGGACGGCAAGGTCAGCAAATGCGCGACCTGCCACGGCCATGGCCAGGTGCGCATGCAGAACGGCATTTTTTCGATCCAGCAGGCGTGTCCGCATTGCGGGGGTACCGGCCAGGCCATCGAAAAGCCATGCAGGAAGTGCCACGGCGAGGGCCGTATCGAGGAAGCGCGCACGTTGTCGGTGCAGGTTCCCGAAGGCGTCGACAATGGCGATCGCATCCGCCTGAGCGGGCAGGGTGAAGCCGGCCCGTCCGGCACGCCAGCGGGTGACCTGTATGTGGAAGTGCATGTGCGCGAGCACGCCATTTTCCAGCGTGAGGGCAGCGACCTGTTTTGCGAGCTGCCGATCCGCTTCTCCCAGGCTGCCTTGGGCGCCGAGTTGCCGGTGCCGACGCTGGAAGGCGAAGTGCCGATCAGCATTCCGCCGGAAACGCAGACCGGCGCCCAATTCCGACTGCGTGGACGTGGCGTCAAGTCGGTGCGCAGCAGCCGGCATGGCGACCTGATCTGCCGGGTGGTGGTGGAAACGCCGGTACGCCTGACCAAGCAGCAGCGTGAGCTGCTGGAGTCGCTGGAGGCCACCTTTGCCGGCAGCGATGCCGGCAAGCACACGCCGCGTGCCAAGGGCTGGGTCGATGGCGTCAAGGAATTCTGGTCAAAGGTCACTGCGTAGAACCTTTCCCATGCACCGGAGCACAGCACCGATGACACGTCCTGTTCGCCTCGCCGTCAGTGGTGCCTCCGGTCGCATGGGCAGCGCGCTGCTCGGCTTGCTCGGCGAGGATGCGCGCTTCGTGCTGCTGCATGCCGTCGTGGCGGCCGGCTCGACGCACGACGGACAGTTGGTGTTTCCCGGCACCACCAATGCGTTGCGTTACGCGCATGGCTGGGACACTGCGCCGGCAGTCGACGTGGTCATCGACTTCAGCAGCCCGGCAGGACTCGCGGCGGCACTCGATCACTGCCAGGCGCATGGTACGGCCGTGGTGAGCGGCACCACGGGCCTCGATGCGGCGCTGGAAACACGACTCACTGAAGCCGGCGAGCATCTCGCGATTCTGCGTGCGGCCAATTTCAGTCTTGGCGTGGCGGTGTTGACGCGACTGCTGCGTGACGCTGCTGCGGCGCTACCTGCCTGGGATGTGGAAATTGTCGAGGCTCACCACGGCCGCAAGCAGGACGCGCCCTCGGGCACCGCGCTGGCGCTCGGTCGCGCCGCTGCCGATGCGCGGCAAACCACGCTGGAGGCGACTGCGGTATACGGCCGCGAAGGACAGACCGGCGAACGGACCGAAGGCAATATCGGTTTTGCGGTGGTCCGGGGCGGCGATATCGTCGGCGAACACACTGCCATGCTGATCGGGCAGGGCGAACGGCTGGAGTTGGTTCATCGCGCCACCGAGCGTTCGGTCTTTGCACGCGGCGCCCTGCAGGCGGCGTACTGGCTGGCCGACCGCGAGCCTGGCCGCTGGCAACTGGATGACGTGATCGCCACGTCCCGTTGAGGCCTTGATTCAGTCGCGGTGCGAGGCGCTGCGATCGCGGCCGGCACCCAGCCTAGTGTCCAGTTTTCCGGCTATTTTCTTGAACACCCGCGCGAATTTCCCGCGTCTGGTCTTGCGCAGCTTTTCCTCTTCGCTGGTAAGCCATGTGACCTGGATGACCCGTCGCTCGCCCTCGTAAGGCAGGTGGCCGTGGAACGAATTTTCGCAACGCTTGAACACCGCGAACTCGCCGTACAGCGGGGTCAGCTCCGGTACCACCACGCTGTCGATGTCGTCGATGCGGTGCAGGAAGCGCAGGCAGCCATCGCTGGTATCAGGCCACTGCGCGTTCAGGTAGATCAGCGCGGTGGCGATCTTCGACTTGCTGTCGGTATGGATGGTGCCGTGACGCTTGTTCAACAGGCGACACAGCGTGACCAGGGTCGGGTACTGGTCGAGGTTCTCGATACCCAGGCGCTTTCCGATCGCCTGGGCAAAGTCGGGTGACGTCATGTTCTCGATCAGCATGTTGATGCTGGGGCCGCAATCGCTCGCATCGTAGGGAAAAAAACCCGCACTGGGATATTGCGGAAAGTCGCGGTCCAAGTCGCCACGTATCTCGTCCGGCAGTTGGCCGTGCGCGACCACGAACGGGAAGGGTTGCTGCAGCACCGTGGTATCCGGGCGTTCGAGGCGCGCGGGATCGAGCAGAACGGCGGCACGCATAGGGCATTCAGCTCCATTGAAATGGGACCTAGTGTAACTCCCGGCAGGCCATGGCAGCGGGCCGGGAAAGTCGCCGGTTCAGTCGGCGTAAGGTGGACAGAAACGCGGTCCCGGCCTATCATTTCCACCCGCCCGGATCTGATTCCCTCCCAAACCCCACAAGCCAGCGATACGGCGGCTTGCGGACTTTGTTGCATCCAAAAAGGCGGATATCGCAATGCCTCTACCCGCTCTGCTTGCGCTCGAAGATGGCAGCGTGTTCCATGGTCATGCCGCTGGCGCGGCCGGTGAAACCATCGGCGAGGTGGTCTTCAACACCGCGATGACCGGCTACCAGGAGATCCTCACCGATCCTTCCTATGCGCGCCAGCTCGTCACCTTGACCTATCCGCATGTCGGCAACACCGGCAGCAACGACGAGGACGTCGAATCCAGCGCCGTGCATGCGGCCGGCTTGATCGTGCGCGATGTGCCGCGCCGTGCCAGCAGCTGGCGCAGCAAGGAAAGCCTGCCGGACTTCCTGGTTCGACATGGCACCGTGGCGATCGCTGGCATCGATACCCGCCGGCTTACCCGCATTCTGCGCGAAAAGGGTGCGCTGGCCGGTTGCATCGTGGCGCAGGAACACGTCGACATGGACGATGCGCTGGCCAAGGCGCGTGCTTTTCCGGGTCTGGACGGCATGGACCTGGCCAAGGTGGTCGGTACCGCCTGGTCATATGCCTGGAGCCAGGGTGTGTACGACCTGGATGGCGCCGCATTTAATCAACCGGCGATACGTTTCAAGGTGGTGGCCTACGACTTCGGTACCAAGCTCAGCATCCTGCGCCTGCTGGCCGAGCAAGGTTGCGCTGTCACCGTGGTGCCGCCGCAAACCCCTGCGGCAGACGTGCTGGCGATGCAGCCGGACGGCGTGTTCCTGTCCAACGGTCCGGGTGATCCGGCAGCGTGCGATTACGCCATTGCGGCCGTGCGCACGTTCCTCGAAGCGAAGATTCCCCTGTTCGGCATTTGCCTGGGCCACCAGTTGATGGCGCTGGCGCTGGGTGGCAAGACCCTGAAGATGAAGTTCGGCCATCACGGCGCCAATCATCCGGTCAAGGATTTGGACGACGGTCGTGTGCTGATCACCTCGCAGAACCACGGCTTCGCGGTCGACCCCGCCAGCCTGCCGACGAATGTGCGGGTGACTCATGTGTCGTTGTTCGACGGATCGCTGCAGGGTTTCGCGCTGACTGACCGTCCGGCCTTCTGTTTCCAGGGCCATCCCGAGGCCAGTCCCGGACCGCACGATGTCGGCTACCTTTTCCAACGATTTGCCGAGCTGATGCAGGAGTCCCGCTGAGATGCCCAGGCGTACCGATATCAAGAGCATCCTCATCATCGGTGCCGGCCCGATCGTGATCGGCCAGGCCTGCGAGTTCGATTACTCCGGCGCGCAGGCGTGCAAGGCGCTGAAGGAAGAGGGCTATCGCGTTATTCTGGTGAACTCCAACCCCGCCACGATCATGACCGACCCGGATACGGCTGACGCCGTCTACATCGAGCCGATCAACTGGCAGACCGTGGAGCGCATCATCGCGCGGGAGCGCCCGGACGCGGTGCTGCCCACGATGGGCGGCCAGACCGGACTCAACTGCGCGCTAGATCTGGCCGACCACGGCGTACTCGACAAATACGGCGTGGAGCTGATCGGCGCCAAACGCGAGGCCATCCGCATGGCCGAGGACCGCGAGCTGTTTCGCGTGGCTATGGGCGAGATCGGGCTCGACTGTCCGAAGGCTGCTATCGCGCGAAGCTTCGAGCAGGCGGTGGAGATCCAGGCCACGGTGGGCTTCCCGACCGTCATCCGGCCCAGTTTCACGCTCGGCGGCTCCGGCGGCGGCATTGCGTACAACGTCGAGGAGTTCGAGCAGATCGTCAAGCACGGTCTGGAGCTTTCGCCGGTGGGCGAGGTGCTGGTGGAGGAATCCGTGCTGGGCTGGAAGGAGTTCGAGATGGAGGTGGTCCGCGATCAGGCGGACAACTGCATCATCGTATGCGCCATCGAGAACCTCGACCCGATGGGCGTGCATACCGGCGACTCGATCACGGTAGCGCCGGCGCAGACCCTCACCGACAAGGAGTACCAGCGCCTGCGCGACGCCTCGATCGCCGTGCTGCGCAAGATCGGCGTGGACACCGGCGGTTCCAACGTCCAGTTCGGCATCAATGCCGAGGATGGGCGGGTCGTGGTGATCGAGATGAATCCGCGCGTGTCGCGCTCCTCGGCGCTGGCCTCGAAAGCCACCGGTTTCCCGATCGCCAAGATTGCGGCCAAACTGGCGGTGGGTTTCACCCTGGATGAGCTGAAGAACGACATCACCGGCGGGCTCACGCCAGCTTCGTTCGAGCCGACGATCGACTACGTGGTCACCAAGATTCCGCGTTTCGCCTTCGAGAAGTTTCCCTCCGCCGACGCGCGCCTCACCACCCAGATGAAGTCGGTGGGCGAGGTGATGGCGATCGGCCGCACGTTCCATGAATCGCTGCAGAAGGCGCTGCGCGGACTGGAAATCGGCAAGACCGGCCTCAACCCGACCGGGCTGGACATCGGTTCCGATACCGGTTTGGCCACGTTGAAGCGGGAACTGCGCGAGCCGCGCCCGGATCGGGTATTTCATCTCGCCGATGCGTTCCGCGCCGGACTGACGCTGGAGGAGGTGCATGACCTGAGTCGGGTCGACCCCTGGTTCCTCGCCGCGTTCGAGGACATCGTGTTGACCGAAGCCGAGGTCATCCGACAGGGCATCACGGCACTTGATGCGCCGCGCATGCGCGAGCTGAAGCGACTCGGTTTCGCCGACGCACGGATCGCCGAGCTGCTGGATACCGACGAGGCGGCGGTACGCCACCTGCGCCATACGCTGGGCGTGCGGCCAGTCTACAAGCGGGTGGATTCCTGCGCGGCCGAGTTCGCCACCGGCACGGCCTACATGTACTCGACCTATGAGGAAGAGTGCGAGGCCGCGCCGACCGATCGCGACAAGATCATGGTGCTTGGCGGCGGCCCGAACCGGATCGGGCAAGGCATCGAGTTCGACTATTGCTGCGTGCATGCCTCGCTGGCGCTGCGCGAGGATGGTTATGAAACCATCATGGTCAACTGCAACCCCGAAACGGTCTCAACCGATTACGACACCTCCGATCGCCTGTACTTCGAGCCGGTGACCCTGGAAGACGTGCTGGAAATCGTGCATCTGGAAAAGCCGAAGGGGGTGATCGTGCAGTATGGCGGCCAGACCCCGCTGAAGCTGGCGCGTGCGCTGGAGGCCGCCGGCGTACCCATCATCGGCACCAGCCCCGATTCGATCGACCTGGCCGAGGATCGCGAACGTTTCCAGAAGATGATCGAGAAGATCGGCCTGAAGCAGCCGCCGAATCGCACTGCACGCAATGCGGACGAGGCGCTGGCGCTGGCGCGCGAGATCGGCTATCCGCTGGTGGTGCGACCGAGCTACGTGCTAGGCGGTCGCGCGATGGAAGTGGTGCATGACGATGCGGATCTCTCGCGCTATATCCGCGATGCGGTGAAGGTCTCGAACGATGCGCCGGTGCTGCTGGACCGCTTCCTCGACCACGCGGTCGAGGTCGACGTGGATGTGATCGCCGACGCCGGGGGCAACGTGCTGATCGGCGGCATCATGGAGCACATCGAGGAGGCCGGAGTGCACTCGGGCGACTCGTCCTGTTCGCTGCCGCCGTATTCGCTGAGCGCCGCGGTGCAGGACGAATTGCGTCGCCAGGTGACGGCGATGGCAAGGGAGTTGAAAGTCGTCGGCCTGATGAACACGCAGTTCGCGATCCAGGGTGAAACCGTCTACGTCCTGGAAGTGAACCCGCGCGCG
>DASRUB010000184.1:0-3003 GCA_035655635.1 Rhodanobacter sp. | reverse complement strand
GTCCTGCTTCTCGCGCGTCAACGCGCCTCAAAACTGCATAAGAACGATCCGAACGATCAAACGAGCACATTCGGATTAGAGGCGGCAGATCTGCCCCAAAGTCTGCGTTCCTTCGCGCCATGAAGTGGATCAGCCGAGATCTTCAGCACTTTCATGATCTCACGCTCGGATGTTTGGCCTAGAAAGCTTGAAATCAACCCGACTAGAATCCGCATTGCAAAATCGCTTGCAATATTGACCCCCTGAGGGGGCGTTTCGCGTCCAATTCCGACCCCCATGACTCGTTGTGTCAGCGTCCTTCCTTTGGCCTCGATCGGCCGGGAAGGGCTGATGGGGATGATAGGCGTGGACAAGATCGGCGAGATACGACGCGCCTACTTTGAGCAAGGCCGGCCGATCAAAGAGATCGTGCGCGCGCTGCTGGTATCGCGCGCGACAGTGCGCAAAGTCATCCGTGGTCACAGGACCGAGTTCAAGTACGAGCGCGGGGTTCAGCCGACGCCCAAGCTTGGCGACTGGATCGAGGTTCTGACGGAGATCCTGGAGAAGGAAGGCAGCCTACCCAAGCGGGAGCGCCGCTCGACCCAGCGCCTGTTCGAAGAATTGCGCGGCCGCGGATACGACGGCGCCCACGACAGCGTGCATCGGTTCGTCAAAGCTTGGCGCGACGAACGCGCCCGGGTTCCGGTCCATGCCTATGTGCCGATGAGCTTCGCGCCTGGAGAAGCCTACCAGTTCGACTGGAGCCACGAGACGATCACGCTTGCGGGCCTGCCGCTGACGGTCAAGGCGGCGCACATGAAGCTGTCGCACAGCCGCATGCCGTTTGTGCGCGTCTACTTCCGGGAGACCCAGGAGTTGGTGTTCGACGCCCACGACAAGGCGTTCCGGTTCTATGGCGGGGTCTGCCGGCGCGGCATCTACGATAACATGAAGACGGCGGTCGAAGCGATCTTCGTCGGCAAGGCGCGCCGGTACAATCTGCGCTTTCTGCAGATGTGCTCGCACCATCTGATCGAACCGGTGGCCTGCACCCCCGCCTCTGGATGGGAGAAGGGTCAGGTCGAGAACCAGGTCGGCAATCTGCGCGACCAAATGTTCCGGCCCAAGCCGCGAGTGAAGAGCCTCGCTGAGCTCAATGCATGGCTGGAAGATCAGTGCATCGCCTATGCCCAGCGCATCAAGCATCCGGAGTTCAAGGAGCGCACGATCTGGGATGTGTTCCAGGACGAACGCGCGAGCCTGATGGAGTTGCGCGGCCCCTTCGACGGGTTCGTCGAGAAAGCTGTCAGGGCCAGCACCACTTGCCTGATCATGGCCGATCACAATCGTTACAGCGTCGATGCACGGGCCGCCGGCCGGATGGTGCTGGTGCGCTCCCACGCCGAACGCATCGTCGTGCTGCTGGACAATGATGTAGTCGCCGATCATCCACGCCACTTCCGGCGCGATCAGATCATCTACGATCCCTGGCATTATCTGCCGGTCTTGATGAAGAAGCCCGGGGCCTTGCGCAACGGCGCCCCGTTCAAGAATTGGGCTCTGCCGCCCGCGCTGACCCAGGTTCGCGCCAAGCTGAAGCAACACGCCGATGGCGATCGACAGTTCGTCAAAGTGTTGGGCGCGGTACTCGATCACGGGCTGGCCGCGGTCGAGGCGGCCTGTGCCGAAGCACTCGAGGCGGGCATCGCCAGCGGCGATGTGATCCTGACCGTGCTGGCGCGGCGGCAGCAGCCCTTAGCGCCACCCAGTATCACCACGCCCGATGCGCTTCGTCTGAAGATCGAACCCACGGCTGATTGTGGCCGCTACGACAGCATAAGGAAGGTCGCCTGATGGAACGCCACGAGATTCTGGACGCCATGAGCGAACTGAAGCTCTACGGCATGCGCGCCAGCTTCGATGAGATCGCTGGTAAGGGTCTTGCCCGGCGCGATGAGGTCTATCCCCTGATCGCCAGCCTGATCCGGGCCGAAAGCACACACCGTCAGGCGCGCTCGATCAGCTATCGCATCGGCGGCGCCAAGTTCCCGGTTCTCAAGGACCTGGACAAGTTCGTCTTTGCCGATACGTCGATCGATGAAGGGCAAGTGCGTGAACTCGCCGCCGGCGCCTTCCTGGACGCCAAGCGCAATGCAATCTTTATTGGCGGCACCGGCACCGGCAAAACCCATCTGTGCATCGCCGTCGCCTCGGCGGTGATCCGTGCCCGCGCCAGAGGCCGCTTCTTTAACCTGGTCGATCTGGTCAATCAGCTGGAGCAGGAGAAGGCTGCCGGTCGCAGTGGCCGCCTCGCCGAGAAGCTGTTGCGCCACGATCTCATCGTTATCGACGAGCTGGGCTATCTGCCGTTCAGCCAGTCTGGCGGCCAACTCCTGTTCCACTTGATCAGCAAGCTCTACGAGAATACGTCGCTCCTGATCACCACCAATCTGACTTTCGCAGATTGGCCCCAGGTGTTCGGCGACGCCAAGATGACCACCGCCATGCTCGACCGTCTGACCCACCATTGCGACATCGTCGAGACCGGCAATACCAGCTGGCGATTCAAAAACCGCAGCTGACCGGAAACTCAACGCCGGCCTTATCCATATGGGTGCACAGGCACCTCCCACGGCCGCCGCCGCCAGCGCGATGAACCGCGCGGCGTCGGCCGCGGGCCCCTCCTATGCACTACATGGATAAGCCCACTCCGCTCCAACCCGAGGGGTCACGATTGGACGCGAAACGGGGGTCGCGGTTGGACGCGATTTGACAGCCAAGCTTGCGGACCCGCTCAGGCGCGCTGCACCTAGCTGGCCGCTGCGCTCCGACGCATGAGGCATTCCGCCGAATAATTCCCTAAGGCTAGCGGTTTGGCGCGGCGGGTTACTTTTTCGGTGGCCCGGGCTAGAAGAGATGCCCTAGTGTGCGCAGAACTTCTCGGGCCATCGCTGCTCGGGCCGATGGTGGAGTTGACGAAGGTAGCCGGCGCATGAAATTCGCTCTTGTCTTATTGACCAT
>DASRUB010000183.1:0-4782 GCA_035655635.1 Rhodanobacter sp. | reverse complement strand
ACAAGGTACTGGCGCTGATCGTGCGCCTGCTCGACGACACGCTGCTTCGCGTCGGCAACGAAGTTTATACGCGCGACAACAAGAGCTTCGGCCTGACCACCCTGCGCTCGCGCCACGTGCGAGCCGAACGCGGCCGCCTGCGCTTCGCGTTCCGCGGCAAGAGCGGGCAAGAGCGCGAGGTGGAACTGAGCGATCGCCGCCTCGCGCGCATCGTGCGTAGCGTGCAGCAACTGCCGGGCCAGCGCCTGTTCCAATACCTGGACGACGAGGGTCGGCGCCAGCCGATCGATTCCGGCCAGGTCAACGACTACCTGCATGATGCCTGCGGCGAGGATTTCAGCGCCAAGGATTTTCGCACCTGGGGTGGCACCGTGCATGCGGCCGGCATACTCGCGCGCACGCCGCTGCCGGACAAGGGCGGCGAGCGCGCGATGCGCAGCGCGTTGGCAGCCGCCATCCGGGAGGTCGCAGATATCCTGGGCAATACACCAGCAGTGTGTCGGGCGTCCTATATCCACCCGCTGATCATCGAGGGCTGGCAGGACGGCGAACTGGCACGCGTGATTCCCGCCACCGTCGCCACCCATCCACGTCAGCTCGAACAACGCACGCTGAGATTCCTGCGACGACGCCTGCGCGCGTCAGCGCGCGGGAACTCGCTTGCCGCGAACTTGTAGGAACCGTCGTCCTCAGGTACCGCGCGGCAGGCGACCACGCAGCGATGCGGCATCGAACGGCCCGGGCTCGGCGATCAGTGCGCGCGCGGCATCCACCTGATCCCACACGTTCCACAACAGCACGCCACGCACCCGTCCGCGCTCGAGGTAATACACCACGCCCTCGCGGTACGGTTCGGTCCAGTCCTCGATCACTTCCAGCCGGGTATCGAGCAAGCCGACCGCCTCGTAGCCCAGGTCGAACAGGTCCGAATAGAAGAACGGCAGCTCGGTGTAGTCCGCCGCAACGCCGGCCATTGCGCGGCCCGCATGCCGGCCCATGCTGACGGCGGCATCCTCGTGTTCCACGCGCAGGCGACGATCCAGCGCCGGGTTGTAGAAGTTGGCCACGTCGCCCGCCGCCCAGATATCCGCGTCGCTGCTGCGCAATTGCGCGTCGACCACGATGCCGTTGTCTACTGCCAAACCCGCCTGCTCGGCCAGCGCCGTGTTCGGGGTCACGCCAAGCCCGGCCACCGCGGCCTCCAGGCGCATCAACTCGCCGCCGGACAACTCGAGCTCCACGCCGCCCTCGGTGGGATGGCTGCCTTCCACCCGCACGCCACTGCGCACATCCACCCCATGCTTGCGGTAGTAATCGTCCAGATAGCGGGCCAAACCCTCGGGATAGCGCCCCGCCCCAATGGTTTCGCCGGGAAACAGCAGGCTCACCTTGCAGCCGAGCGTGGCCAGCGATGCCGCCAGTTCGCAACCGATGAAGCCGCCGCCGATCACGGCGATGTAAGCCCCGGGCTGGGCGAAGCCGTGCAGGGCCTGGTAGTCCGCCAGGGTCCGGTAATGGATGATCCGCTCACCGTCCTCGGACGGCAGGCGCCGTGGCGTGGCACCGGTGGCCAGCAGAAGGCGGCGGTAACGATAGCTGTCACCGCGATCATCACGCGCGAAGTGCGCCGCCCGATCCAGCGATTCGATCCGCCGACCCAGGTGCAGGATCGCCCCACTGGCGGCGGTGGCAAGGTCGACATCTGCAGGAGACTTGTCGCCCTTCCACAGGCCCTTGCTCAGCGGCGGGCGCTGGTACGGCGCCGAGGTCTCCTCGCCCACGATGCCGACATTCGCATCGGACTCGACCTCGCGGATGGCCTTGGCCGCGGCATCCGCCGCCATGCCGGCACCAATGATTAGGTAATCGTGCTTGTGTTCCATGAGGTTCTCCCGGGCTTGCGTATCCGCCCATCATGCACGGCGCCGAGTACTGCAACGTGAAATCGGCTCAGCACATGAGACGGCTCGACGTACACTGGATGCATTCATTCGGGAAAACGTTCCATGTCACCCAATCAGATTCTGCTGGTCATTCTCGTCATCCTCGCCAGCCTTGGGCTGCTTCTGCAGGTGGTCTTGCTGCTGCGCGGCCGCGGCGATCCCGGCCTGAACTCGAAGATGGACGCGCTGAAAGACGACAGCGCCCGCGTCGAGCGCACCCTGCGCGAGGAGCAACGCGCAGGACGCGAAGAGCTCCAGCAAGGCTTCGATCGCTTTCGGAATCAGCTTGGTGAGCAGTTAAACTCCTCGGCACAACAGCAGGCGGAGCGCATCGACAGCTTCAGCCAGCGCCTGAACCTGCTGACCGAGCGCACCGACACCGGCCTGCAGGCGCTGGCTCACAGGCTGGCCGAAGATGCCCAGAAAAGCCGCGACGAATTGGCGCTCACGCTGACCCGGTTTGGCGAGCAGCAACAGCAGCAATTAGCGGCACTCACCGGCGACAACGAGAAGCGCATGGGCGAGGTGCGCGCCACGCTGGAGGCGCGCATCAACTTGCTGACCGAGCGCACCGATCATGGTCTACAGACGCTTGCGCAACGTCTCACCGACGATGCACGCAAAGGTCGCGAGGAAGTAACGCTCACCCTCAACCATCTTGGCAAGCAGCAGCAGCAGAGCCTGGGTGCGCTCACCGCCGATAACGAAAAACGCATGGCGGAAGTGCGTGCCACGCTGGAGGCCAAGCTCGGTGCGATCCAGCAGGACAACGCGGCCAAGCTCGAGCAGATGCGCGCCACCGTCGACGAGAAGCTGCACGCCACCCTTGAAACCCGCTTGGGCGAGTCGTTCAAGCTGGTCTCCGAACGGCTCGAAGCGGTGCAGCGCGGCCTTGGCGAAATGCAGAGCCTTGCCACCGGCGTGGGCGACCTCAAGCGCGTACTCGGCAACGTGAAGACGCGCGGCGTGCTGGGTGAAACCCAGCTCGGCGCGCTGCTCGAACAGCTCCTGACGCCCGACCAGTACGCAGTCAACGTGGCTGTGGTACCCAACTCCGACGCACGGGTGGAATACGCCATCCACATGCCTAACGGCGTCGATGGCGCCCCGCTATGGTTGCCGATTGACGCCAAGTTTCCGCTCGAGGACTACCAGCGCCTGCAGGAGGCTCAGGAAAACGCAAACGCCGCCGCCGCAACAGATGCCGCCAATGCGCTGGAGCGGCGCGTGCGCGACGAGGCCAAACGCATACGCAGCAAGTACGTGGCACCGCCGCACACGGTGGATTTTGCCATCCTGTTCCTGCCCACCGAGGGCCTTTTCGCCGAAGTGCTACGACGGCCGGGCTTGTTCGAGTCGCTGCAGCGCGACCACCACATCACGATCGCCGGACCGACCACGCTGGCGGCGATTCTGACCAGCCTCAAGGCTGGTTTTCGCACGCTGGCAATCGAGAAACGGAGCAGCGAGGTATGGCAACTGCTGGGTGCGGTCAAGACCGAGTTCGGCAAGTTCGGCGCGGTGCTGGACAAGGTCAAGAAGAATCTCGACCAAGCCAGCAATCAAATCGACGCGACAGGCCAGCGCACCCGCGCAATCGAACGCAGACTGCGCGGGGTGGAAACCGCGCCAAGTGAAGTCACCCAGCAGTTGCTGGGCGATGCGCCCGCGCTTGACGATAGCGACGACGAGCCCGTCACGCCGTAGAGC
Source organism: Rhodanobacter sp. (assembly GCA_035655635.1). Lineage (GTDB taxonomy): Bacteria > Pseudomonadota > Gammaproteobacteria > Xanthomonadales > Rhodanobacteraceae > Rhodanobacter. The sequence goes on along the minus strand of DASRUB010000183.1, from coordinate 1,129 downwards.
CGGCATTGTCTGTCCTGCACGGGAAGCGACCCGGATAGCTACGAAGCGGCGGCCCGACTCAACGATTCCACTGGAACACATCTTCGACCCCAACCCCGAACGCATGTGCCATGCGGAACGCAAGTTCCAGCGAGGGCGCGTACTTGCCGGCCTCCAGCGCAATCACGGTCTGGCGGGTGATCCCGCAGGCGTCGGCCAGCGCCTGTTGAGTCATCTCGCCATGCGCGAAGCGCAACTTGCGGATCGTGTTGTCGATCGGGGTGCCGGTCATGCGCCGCGCCGGTCGCGCCAGTAGGCCACGCCGATCACTGCGTATTCGAGCAGGCACGACGCGATCAGGCCGGTCATCAGCAAGTTCGAGATCGTCATCGGCGTCGCCCATGCCAGACGATCAAGCGGCGAGAACGCAAACATCACCGCGAGCGCGATCACGAATACCGACAGCCCAATGCGCGCCCAACTGCCGGCACGCGCCTGGATGATGCGGTCGCGCTCGTCCGCTTCCACTGTGTCTCGCCAGCGCTTGCGCAGTACCTGCATCACCACCAGCCAGCCGACGATCAACATGGCGATGTGCCGGCCGATCGCCGATGCTTCCGGCGCCATCGTACCGTCGGCTGCCACCATCTGTGAGCCGCGCAGCGCGTAGTAAACAAGGATCGCGGCGGTGAAGATCAAACCGATCCAGGCACGTTGCTCGCCGGGCGAGACCGCTGCCACAGCATCGTCGGTCCTGGCCGCGGCGGCGGATGCCTGCATCGTCGCCCACAGCAGATACCAGACCAGCCACGCGCCGACGAGCAGGGCCAGGCCGCCGGGCCAGCCCAGGTCGATATCCGGCAATACGAACAGCACATAGAACGCGAGGATCGACAACGGGATCAGTACGGCGTAACGCAGGGATCGGGACATAATGTCTACTCCATAGAACGTAATGTACGTTATATATTACATTATGTCCTTTCAACATTACCTGTAGGAGCGCACCTGAAGTGGCCGGGTGTTCCTGGACCACCGGATAGGAGCAAAATCTCCTACGAGGTGAATCATGGGACATCGAAAAATAGAGGCTTCCGTCAAGGCGGAGGCCGTGCGCTTGGTGGTGGAGGCGGGTCATTCGACGCCGCAC
>DASRUB010000182.1:0-10034 GCA_035655635.1 Rhodanobacter sp. | reverse complement strand
CACCAGCCCGGGATTGGTGCAGAACTGGCCGCTGCCCATGGTGCATGAAGCGAAGAATTCCTGTGCGAGCGCGGGGCCGCGTTCGGCCAAGGCATGCGTCAGCAGGAACACCGGATTGATACTGGAGAGCTCGGCATACATGGGTACGCCGGCGCTGTCGGCAGCGGCCTTCAACGCAAGCCCGCCGGCACGGCTGCCGGTGAAGCCGATGGCACCGAGCCGCGCATCACCGGCCAGTTGCAGGCCCAGCGCGTTGTCGAAGTGATACAACATCTGCACGGCCGCAGCGGGCAACCCGGCGGCTCGCAGCGCGTCGTGCGCGAGCTGGGCCAGTCGCTGGCTGGTGGCCGGATGCAGTGGATGCGCCTTGGCGATCACCGGATTGCGCGCAGCGATTGCCGAGGCAAAGTCACTGCCCGAGATGGCGTTGAAGGCATAGGGGAAATTGTTCGGCCCGAATACCAGCACCGGCTTGCCCAACGGCGCGCGATGGGCGCGCAGTCCGGCGCTCGTGTCGATCACCGGCTGCGTCCAACTGTACGAGCGTACCGCACGGGCCGCCTGGCGCAGCTGGCCACTGGTGCGCGGCAGCTCCACCTTGCGCAGGCGCGTTTCCGCTGCCAGCGCGGTTTCGACGAAAGCCAGAGCCACCAGGGCGTCGGCATCGGCGTCGATTGCATCGGCATAGGCCTCGAGGAAATCAGCGGTGCGCGCGGCCGGCGTCGTCGCCAGTTCGACAGCCACCGCTGCACCTGCGACCAGCGCCACCTCGATATCCGCGGCACTGCTGATCGGAAACGTCGGACCGATCTTCTCGCCAAGTGCAGGGTCCTCGGCCCGGAAACTGCCCTGCGGCGCCTGCGCGGCGCGCCACTGACCGTCGACGAGAACAGGTTCGATCAGCGCGGGCTCGAGCATGCTCATGTCAGACCCCCGGATGCGTGGCGATGGCGTCACGGATGATTTTCATCGCCGCCTCGCGTTCGGCATCGGCCAGTACCAGGCGCGGCGCGCGCACCCGCTCGCTGCCCATGCCGACAACTTCCTGCACCAGCTTGATCAACTGCACGAACGTAGGCACCGTGTCGAGCCGCAGCAGCGGCAGAAACCAGGCATACAGCGACTGCGCCGCCCCCGCACCGCCGTCGCGTGCCAACGCGAACAACTTCACCGACTCCTTCGGGTAGGCATTGACCAGGCCGGCGACCCAGCCGGTGGCGCCGGCCGCCAGACCTTCGACGATGGCATCATCCAGACCCACCAGCACCTGCAGCCGATCACCCAGCAGCGCACGCACGGCAGTGACGCGGCGCACGTCGCCGGAGGATTCCTTGACCGCCTGCAGGTTGGAGAATTCGGCGGCCAGTTCGGCAATCTGCGTCGGCGTGAAATCAGTCGTGTAGGCGATGGGATTGTTGTAAAGCATGCAGGGCAAGTCAGTAGCGCCAAGCACGGCGCGCACGTGAGCGCCCATTTCGCGCCAATCGGTGGAGTAGACATACGGAGGCAGCACCATCAGGCCCTTGCAGCCGATCGTCCTGGCCTCGCGCGCCAGGCGCACCGCCTCGTCGGTGGAAAGCGCGGCGACGCCGGGAATTACCGGCGCGCGCCCGTCCATCGCCTTGACCAGGGTGCGCAGGACAGCCAGCTTTTCCTCAAAGCCAAGCGTGGCGGCTTCCCCGAGTGATCCCAGCGGCACCATGCCGCGACAGCCGGCATCGATCAACTGGCTGGCATGCCTCGCCAGGAACTCGTGATCGACTTGTCCGTCGGTGGTGAACGGCGTGGTGATGGCCGGCAGTACGCCGTGCCACATCGAGGCTTGGGTCATGGGAAAACTTCTCCAGGGTTGAAATCAGCGGGAAAATTCGTGTCACCAAGCGTGGCAAGCCGCGCCGGGAACAAGGGTGGGCGCAGGTCGCCACGCGGAAAGCGGCCCATCGCGGCGAGTGCGCTGCCGCAAATGCGGCCCTGGCACGCGCCCATCCCGCAGCGCGTGGCGAGCTTGGCACTGCGTGCGTCGAGGTGGCCGTCCAGAGCGTGCAGGGGCACGTCTTCGCAACGACAGACAAGGGTCTCGGGTTCGGCCAGTGCCAGCACGCGCGAATCAAGCGCGAAGTGACGCTGCAGGTGGACGGCAAAAGCACGTTGATGTTGGCGGCGGCGCTGCAATGCCTGGAGCGCCGAAACCTCACCCACGGCAGCATGGCCAGCGATGGCGCCCTCCACCACGGCAGCATCCCTGCCGCCAATGCCACAGATCTCGCCGGCGGCAAACACGCCAGTGACGCTGGTGCATTGCCGATCGTCGGTGCGCACCTGCGGATGGGCGCCATCATTCTCGAGTTCGCAGCCAAGCGCCTGCGGCAGCTCCACGTTGGGCAGCAGGCCGTAGCCGACCGCCAGCTGATCGCATTCCGTTTGCTGCCGACCGGCGGGGCCATCCAGTTCAATCGCCCGCACGCGATCGTCGCCCAGCGCGCGTAGCACCACACTGCCGCAGCGATACCGAATGCCAGCCAGTTGAGCGCGCAATTGCAGCGCCTGCGATGCCTTGGACGGCCAGCGCCACAGGCCGCCGGCAAAGCGCAGGACCGCGGCGGCACTGGCTTGTTCGTGGATGCTCAGCACCTGTGCCCCATGTCTCCGCGCGGAGGCTGCGGCAGCCAGCAGCAAGGGGCCGCTGCCTGCGATCACCACGCGCTTTCCGGCCAGCGGCCATCCCTGCTTGGCCAGTGCCTGCAATCCGCCCGCCCCGGTTACGCCGGGTAGAGTCCATCCGGGAAACGGCAGCACCAGTTCGCGGGCTCCAGTCGCCAGAATCAGCGCGTCAGTTTGCAGGCTGCGCGCGCCGCGCGTGTCCTCCACCAGCAGGATGCCGGGAGCGGCGGCCACCACCTGCGTTTGCGCCAGAAATTCAACCCGTGCCCGAGCGATCACGCGAGTGAGTGCACGCGGTACGGACGAGGCGTCCGCGCGCGCCACATCGTGCCGCCACACCTGGCCGCCAACGCGCGCCTGCGCGTCGATCAGCCCCACGCGCGCGCCATGGCCGGCGGCGGCGCAAGCGGCGGACAGTCCTGCCGGCCCGGCGCCGACCACGAGCACGTCGTAACGCTCAGTCATCGGTGCGCACCTGCATGCCTTCGCGCACTGGCACCATGCAGGCACGCTGCTGCGCCACGCCGTCGATGCACACGCGACACTCGAAGCACACACCCATGCCGCAAAGCGGTGCACGCCACTGCCCACTGACGGAGCGCCGGCTGGGCATGCCAAGCCACGCTATCGCGGCAGCTACACTGCTGCCGGAGACGATCTGGACAGCGATGCCATTCACCTGAACTGACACACGCTCGCCGCTCATGCAGCCACCCGGGCCGGATCGTACGGCCGCGGGTCGATCGCGGGTTGGCGTCCCAGCAATTGATCGACGAGCAGTCGCGCACTGCCCAGCGAGGTGGTGATGCCCAGGCCCTCGTGGCCGGCGGCAACCCACACCCCGGGCTGATCGGGCACGCGTCCCAGATATGGCAGCCCGTCGACGCTGACCGGGCGCAGCCCGGTCCAGATGCGCAACGCCTGCAAGCGACGCAGGCCCGGCAGGAACTCGAACGCCCGCTGCAGCATGCGTTGCACCATCGGCATCGACACCTCGCGGGTGGTGCTGCGGTTCTCGCGCGAGGAGCCGATCAGCAACTGGCCACCCTGCCGCGGCTGCACGTTGAACGCCACGCTGCTGTCGATTTCGCCATGCGCGCTGTCGGCATAGCCCATTTGCAGCAACTGATGCTGGATCAGGCCGGGATAGCGGTCGGTGATGACAAGATGGCCCTTGCGCGGTTGCAGCGGCAAGGCCGGCAAAAGCTCGGCCAGTGCACAGCCGGTGGCAACCAGCACCGCACCATGCAGCCGGCTGCCGTCATGCAGCAAGACGCCACCTGCCTCCAGCCGCATCACCCGTTCGTGATATCTCACCGCGCCACGCTGGCAGGCGCGCTCGATCAGATGCATCGCCACTGCAGGTGGATAGACCGCGCCGTCATCGGGAACAAGCACACCGCCCGCCAATCCGGGAACCAACTGCGGTTCCAGACGACGCAGGCTCGCGGCGTCGATCGCTTCTGCCACGACGCCGGCCGCGGCCAGCCGCGCCAGCTTAGCTGGAATGCGCGCCAGATCCGCATCGTCGGCTGCCACCCACAGCGTGCCGCAACGGTGATATTGCGCCTGCGGCAGATCGACCAGGGACTGCCACAGTTCCATCGAATATTTTGCCAACGCCAGCTCGGCGGGCAGGCCATCCAGCGCTACCAGATGTCCCATCGAACTGGCCGTGCTGCCGCCTCCCACGGACCCGGGCTCAACGACCGCTACCTTCATGCCCTCGGCGCTGGCAAAATCCGCGCACGCCGCGCCAATGATGCCGGCGCCCACCACGATGAGATCGTAGTGGCTCACGTGGCGTCGATGCCCCAGGTCAGTGGATCGTTTTCATCGATCAGCAACTGGCCTTGTCCGGTGACAAACGCAGTACCCGTGATCTGCGGCAGCACGCCGCGTACGCCACGCCGGTACTTGCCTTCGAACACGGTGCCCAGGATGCCGGCCTGGCGCCAAACCTGCCCCGGCGCCAGGCTGCCGGCAGCAGCCATGCAGGCCAGCTTGGCGCTGGTGCCGGTGCCGCAGGGCGACCGATCGTAGGCCATCCCCGGGCACAAGACGAAGTTGCGCGCGTCGGCGTCATCCTCCGGCAGCGCGGGGCCGATGATTTCGACGTGGTCGATCTCGGCACCGTCCGCGCCGGTGACTTGCGTCTCCCCCAGTGCGGCACGTATGGCCTCGGTGTACGTCGTCAGCTCGCGCTGATGGGCCAGCGTCAACTCGCAGGGCCGGTCATGGCTGATGAAAAACCAGTTGCCGCCCCAGGCCACGTCGCCGCACACCCGACCATGGCCGGGCACGTCAAGCATCACGTTTGCAGCATGTCGATAGCTTTCGACGTTCTCGATCGCAATGCGACCGTCCGCATGCACTTCCACGGTCACCTCCCCTACCGGAGTTTCCAGCATGTGCCGGCCCGGCTCGATGCGTCCGAGATGCTGCAGGGTGCGTACCACGCCGATCGTGCCGTGTCCGCACATGCCCAGGTAGCCGACGTTGTTGAAGTAAATGACGCCAGCGCAGGCCTGGCTATTCACGGGTGGCAGCAGCAGCGCGCCAACCATGGCGTCGGAACCGCGCGGCTCGCGCGCAATGGCTCGTCTCCAGTGGTCATGCTCATCACGAAAGCGTGCGCGTCGTTCGGCCAGCGTGCCGGTGCCCAGGTCCGGAAAGCCGCCGGTGATCACACGCGTCGGTTCGCCGCCCGTGTGGGAGTCGATGAAATCGATCTTGTGCATGCGGACCATGCTCGCGCCCGCAGGCCGGCGCCGTCTAGAAAGGCTTGACGTGACCGGATGCGGAATTCGGCATAATCGCAGGCGCGACGAGGCTACCCTTGGGCCAACGACGTCGCAGGAGCGCACCATGTCGATCACGATACCTGCGAATGAGCTGCTGCCCCTGTTCGACGGGCTGCCGGACGTCGTGTTCTTCGTCAAGGATGCCGCCGGGCGTTACACCCACGCCAACCTGACCCTGGTGCGCCGGTTGGGACTCAAGCGGCGCGACGAGGTACTGGGCATGCGCGCGGAAGAACTGTTTCCTGCGCTGATGGGCGGTACCTATGCGGCGCAAGACCGGCGCGTGCTCGGCGGCGAGGTGATCGAAAACCAGCTAGAAGTGCACATCTTCGACAACCGCGCGCATGGCTGGTGCCTGACTTTCAAGCGGCCGCTGCGGGTGTGCGGTGAGATCGTCGGCTTGATCGGCATCTCTCGCGACCTGGGCCTTCCCGATGCGAGGCACCCGACCTACGATAGGTTGCGCCTGGTGCTCGACCACATGCAGACTCATTACTCTGAAGCCATGCGGGTGGGCGCGCTGGCCGACATGGCGAACCTGTCGGTGGCGCAGCTGGAGCGGCATTTTCGCCGCGTGTTCCAGCTCACGCCGCAGCAGGTGCTGACCAAGTTGCGCATCGACCGTGCGATGCACCTGCTGCATGGCGAAGACAGCGTGGCAGCGGTGGGCATGGCCTGCGGCTTCGTCGACCAGAGCGCCTTCTCACGACAATTCAAGGCCACGGTGGGCATGACGCCGCGTGACTATCGCGGCCTGGTACACGCCATCTCCTGACACCGAGAGCGGCTCAGTCGCATCAGCGTGTTACAAAACCGTGCCAAGTTCGTCGTAAACGTCCCGCACCACGCGATTGAGCCCAGAACACACGTCCGCATCCAGCGTGCGAGTGAACTTGCCGTCGCCAAGCGAACCGTCGCGCAGGCAAAAACGAAATCGGATGGACCTGATCGGTGAGCATGCGCGCGTTGCGAGCGCTCCGGGTCAGACCCACCTGCTGACGCGTCTTGTGGGGACCGATGGATTTTCAGACACGGTTGCCGGGGTACCGCTGTCGCGGTTGGTCCCGATCTTTCACGTACGCCCATGCCACAGCGCGGCGAAGTGGGCCAGCCAGTGAGTCGGATGATTCGCACGACACGCCTGCCGCTCAAAGGCCGAGTCGCACCCCCGCATACCACGAGCGACCCAACGCGGGCTCCAGGCCGGTCTGCCAGACGCGGTCGTAATATTGGCGATCGGTGAGGTTGCTGACGCCGGCCAGCAGGGTGACATGCCGGTTGAGCTGCCAGTCGCCGGCCAGGTCCAGCACGGTATAGGCCGGGATGCGCGCCGGCAGGTAACTGTTGCCGCTGCCCAACGGCTGGTCGGAGTCCTGCCAGAACTGCGCGGCGGAGGACACGGCGGTGAGGCTCAACTTGATGCGCTGCTCGACGCGCCAGGTGACGCCGGCCTTGAGCAGATGGCGCGGCGCGTAGGCCGGAATCTTGCCCACCTGACCGGGAATCACACTGGCGGTGAAGCGGGCATTGAGCAGGCTGGCACTCAGAAAGGCTTCCAGATGTTCGCCGCGATCGGCCAGCGCCGTGTTTACCAGGAAATCGTAGTTGAGCTGACCTTCGAAACCGCGGCTGCGGGTGTCGCCGCTGTTCACCTCGATCACGTCGATGGCGTTGATATGCTGCGCTTCGATGCGGTTCTTGAAGTCGATCCAGAACACGCTGACGTCGTAATACAGCCCGGTCACCGGCACGCCATGCACGCCCAGTTCGTACGACAACGATTTGGACGGATCGGGCGCATGACCGGGCACCACATTGGCGAACGGCGAGGCCATGTCGAAGTAGCGCAGCGGGCGCCAGCCCTGCGACACATTGAAGTAGGTCTCGTTGCCGTGGCCGAAGTCGTTCCCGATGCCCAGCCCGAACAGCGGCAGGCTGCGCGCATCGGCCTCGTGGATCAGCGGACGGCTGAGGAACGGCGGCCGCACAGTTTCATCGACGGCCACGCGCTCATGTTCCAGCCGCACTGACGGCACGATGTGAAAACGATGTGGCAGCCGGAACACGTTCTCGGCGAACAGCGCGTAGTAGTTCGAGCTGCGCGACTGTCGCAGTCGCGGCGTCCCGCTGCGATCGTAACGGTCGACATACAGGTCGCTGCTGCTCCACTGCCGGAACGGATCATCGCCATGGAATAGCGTGGTGCCGATCGTGAACGCGTTGCCACGGCCCCACTTCTTGCGCAGGCGCAGATCAGCGCCGCCGGTGCGGAACTGCTCATCCTGCAAGGTGGTGCTGGCCGGTGGCGGTTGCGGCGCGAGCGCGCCGTTGGCCGCGCGGCTGGCCAGGTCCTGATAGGCAAACCACAGCTTGCCCTCGAACAACCAGCCGTCGCCGAACTCGCGGCGATGGCCGAGCACCAACTGGTCACGCGTGACCCAGTCGCGGTTGTAGGGCGTGGGCGTGGCCCGCGGGTTGGCCTGCCATTGCGGGTAGCTGAGTCGGCCAGCGTCGCCGGAGGCTGCGTTGATCGCATGCAGATCGATCCACCACAGCTGCTTGTCGTCGGGCCGGTAGTCCACGTACAGGTCAGCCTGGCGCATCTGCGATCCGGCGTTGGGCCGGCTGCCGTCGCTACGCACATAACCGGCGTCCGCACGATAGGTCCAGCGCCCGCTGCTGCCTTCGACCGCGTTGTAGGTCGAGTACAGGCCGTGGTTGCCCACCACCTGTTCGCTCGTCGCCGAGAATGGCGCACCAGGTTTCGGCCGCCGGGACACCAAGTTGATCACCGGTGCCGGCTCGGGTCCGTACAGCAGGCTGGAACCGCCACGGATCAGCTCGACGTCGGACAGGCTCTGGGCCAGCGGCATCGCATACAGCGTGGGGAAACCGATCCAGTCGCTTTCCAGCGGAATGCCGTCCTGCATCACCAGCACGTATTCCGATTCCTGCGGATTGCCCAGGCCACGGTAGCTCAGGTTGAACTGGGTCGGCGTCGGTTGCTGCGACACCTGCACCCCGGGCGAGCGCACCAGCAACTGGTCCAGGTTGTTGCCGATCACCGTGGGCTGGTCGGCCAGGTGGGTCACCGTGGTCTTCTTGGTCACGGTGATCTTGGTGTCATCGACTTCCGGCAGCATGTGTTCGAGCTTGGCCTTGACCGTCTCGCGCCAGGCCTCGGCATTCACGTCGACGGGCGCCAGGTTCGTGGCCTTCCGAGGCGTTGCGTCGGAGCTTTCGGTGCTCGTCTGCTGGGCGGGGGCGGCAAGCGCGGCGAGCGAAAGAGCGGCGGCAAGCGGCAGTAAGGCATGTCGCGACATCGGCATCGGTCACCTCGAAGTGAAAATCCAGCCGCACGTTATCACCCACCGCAAGCTCTTGCGCCATAGGCCAGAAGTTTACCCGCCGGGCTTCGCCGCTGATCGAGCCGTTGCAAACTGAAACAGAATGCGCAGCGGTTTTGCATGCTGTTGATCTTGCCGCTGGGCATGGATCGGCCGCTTTGCCTTGGGCGGTGGCGCGCCAGTTGCCGCCGCATCGCGTTGACAATGCCACGCTGGCGCGCGAAATGAAGCAGGCTCGTCATCGCGCCGGCATTCCACACGACTGAGCTCACTCGCTGCGGGGTTCATTCCCGACCCACTCCCTCGAAATGGAACGGCATCCGTTCCGTGCACCAACCGCTCGGAGAACGGGAAGTCGGCGACCGATTGCCTGGCGTGCCACTTGCTGGCGACTACTTCAAGGCTGTTTGACGCACATCCCTCGCCCGCTGTCTTTTCAGCTTTACGCTGTCCACTCGGATTGACGCCAGCGGCCGACAACTTGCGCGCAGAATCGCGCTTTCCGTATATACCTCCAGACGTATCCGGGGATGCCTCTGGCGCCAGTCGCTTCATCTTTGCCCGCGCAGGGCGATCCTTCAAACGCCGCCGCCTGCACCCGGCCGGCAACCCTTCCGGTAAAGTCCGCCACCATCTAAAAGGCAGCGCGGCTTGGCGGCTGGCTCGGCCGCGCATATTGCCGTGTCACCGCGAGCCATGGGGCATCGCTGCACCACATGGGATTTGTCCCCCTATCATGCCCCCAGGTGGAAGAGCGATTGCAACGCATCGCATGGGACTGTACCGGCCACAAAAAAAGCCGGAACCTTTGCTATCGCTAGGGTTGCCGGCCTTCGTTGGACTGCGTTGGAGCTTGTATTGGTGGGGTGGCGTCTATTGAATTGATCACCGTAAGCCTTGTGCTGCAAAGGTCTTGCGATCCAACTATTTCAAGTTGCCCCCAAAGTTGCCCCCAGACGACGCAAGCTGCCCTCGGTCTCGCTCAATCCTTCGCAGGAACAGCGAGCCTGCCTGATGAACTCACGCACTTGAAAGTGACTTGCGTGTCCTGAGGCGTCCACATTTGGACGCCTGATGATTGCGAATTGAGAACATCAGCATGCCCACCTTTTCCGGCGCAAAACGCATTCGCTCGCTGGATGGTTTCCGACACTAGCTCACCGTTGCCGTGCATGCCGCCATGCGCGTTCAGTGAAATCATGTAGCGCCCCTCTCCTAACGG
>DASRUB010000181.1:0-21443 GCA_035655635.1 Rhodanobacter sp. | reverse complement strand
AGCATGGCCTGGAAGATGATCACCGCCAGCGCCAGCACGCAGATCTTCCAGGCGCCCGGCCGCGGCAGCCGAAACGCCACGATCAGCGGCAGCGCGATCGCGCAGGCCGCCAGCAACGACGACCATCGGTGTTCGCCGCTCATGTACAAAGCTACCCCGACCGCTGCAAAGATCGATCCGATGATGACGCCCAGCACCGCGCCGCGTCGGCGCCAACTGGCCAGCAACGCCAGCGCCAGCACCATCACGCCCAGCGTGCCAGCAAGGAACCGGTGCACCTGCTCGCGCCAGGCTTTGTGCGCCTCGTACGGGCGCCCCGGGAACTCGGCGTCGGCATGCACCACCGCCTGCGCGTGCTGCGGCCAGGTGACCTGGCCGTAGCAGGTCGGCCAATCCGGGCATGACAGTCCGGCGTTGGACAGGCGCACGAACGCGCCGAACATCACCAGGCCGAAGGCAAATACCGCCGCCAGCAGGGACAGTCCGCGCAGGATCCGGATTCGATCCGCCGGCATCACTTGATCACCTTGCGCATATCGCGCAGCAGGCCCGCCGCATCGAAACCGGCGGGATAGAACGACAAGGCTGTGCCATTGGATTCCACCAGCAAGGCGCTGACGCTGTCCGACCCCTCGGGTCGGAAACTGGCCAGCTTGCCGTCGACGTCCGTGCCGATGCTCCAGTAGGCAGTCATCGCCTGGCGTGCGCTGGCGTCGCCTGGAGGCGTGCCGAGATAGAGCAGGCGCAGGCGGGACTGGTTGTGATTGAGCATCACCCGCGCCTTGGCCATCGCGGTCAACGCAAGCAGGCATCGCGCGGCGCAATCCGGGCCGGCCAGCGCGACCAGCGTCATTCGCGGCTCGCTGTCGCGCCAGGCCCAGCTGCCACCCTCGGCCATCTGCACGCGCAGCTGCTCGGCGACGAAATTGCGTTGCGGCGTTATGGGTTGGCCGCTGCTCTTGGCGCCGGGCTGCCAGCCACCCACGGTAAGCAGGCCCGCCACGATCATCGGCGCGGCAAACACCAGGCCGATCAACAACAGGAACACGCGGCTCTTGCGCTGGGACTTCGGATCAACAGGATTCATCGGGGAGGTCATGGCATGGATTAAAAGGTGTCGGTCAGGATTGGCGCGGCCGACGCTTGCGATGCAGTACCAGCAGGATCACCACGGCGGCAAGCGCGAAAGAGAACCACTGGAACGCGTAGGCACGATGTCGCATCGGTGGCATCGTCAGGTCGAGCCTATGCCGGCGTACGTAGATCGATGCAGGGTCGGCATCCAGCGCCAGCACCCGCGAGTACAGCGGTCGGCCGAGGTCGCGGACGACTTGCGCGGGCTCCAGGTAGATGCTGTTCTTCGGCCAATGCGTCTGGCGCACCAACGCATCGCCGCCCATCTTGAAGCCGGTCGGCGGTGGCGGCACATACAGGCCATGCAAGTCCAGCTCGGCGGCCGACAATGGCGGCACAGAGGGCGTCTTTCCGCTGCCGTTGCCGGGCAAAAAGCCCAGGTCGACCAGCAACAGGCGCTGCTGGTTGCCGATCTGCAACGGCGCGAACACTTCGACCCCACCGCGCTCGTCATGCCGGGGGTTGTCCAGCAGATACACGCGGTCCACCCGATAGTGTCCGCGCACCTGCACCCGCGGGAAACTGTCCTGCGGTGGCTCGGCCGCAACCGCGGCGAAATCCTGCAGCGGTGCAGTTTCCGCCGCGGCATAGCGACGCAGCAGCGATTCCTTGAAGTCGGCACGATGCAGCTGCCAGAAGCCCAGACGTATGAAAAACAAGGCTCCGGCGATGGTCAACAGCAATGCCCACCACGACGGACGACGAAATCCGTTCACGCGGATTGGCTGCCGCTGGTGGCTATACTGCCGCTGTCGAAATACATCAGGTCTGTCACGTGGAAACCGTCTACAAAATTGCGCTGGTGGTGGTCTTGCTGGTGGTGATCTTCAGCCTCGGCCAGGCGCTGTACTTCATGATGACCGACAAGGACGACGACAAACGCACGGTCTGGGCGCTGACTCGCCGCATCGGCCTGTCGCTGGTGCTGATCGGCATGGTCGCGCTCGGCATCTGGATGGGCTGGCTGCATCCGCACGGCATCGGCCAGTGATTGTAGCGGTTGCGCCCGCGCGACGCCGCTGCCGCGGCAATTCGTGCCATCTGCGACGATCGCGCCAGAAGTCCGACTAGCTCGGCACCCGGTAATAATCTCGATACCAGCGCACGAAGTTGGCCACGCCCTGCTCCACCGGCACGCTGGGGTTGTAGTCCACGGCCGCGACCAGCGCCGACATGTCGGCCTCGGTGTCCGGCACATCGCCCGCCTGCAGCGGCAACATCTCCATCTGCGCCTTGCGACCCAGGCACTGCTCCAGCACCTCGATGTAGCGCAACAGTTGCACCGGTTGCTCGTTGCCGATGTTGTAGATGCGGTAGGGCGCGACGCCGCTGCTGGCAGGATCCGGCGCCTTGCCATCCCAACCACTGTCCCTGCCCGGTACCTTGTCCAGGATACGCACGACACCCTCGACGATATCGTCGATGTAGGTGAAGCTGCGCTTGTGGTGGCCGTGGTTGAACACGCTGATCGGCTCGCCAGCCAGGATCGCGCGGGTGAACAGGAACAACGCCATGTCCGGCCGCCCCCACGGTCCGTAGACGGTGAAAAAGCGCAGCCCGGTGCACGGCAATCCGTACAGATGGGCATAGCTGTGCGCCATCATCTCGTTGGCCTTCTTCGAGGCGGCGTACAACGTCAGCGGGTGTTCGGTCGATTGATGCTCTGAAAATGGCATCTGCGTATCCCCGCCGTACACCGAGCTGGTGGAAGCGAACACCAGGTGCTCGACGCCGTGGTGGCGACATCCTTCGATGACGTGCAGAAAGCCGGTGACATTGGTCGACACGTAGATGTGCGGGTTCTCGGCCGCATAGCGCACGCCCGCCTGCGCCGCGAGGTTGATCACGCGCTGCGGCTGGTGCCGTGCAAACACGGCCTCCACCGCGGCCCGATCAGCCAGGTCGACCGGCTCATGCCGGTAGGCGGGGTGGTCGCTGAAGCGCGCCAGGCGTGCCTTCTTCAGCTCGACATCGTAATAGTCGCTGAGGTTGTCGATACCGATCACTTCGTCGCCGCGCTCAAGCAGGCGCATGGCGACGTGTGAGCCGATGAAGCCGGCAGTACCGGTGACGAGAACTTTCATGGCGCCCGGGACCTGGGTTGAGGGTGGTGTTCAGTTGTTCGGCGTTCGGTGTTCGGATTCGCCTTTGGCGCGGAACTACTTTTTGCCTGGATGCTTTTGGAGAGGGAGTGAAGCATGGCGGAGACCTGCTTGAGATCGGCGATCAATTGGCTCTGCTGTTGGTCACTCAGTATCGACCCTTTCCAGACACCGAAAACTGAAAACCGAACACCGCCCTACAGCCGCCCGTCCACCGCCTCGCGCGGCAACACATACTTGACGTCATACAGCACGCACGAAGGCTTGCCGAAGGCGCGCACGCCGCTGCTGCCCAGCTCGACAAACTGGTGGTGACCGACTGCCACGATGATGGCGTCGTAGCTTGCCGGAGGCGGTGCGTCGATCAGCTCGAGGCCGTATTCATGCCGGGCCTCGGCTGCGTCGACCCACGGGTCGAAGACGTCGACCTCGGTGCTGTAGCCGCGCAACGCCCCGACGATATCCACCACCCGGGTATTGCGCAGGTCCGGACAGTTCTCCTTGAACGCCAGCCCCAGCACCAGGATGCGCGCACGCACCGGGTTGATGCCCTTGCGCACCATCAGCCGGATCACCTCGCCAGCGATGTATTCGCCCATGCTGTCGTTGGTGCGACGACCGGCCAGGATCACGTCCGGGTGGTGGCCGACCTCCTGTGCCTTGTGGGTGAGATAGTACGGATCGACGCTGATGCAGTGGCCACCGACCAGGCCGGGCCGGAAGGGCAGGAAATTCCATTTGGTGCCCGCCGCTTCCAGTACTTCCAGGGTGTCGATACCGAGTCTGTTGAACAGTTTGGCCAAGTCGTTCACCAGCGCGATGTTGAGATCGCGCTGGGTGTTCTCGATCACCTTGGCCGCCTCGGCCACCTTGATGCAACTGGCCTTGTGCGTGCCGGCGGTGATGATCGAGCTGTACAGCCGATCCACGAAATCGGCGACTTCGGGGTTGGAGCCGGAGGTGACCTTGAGGATGCTGGTGACCCGGTGCTGCTTGTCGCCGGGATTGATCCGCTCGGGACTGTAGCCGGCGAAAAAGTCGTGGTTGTAGCTGAGTCCGGACACCCGTTCCAGGATCGGAACACAGACTTCCTCGGTGCAGCCGGGGTAGACGGTGGACTCGTACACCACGATATCGCCCCGCTTGAGCACCTGGCCCAACGCCTCGCTGGCCTTGATCAGCGGGGTGAGGTCCGGTCGCTTGGCCATGTCGATCGGGGTCGGCACCGTGACCACGTAGACATTGCAGCCGCGGATATCGTCGAGACTGGCGCTGAACCGCAGGCGCGATGCGGTCGCCAGCTCGGCTGCGTCGACTTCCAGCGTGTGGTCGTGCCCGCTGCGCAGTTCATCCACCCGCGCGGCGCGGATGTCGAAGCCGACCGTGTCGTATTGCTTGCCGAATTCCACGGCCAGCGGCAGGCCGACGTAGCCCAACCCGACGATCGCGATCCTGGTGCTGTCCAGCTGTTGCATGCGTGCTATTCCCATGTGAGGGGATGCCTGGCAACAGCGGGAAATTTTTCCTCGATCATTGCCGCATCCCGCGAAACCACGCCGACCCGTATCGTGCTCACCGCCATCGCTTCATGCAGATCCCATCAAGGTGCTGCGCCGATGCGTGCGCCGGTCGCGTGCGCTGGTGTCCGCATGCGCGGTGGCGCGTGGAGAACAGCACATACCCACCGCGAAACGAACCAGCCGGGATTTGGCCGGCCTGGTTCGTGCAACACGCGTCGGGTGCGCTCAAAGAATGTAGACAAACATGAACAGGCCAAGCCAGACCACGTCGACGAAGTGCCAGTACCAGGCGACTGCCTCGAAACCGAAATGGTGGTCCTTGCTGAAATGCCCCTTCAGCACCCGGAACCAGATCACCGACAGCATGATCGTGCCCAGGGTCACGTGCAGGCCGTGGAAGCCGGTCAACAGGAAGAAGGTCGAGCCATACACGCCGCTGCCCAGGGTCAGGTTGAGCTCGTGATAGGCCTCGATGTACTCATGCGCCTGGAAGTTCAGGAACAGCGCGCCAAGCAGCACGGTCAGGCCCAGGAACACCAGGATCCGCCCACGATGACCGGCTCGCAGCGCGTGATGCGCAATCGTCACGGTCACGCTGGAGCTGAGCAGGATCAGCGTATTCAGCAGCGGCAAGCCCCAGGCCGGAACGATCTGGAACGCGCCGCCGACGTGTGCCGGGCCGTTGCCGCCATGGGCACCCCATGCGGCCGCGTAATCGCTCCACAGGAACTGATGGGTGAGCACACCGTGGCCTTCGCCGCCCAGCCACGGCACCGAGAACATGCGGATGTAAAACAGCGCACCGAAGAAGGCGCCGAAGAACATCACTTCGGAAAAAATGAACCACATCATGCCCATGCGGAATGAAGTGTCGACTTGGGGGTTGTAGTCGCCAGCAAGCGACTCGCGGATCACCGAACGGAACCAGCCGAAGAACATGGCAAGGATGCCGATCACGCCGATAGTCAGCACGATCTTGCCAAATCCCGCCTCGCCCGGCGCCGCATTGAGCCAGTGCCCCGCGCCGAACATGAAGGCGAACATGACCACCGCGGCGACGATCGGCCAGTAGCTGGTGGCCGGTACAAAGTAAGCGTCGTGTTGCTGACTCATGCTGGAACCCCGTCGATTTCTCTGATTTCTCTGGATGACCCTGCCCCGCCTGCCGCCCGGGGAACTGCCCACCGATCCTGCCCGGCGGGCGATCGTGAGGGTATTGAATGGTACTGCGCGATCACTACTTCATCAGCAATATCTGCAGGAATGCCAGCAGGTAAAACCCAATCACCACCGCGACAAGAATCTTCACGGTGCGCCGCACGCCGCGGCGACCGCCCGCGGCATCCTTGTCTGTCAACTGCTGCGTCATGTGCATGGGTTCCCGCACCGGATCAGGCGTGCACGTTGCCGTGCGCCAGCTCCTCGTCGTGAATCACCGGTGGCACGTCGAACGTGTGGTGCGGAGCCGGCGAAGGCACCGTCCACTCCAGTCCCCTGGCGCCTTCCCACGCGCGATCGGCCGCGTTCTTCCTGGAGAAGAACGCGGCGTGGATCACCACACCCAGGAAGATCAACTGCGAGGCGCCGAACAGGAAACCGCCGATCGAACTGATCATGTTGAAGTTGGCGAACGCCACGTTGTAGTCGGGAATGCGACGCGGCATGCCGGCCAGGCCCAGGAAGTGCTGCGGGAAGAACAGCACGTTCACCCAGACCACGCTGTTCCAGAAATGTACCTTGCCCCAGAACTCGCTGTACATCTGGCCGGTCCATTTCGGCAACCAGTAATACGTCCCCGCCATGATGCCAAACAGGGCACCGGTCACCAGCACGTAGTGGAAATGCGCCACCACGAAATAGGTATCCTGGTACTGGAAGTCCGCCGGCACCAGCGCCAGCATCAGGCCGGAGAAGCCGCCGATGGTGAACAGGATGATGAACGCGATGGCGAACAGCATCGGGGTCTCGAAGGTCATCGACCCTCCCCACATGGTGGCAACCCAGTTGAACACCTTCACGCCGGTAGGTACCGCGATCAGCATGGTCGCGTACATGAAGAACAGGTCGGCACCGAGCGGCAACCCCACCGCGAACATGTGGTGGGCCCACACGATGAACGACAGGAACGCGATACAGGCCAGCGCGAACACCATCGCCTTGTAGCCGAAGAGCGGCTTGCGCGCGAAGGTGGGCACGATTTCCGAAATGATCCCGAACGCGGGCAAGATCATGATGTAGACCTCGGGATGGCCGAAGAACCAGAACACGTGCTGGTACAGCACCGGGTCGCCGCCGCCGCCGGGATTGAAGAAGCTGGTGCCGAAATACTTGTCGGTCAGCAGCATGGTCACCGCACCGGCGAGTACCGGCATCACCGCGATCAGCAGGAACGCCGTGATCAACCAGCTCCACACGAACACCGGCATCTTCAGCAGGTCCATGCCCGGCGCGCGCAGGTTGAGGATGGTGGCGATGATGTTGATCGCGCCCATGATCGAACTGATGCCCATCAGGTGGATCGCGAACACCACGTAGGCCAGCGAATTGCTCTGCAGCGACAGCGGCGGGTACATCGTCCAGCCGCCGGCCGGGCCGCCGCCTGGCAGGAACAGCGTCGACAGCAGCAGGACGAAGGCAAATGGCAGGATCCAGAACGACAGGTTGTTCATGCGCGGCAACGCCATGTCCGGCGCGCCGACCATCAACGGGATCATCCAGTTGCCGAGGCCCACGAACGCCGGCATGATCACGCCGAAAATCATGACCAGGCCATGCATCGTGGTCAGCTCGTTGAAGAAATACGGCTGTACCAGCTGCAAGCCGGGCTTGAACAGCTCGGCGCGGATGGTCATCGCAAAACTGCCGCCGATGAAGAACATCGTGAGCGCGAAGATCAGGTAGAGCGTGCCGATGTCCTTGTGATTGGTGGACATGCACCAACGTCGGAAGAAACTTTTCGGCGCGCCGTGGTGATCATCATGCTGATCATGGGTGGCTGCGTAGGACATGGCCGTGCACCTCTAACCTGTTATTGAATACGACTGCAACGAAATGGGCGACGCGGACTCAGTCCCGCTGGGCTGCTGCCTGGGAAGCCTCATCGAACGGCGCGGGCGGCGGCGGGGATTTCTTGGATTCGGCCTCCTGCTCGCTGAGCCACGTGGCGAAATCGGCCTTGGACTTGGCTACCACCACGATCGGCATGAAGCCGTGGTCCTGGCCGCACAGTTCGGCACACTGGCCACGATAGGTGCCGGGGGTCTTGATGTTGGTCCAGGCCGCATTGATGATCCCGGGGATGGCGTCAAGCTTCCAGCCAAGCGCCGGCACCCACCAGGAGTGGATCACGTCGCCGCCGGTGATCACGAAGCGGATCTTGGTGTCGATCGGCACCACCAGCGGCTTGTCGACGTTCAGCAGGTAGGTGTGCTCGTCGCCGACCTTGACGGCATACGGGTCCATGCCCGAATCCAACTGGCGGGTGTCGTCGCTCTGCTTGTCGAGCCTGGACATGAAACCGACCTTCTCGATCGGCTTGCCCATGTAGCTGACATAGTCGTAGCGCCACTTCCACTGGTAGCCGGTGACTTTCACCGTCATCTGCGAGCCGGTGGTATCGGCCCAGCTGGTAAGGCCGCCGGTGGCCAGGTAGGCCAGCGAGACCAGGATGATCACCGGGATGGTCGTCCAGACGACCTCGATCGTGGTGTTGTGCGCCCACTTTTCCGGCACCGCGCCACGCGACTTGCGGAAGCGGAACATGGCGATGAACATCGCGCCGAACACCAGGATGCCGATCACCACGCAGACCGCCAGCGAAATGTTGTTCAGGTCGTAGGGCACGTGCGACCACGTGCTCGCACCAGGCTCCATGTTCAGCTGCCATGGAGACGGCTCTGCCAGCGCCACGCCGCCGAACGATGCAAGGGCTAGGCTCGCCGCTGCCATGAATGATCGCCTGATCCCGCCAGATGTCATGTCTTGCACCTTTGTTGAACTATTTGCATCGCTGCCCGTTGAAATCAGCCAGCAACACCTTGAGTTTTTCCGACAACACCACGCGTTCCGGTTCCGCCAGGAACGCGCCGATTTCCAGGTCGCGGCCGTGCGATGACAGCAGCAGGCGTCCGTTGCCGGTCTCCATCCGCACGCGCACCCAGTACGACTGGAAACGCACGCGACGCCGGCCAGGCAGCGAACGCACTTCCAGCGACGATTCGTCGAGGGTGATGCGCTCGCAGCGGTCGCCAGCCCGCCAGGCCACGCTCAAGGCGACGGCCATGGCAGCGGATTCCACCAGGGCAAACAGCGGAGCAAATACGTTCCCCTGCAAAGCCCCCAGTTCTGCCGTTGTCAGCACCAGTACCACCAGAACCACGATCAGTCGACGCAACCCGCGTCGGCTGAGCGAGCGATTGGGCTTGAGCCATATCGTCACGCGGAGCAGGCCGGCGGTAGCTGGTCGAAGCACGATCATGGGGACCCGGCGTGCCTGGAACGCCAGAATGATAGGCCGCGACGACGCAAGGGGCAAGATTGTCGCACCTGATTGATCCAGATCAGTGCCTCGCGTGCGCTCGCGAATGGACCCGAGAGGTTCGCGCCAAGCCCGTGCGCCACGCATCCACACGCCAGGACCAAACCCCCGGTGGCGCCCAAAATCAACAGCCTCAAGCGTACAATTCGACGTTTGCCCAACCCCGACCAGCCATCATCAACGACGCTCCCGTGACCTCAACCATACTCAGCCCCGAGCTCCCGCTTCAAACCACGCCCGCGCGCGCGCGGATTACCGCCGCCTGGCTGCGCGACGAAACCGAGGCCGTCAATGACCTGCTCGACCAGGCCGACCTGCCGCCGGACGAACGCGAACAGGTGATCGACCAGGCTGCCGCCCTGGTGACGCGCGTGCGGGCGCGGGTGAAGGATCAGAGCGTGGTCGAATCCTTCATGCGTCAATACGACCTTTCCAGCGAGGAAGGCATCCTGTTGATGTGCGTGGCCGAAGCGCTGCTGCGCATTCCGGACAAGACCACCACCGACAAGCTGATCCGCGACAAGCTGGGCGACGCGAATTGGCGCAAGCACCTGGGCCGCAGTGAATCGCTGCTGGTCAACGCCTCCACCTGGGGCCTGCTGCTGACCGGCCGCCTGGTCAACCTGGCCGATGGCACGGGCGACGATTTCAACGGTGCGCTGCGCCGGCTGGTCACCCGCGTCGGCGACCCCACGATCCGCGCGGCGGTGCGCCAGGCCATGCGCATCATGGGCCACCAGTTCGTGATGGGCCAGGACATCGAGGAGGCGCTCGATCGCAGCAGGAAGAAGGAGAACTCGGTCTATCGCTACTCGTTCGACATGCTGGGCGAAGCGGCGATGACGGCGGACACCGCCGAGCGCTATCAGCAGGATTACCGCAACGCGATTGCCGCCCTGGGTGCCCGCGGCCCGTACGCGAACCACACCGATGCGCCATCGATTTCGGTGAAGCTTTCGGCATTGTTTCCGCGCTACGAGGTGGCCCAGCGCGCCCGCGCGCGGCAGGCACTCATCGAAAAGCTGCTGGAACTGTCGCAGCTGGCCATGCAGCACGGCATCGCGCTGTCGGTCGACGCCGAGGAAGCCGATCGCCTGGAGCTGTCGCTCGACATCATCGGCGAGGTGTTCGCGCACCCGTCGCTGGAAGGCTGGAACGGATTGGGAATCGTGGTCCAGGCCTACGCCAAGCGCACGCCATTCGTGATCGACTGGCTGGTCGAGACGGCACTGGCATGCGGCCGGCGCTGGTACGTGCGACTGGTGAAGGGCGCCTACTGGGACTCCGAAATCAAGAAGGCCCAGGAACAGGGCCTCAGCGGCTACCCCGTGTTCACGCGCAAACCGAACACCGATGTGTCGTACCTGGCCTGCGCACGACGCCTGTTCAACGCGGGCGGCAACTTCATCCACCCCCAGTTCGCCACCCACAACGCGCACACGATTGCCGCCGTGCATCACATGGCGCAGGGACGGCCGTTCGAATTCCAGCGCCTGCACGGCATGGGCGTGGACCTGTATGCCGAGGTGATCGGCAAGGGCAGCTTCAACGTGCCCTGCCGCGTGTATGCGCCGGTCGGCACGCACCAGGACCTGCTGCCCTACCTGGTGCGGCGCCTGCTCGAGAACGGCGCCAACACCAGCTTCGTCAACCGCGTCGTGGACGAAGCCGTGCCCGCGCGTGACCTGGTGGCCGACCCGTGCGAGACGGTGCGCGCGTTCGATCACATCCCGCATCCGCGCATCCCGCTGCCGGCCAATCTTTATGGTGCGAGTTCTGCGCTCGCGCAGAATTCAAATTATGTTTACCGGAAGAATTCCATGGGCGTCAACTTTGCCAACGACAACGAACTGAACGAACTGGCCGCCGCGGTCAACGCGCAGCAGGGTCCATGGAAGGCCGCTCCACTGGTGCCCGGCGCCGAGGGCAAGGGCGAGACGGTGCAGGTCACCGACCCATCGGACCGCCGCCGCAGCCTCGGCAGCTACGTTTGCGCCGACCAGGCCACGGTCGACAGGGCGATCGCCAATGCCGTGGCCGCGCAGGATCGCTGGAACACGCTGCCGGTAGCCAATCGCGCCGCGATGCTCGAGTACGCGGCGGATCAGCTGGAGGCGCGTCGCGCCGAGTTCCTCGCCCTGTGCGTGCGCGAGGCGGGCAAGAGCCTGCCCGATGCGATCGCCGAAGTGCGCGAGGCGGCCGATTTTCTGCGCTACTACGCCACCATGGCGCGCCGCCTGTTCTCCGAACCGGAACAGTTGCCCGGCCCGACCGGCGAAACCAACCAGTTGTACATGCAAGGCCGCGGCGTATTCGTGGGCATCAGCCCGTGGAACTTCCCGCTGGCGATCTTTGTCGGCCAGGTCAGCGCCGCACTGGCCGCCGGCAACACGGTGATCGCCAAGCCCGCCGAACAGACCAGCCTGATCGGCTATCTCGCCACCCAGCTGCTGCACGACGCCGGCATCCCCAAGGACGTGCTGCAGTTCGTGCCGGGTGACGGCGCCAGCGTCGGCGCCGCGCTGACCCGCGATCCGCGCGTGGCCGGCGTGGTCTTCACCGGCGCCACCGAGACAGCCTGGGCGATCAACCGCGCCCTGGCCGCGCGCGATGCGCAGATCGCCGTGCTGGTGGCCGAGACCGGCGGCCAGAACGCCATGATCGCCGACTCCTCCGCCCTGCCCGAGCAGATCGTCAAGGACGTGATCGCCTCGGCATTCCAGTCCGCTGGCCAGCGCTGTTCGGCCGCCCGCGTGATGTACATCCAGGAAGACATCGCCGACAAGGTGATCGAGATGCTGGCCGGCGCGATGGCCGAGCTGAAGGTGGGCGACCCGGGCCTGCTGTCCACCGACGTCGGTCCGGTGATCGACGAAGACGCCAAGGCGATCCTGGTCGTCCACGCCGAAAGGATGGACAAGGAAGCGAAGAAGATCGCCCAGGCACCGATGGACCCGGCCGCCACCGAGCACGGCACCTTCTTCGCCCCCCGCGCCTACGAAATCCCCTCGCTGTCGGTGCTCAAGCGCGAGATCTTCGGCCCGGTGCTGCACCTGATCCGCTTCAAGGCCAGCGAGCTGAAGAACGTCGTCGACGAGATCAACAGCACTGGCTATGGCCTCACCCTGGGCGTGCACAGTCGCATCGACGCCACCGTGCACTACATCAGCCAGCATGCGCGCGTCGGCAACTGCTACGTCAACCGCAACCAGATCGGTGCGGTGGTCGGGGTGCAGCCGTTCGGTGGCGAAGGCCTGTCCGGCACCGGCCCCAAGGCCGGCGGCCCGCACTACCTGCTGCGCTTCGCCGGCGAACGCACCCTCACCATCAACACCACCGCCTCCGGCGGAAACGCTTCGTTGCTGACGATCGGGGAATAGGGATTCGGGAATAGGGATTCGGGATTCGGGAATAGGGATTCGGAAAAGCATGACGCGTCGCTCCCTCTCCCCGAGCAACGCTTGGGGAGAGGGTTGGGGTGAGGGGACGCTTTTCGGCATTGCCATGGGACCGATGCGGCGAGTACGTTGCTTGTCAACACGGAGCGTCTTGCATGACGACTGATATCGCGTCGGAGCTGACCGACCGCCTGCAGCAACTGCGTACCGCGCAGCGCGCCCAGTTGACGCCGGACTGGGCCACGCGCGCGACCCGGTTGCGTGCGCTGGAAAGCATGCTGCGCGACAACCGCGAGCGCATCGTCGAAGCCATCCATGCCGATTTCGGCTGCCGTCCGCGCGAAGAGACCGAGTTGCTGGAATTCTTCCCCAGCCTCTCGGCGATCCGTCACGCGTTGGCCAGGGGCCGGCGCTGGATGAAGCCGCGGCGACGGCTGGCCGATCTGCTGTTCCTGCCCGGACGCACCGAACTGAGGCCGCAGCCGCGGGGCGTCATCGGCATCATCGTGCCGTGGAACTACCCGCTGTATCTGGCCGCGGCGCCGCTGGTCGATGCGCTGGTGGCCGGCAACCGTGCGATGGTGAAGATGAGCGAGTTCACCCCGCGCTTCTCGGCGCTGTTCGCGGAGCTGGTCGACAAGTATTTCAAGACCGACGAGGTGGTGGTGATCACCGGCGATGCCGAGGTGGCGCAGGCGTTTTCGGCGCTGCCGTTCGACCATCTGCTGTTCACCGGCTCCACCGCCGTCGGCCGCCACGTGATGCGCGCCGCCGCGGCCAACCTCACCCCGGTGACGCTGGAGCTGGGCGGCAAGTCGCCGGCGATCATCGGCCCCGGCGCGCGCCTGGAGCACGCGGTGGAACGCATCATGCTCGGCAAGCTGCTCAACGCCGGGCAGACCTGCATCGCCCCGGATTACGTGTTGCTGCCACGCGCGCAACTGCCCGCGTTCATCGAACTGGCCGGGCGCGCGGTGGCGCGGCTGTACCCACGGCTGCAGCAGAACCCGCAGTACGCCAGCATCGTGTCCGATCGCCAGTACCAGCGTCTGGTCAGCCTGCGCGACAGCGCCCGCGCTGCGGGTGCGCAGGTACATGCACTCGGTGAGGCCACCGAAGAGGCCGGCCGTCGCCTGCTGCCGCCGCAGCTGATCAGCGGCGTCAGCGACAGCATGCCGCTGATGCAGGAAGAAATCTTCGGCCCCCTGTTGCCGCTGCTCCCGTACGATTCACTGGACGAGGCCATCGCCTATGTGGCGGCCCATCCGCATCCACTCGCGCTGTACCTGTTCGAACGGGACGCGAAGCGTATCGAGCAGGTGCTGAGCCAGACCCACGCCGGCGGGGTCAGCGTCAATGACACGCTGTATCACATCGCCCAGCACAACCTGCCGTTCGGCGGCGTTGGCCCATCCGGCATGGGCGGATACCACGGCAAGACCGGCTTCGATACGTTCAGTCACACCAAGCCGGTGTTCCGGCAGGCTCGCTTCAATGGGGTCGGTTTGCTCAACCCGCCGTACGGCACGCGTTTCAAGCGCATGCTGGCGCTGATGTTGAAGCGCGGTTGAATCGTCGGGCCTGGCCTGGCCCGGCGCTGCCGCGCTGCTGCTACGCTGGCCGGCGTTGCGGGCCGCGCCCGCCTTGCCAACCGGTGACGCGATGCACTGCCATGTCTACGCCAGCCTGCGCAAACCCGACAGCTACCTGTGGCTGGCGCAACACGATGCCTTCGACGTCGTGCCCGAAGCGCTGTTGTTGATGCTGGGTGAGCTGCGCTTCGTGATGGAGGTGCAACTTGAAGCTGCGCGCAAATTGCCGGTCGAGGACGTCGTCCAGGTCATGGATCATCTGCGCAACCAGGGCTGGCACCTGCAGGTTCCGCCGCAGGAAACCCTGGCGGCCGCGAACCATCCGGCGTACACCCATTCGCGCACGGATGACCGGGGCGAATGAGTCACGCATGCATCGGCGCCAGAGTCCGACAGGCTCCGGGTTAACACTTGGTTACCGTCTGCTCGCCCAACGATTTCTATACTGTCGCCATGACCCAGCCCAAATCCCGTCGCCGCCCGCCCATCCTGCACTCCCTGGCCTGGTTCATTCCCGGCCTGCTGGCCGTCGGCGCGGCCGGGCTGGCGGCCCATCCACTGACCCTGATCCCGCTGTTGCTGGCCAACTCGCTGACCATGGCGGCGATCTGTCATGCGATAGGTTTCGATCCGGAGCCGCGCTTTACCCGTACGGTGCTGCGCCGGGGCGCCGCGCATCTGGTGATGTTCACTGGCTACAGCGTGCTCGTGTTCCTGCTGGTGGCCTGGCCGATGCTGCAACTGAGTCATGGCCCCAGCCTCAGTGACGCGCTGCTGCTGGCGGCTGCACTG
This sequence comes from Rhodanobacter sp., assembly GCA_035655635.1. Classification (GTDB taxonomy): domain Bacteria; phylum Pseudomonadota; class Gammaproteobacteria; order Xanthomonadales; family Rhodanobacteraceae; genus Rhodanobacter. Next base: position 6,368 of record DASRUB010000181.1, on the reverse strand, counting down.
GTGCTGGCGCTGGCGGTGCTGTGGCGGCTGTGGCCGGCTTTCGGGCTGGTGTTCGTGTGGGATGACGCGTATCCGCCGCAGCGCGACGGTTCATGGATCTTCACCGCCACCCTGCGCAGCATGGCTTTCGGCCGGCATCTGTCGCGCGAGGAGCGCTTCTTCAGCCACTTTCTTCCCGCTGCCCTGTGTCTGCTGATACTCGCCTTCGGTGCCATCGCGCTGACCGGCCTGGTCGGCATGTTGCCGCAGGAGATGCGCATCGCGGCGCTGGCGATCTACGCCGTGCTGGTGCTGCCGCTGGCTTGCCTGATCATTGCCAACCGCACCCTGCGAGCGTTGCTGTGCGAGCGGCATGCTCCACGCCGGCAGCGTGACATGGACCCGGCCACGGCCGAAACACCGCGCCCCGTGCTCACCGCGCAGGAACGGCTTGCCGGTACCGCCGAACAAGCCGCGGCGCTGCTGGCCGCCACGCGCGATGGCGACATCGAACGCGCGCTGGCATTGCTGGAGGCCGCTGCCGACCCTGGCACCGCGCCGACTCCGGAGGATCGCGACCAACGCCCGGTGCTGGTGCTCGCCGCGCTGCTCCCGGACACCCGCCTGCTGCGCGCGCTGATCGCCAAAGGCGCCGATGTGAACCGGGCCAGCGGCGGTATCACGGCCCTGCTTGCCGCCACCCGCGACAGCTTGCACGGTCGCGCCGAAGCCGTGCTGACCCTGCTCGCCAATGGCGCCGATGCCTCGGTCGCCGATACCGACGGCAACACCGCCCTGCATTACGCCGCCCGCAGTACCGACCTGTCGGTGGCCGCGGCGCTGCTGGACGCTGGCGCGCCGATTGACGCGCTCAACCAGCAAGGCCAGAGCGCACTGGTGGTCGCCTGTCACGCCGCCAACTGGCCGGTCGCGGAATTGCTGCTCAAACGTCGCGCCAAGTTGCATCTTCACGCCGGGGAGCCGCCGCTGGTGGCTGCCGCAAGCCTTGCGGAGGATGATCCGGCGGGAATCAAACTGCTGCTCAAGCACCGCGCCCCGATCGACGATACCGACGCGAACCAGCGCACCGCACTGATGGCGGCAGCCGCCGAGGGTCACGCCAGGATTGCCGCGGCCTTGCGCGGTGCCGGCGCGAATGTCGCACTGGCCGACCGCAACGGTTGCACGGCCCTGATGGAGGCAGCCCGTGCCGGTGCCGACGAAATCGTGAGCTTGCTGGGCCCGGGGAACCCGGGTATCAACGCCTGCGACCTGCACGGGCGCGACGCACTGACCCTGGCCTGTCAGTCGCCACACGCAACACCCGACACGGTGCGCATCCTGCTCGCGCTTGTCGGTGAACCCGACGGTCGGGACCACGAGGGGCGCAGTGCGCTGGATCATGCCGCGGCGGCGGGGCGATGGGATCTGGTGGCGCTGCTGGATCCGCAGTCCGCGCTGACCGCGGAACCTGATCCAGGTGCCCCGGCATTGGACGAAAACACATCCGGGAATTTGCTGGACGCCCTTCGCGGTAGCCACTGGCCGCTGGTGAGCCGCTTTGCCGACGTGGTGCGCGCATGGCCCGGGCCGGACCTGGCCAGCTTGTATCTTGCGCTGGCCGAACCGGGCCATGGGCCGGCCCGTCGCTGGCTGCTTGACCACGGTCTGCAGGCCGAGGAGGCGCTGCCATCCGGGCAACGATTGTTCGACGCGTTGCTGCCGTTGCTGCCTGAATCAACCGATGCCGTACGCGGCCTGCTCGATGCGGGTGCCAGCCCGGCAGGCGCCAGTCTCCTCGCGCAGGCGATGGCCGGGTTGGGCGACACGCCGGACGAGGCTGGACTCACACTGATCCTGTCCATGTTTCGCGCCGGCGCCGATCCGTTTGGAGCACTCGCCGACGGTCGCACGCCGATGCACCTGGCCACGGCGCCCGCCTGGCTGCCGATATTGCAGCAACTCGCGGATACCGGAGCCAATCCGTCTGCGCTCGATGCTGGCGGTTGCACCCCGCTGCACATTGCCGTGGCGCGTGATGATGAAGTCCTCCCGGCGGTACGGGTCCTGCTCCGCGCCGGCGCCGATCCCGAGGCCAGCGCGGCCAATGGCGAAACACCGTTGGGCCTGTGTCTGGCACAGGATCGACCGCAACTGCAACGCTGGCTGCGCTGGACCGGCTGGAGGCTGCCGCTTCGCCGCCTGCGCGCCGACGATCTGCCCACCGCGGCCGCCACCGGTGACAATGACGCCGTGGACAAATTACTGGAACTTGGCTTTCCGGTGGATACCGCTGACCTCGAGGGCGCGACGGCGCTGATCCGTGGCTCTGGCCACGGACACCTGGCCATGGTGCAACGCCTGCTCGACGCCGATGCCAATCACAGCCTGCACACCCACTCCGGCATGACCGCGCTGGCCGCCGCCGCCGGGGCGAGACACCTGGATATCGTGGCGCTGCTCACTCAGCGCGGCGCGCCGGTCGACCAGGCACTCGTCGACGACACCACGGCACTGATGCTGGTTTGCGCGTTGGGCCACGCAGACGCCGCCGAGGCGTTGAGTGACAACGGAGCAGACGTCAACCACGTGGACGCACATGGCCGCTCGGCACTGCACGCGGCGGCGCAATATTGCTTCGCCAGCCGCGACAGCCTGCGCGCTCGACGCTTGCTGGATGTGTTGCTGACACGCCACGCCGACGTCAATCGTGCCGACGTCGGTGGCTGCACGCCGCTCTTGCTACTGCTTGGCGTGCTGCACAAGCCCGGCTTTGCCTGCGATGGCACCCATCTTGGCGCGCTGGTCCCGGTCCTGCTGGACGCAGGCGTACAAGTTGATCATGCCGATCAGCGTGGCGTGACCGCGCTGCACGCGTGTGCGATGCATGCGCTGCTGGCGCCAGCGCGCATCCTGCTGTCGCGCGGCGCCAGCCGGGCGGCCGTCGATGCATTCGGTCGCACCGCGGCCGAGGTCGCGCACCAACTCGGCTTCGTCGATATCGCGCACGAGTTGTCCGCGCGCAATGCCAGTGCGGTGCCGAGCGTTCGTCAGACACTCCGGCAACCCGCGCAGCCCGATTGATTGCCGGCGCTCCGAAGGCTGCTGCCTTCGCGAGAATAGGGAACGGGGAATAAGGAATCGGCCCGCCTTCCTGGCCCTGGAAACTTGCCTTCAGCTTCAGCGGCATGCGCCCGGTACCTGAACCACGTTCAATCCGCTGGCGTGGCGGGCCGCCTGGCGTCGCGCTGGCGTTCGCGCTCGGCACCCGGTTCCGCATCGGCCTCGAACAGCTGCTGCAAGTCGGCCAGCGCATCGCGCGTGCTCTGGATCAGCTTGGTCTCGTCGTCATAGACCAGCGCCTGCTTCCTGAGCAGATCCTCGTCGTAGCGGCGGAAGCGCTCGACCCGGTCCGCCGCAAACTCAGGCGACAGGCCCAGTGCCTCCAGCGTCTTGCGGGTCATTTTCAGGCTGGAATGGAACGTCTCGCGCACCGGGTCGTCAATCCCCATGTCCAGCAGACGGAATACATGCTGGCGGTTGCGTGCACGAGCCACGATCTTCAGGTGCGGATACTGGCGCTTGACCAGTCGCGCGGTGCGCAGGTTCGCTTCCGGATCATCGGTGGCCAGCACGAACACCTCGGCCGTGGCGGCCTGCGCCGCACGCAGCAGTTCCGGCCGCGCCGGATCGCCGAAGAACAGGTTGACCGTGCCGAAGCGCCGCGAGACATCGACCTGCTCGGCCGAATGCTCCAGCGCCACGAATGAAATGCCCTGCGCGCGCAGCACGCGCGCAATGATCTGCCCAACCCGGCCGAAGCCGGCAATGATTACCCGCGGCGGCGCGGTGTCGATCGTGTCGAACTCGCGCGCGGGTTTGCGCGGGCGCACATTCAGCGCCTTCGCGGCGAGCACCACCAGCAACGGGGTCAAGCCCATGCTCAAGGTGATCACCAGCACCAGCGCATCGCGCTGGCCGATGCTGATCAGCTGCTGCCCAGCCGCCAGCCGCAACACCACGAAAGCGAACTCGCCGCCGCAGGCCAGCAGCACCACCAGTCGCAGCGTGTCGGGGCGATTCAGTCGACCCAGCAAGCGGCCCAGCGGCCACAACAACAGGCCTTTCAGCACCAGCAGCATGGCCACCAGGGCCAGGATCAGGCCCGGCCGGTGCCACAGCAGGGAAAGATCCATCGACATGCCGACGCTGATGAAGAACAACCCCAGCAGCAGCCCCTTGAACGGCTCGATGTTGGATTCCAGCTCGTGCCGGTATTCCGAATCGGCCAGCAGCATGCCCGCGAGAAACGCGCCCAGGGTGACCGAGACGCCAGCCAGTTCCATCAACAGGGCGACCCCCATCACCACCAGCAAGGCGGTGGCGGTGAACACCTCCACCGAGTCGGCCCTGGCCACGAAGCGGAACACCGGCCGCAACAGATAGCGGCCACCGACCACCACCGCCAGGATCATCCCGACCGTGCGCAGCACGCCGAACAGGTCGACATGGGTTCCCGTCGATGCGGCCAGCAGCGGTACCGCCGCGATCAAGGGAATTGCCGCCAGATCCTGGAACAGCAGAATCGCGAACACCTGGCGCCCGTAGGCTGAACCGGCCTCCTTGCGCTCGGCCAGGATCTGCAGACCGAAGGCCGTCGATGACAGCGCGAGGCTGCCGCCGACGATCGCGGCGGCCTTGCCGGTCAAGCCGAACAGGAAGTAGGCCACCGCAGCGATCGTCAGCATGCTGGCCAGCACCTGCAGCAGGCCGGTACCGAAAACCGATCGGCGCATCACCCACAGCCGCTGCGGCGAGAGCTCCAACCCGATCACGAACAGCATCAACACCACACCGAATTCGGCGATCGTGGCGACTCCCTCGGTATCGCCGACCAGACCCAGCAACTGCGGCCCGATCACCACCCCGGCCAGCAGGTAACCCAGCACCGCGCCAAGGCGGAAACGCTTGGTCAGCGGCACCATGATCACCGTGGCCAGCAGGAACACCACCGCGGTTTGCAAAAGATGATGGCTGTCCACGCGTGGGCGACTCCAAGGCGGGAGCCTCGATTATTCCACGCGAACGATGACCGCATGACATACCGTCCGGAAAATCGGGCCAACACCATCGCGTAGGTCGGGTTTCAACCCGACACGCCGTCGGCCGACATGCCGTCGGCCGACACGCCGTTGCCACCCATGTCGGGATGAATCCCGACCCACCCGAAGGCCGCAGGCCTGCATCCCGGCATGACGCGTCGTGGCATCGTCGTCGTGATGTATCCCGACCCACCCCCTAACCGTAGGTCGGGATTCATCCCGACAAACAAACAACCGTCGGGACCGTAGGTCGGGATTCATCCCGACAAACCGACAAGCGTCGGGCTGAAGCCCGACCCACGTCAATTAGCGAAGAGCCGATGACCTACAACGACCTGCGCAAGGGACGCGTATCGCAAACGGGCCTGGCGTACCACATCACCGCCGCGACCCACCATCGGGTGCCGCACTTCGCTTCGTTCGACAACGGGCGCAAGGTGGTGCGGGTACTGATGGGGCTACATGCCGAAGGGCGCGCCGAGACCCTGTGCTACGTGGTGATGCCCGATCACCTGCATTGGTTGATGCTGCTGCATGCAGGCAAGCTGTCCGACGCTGTGCGATTGTTGAAAGGACGCTCGGCGCGCGCCATCGGTCGCCCGGTTTGGCAGGCGAATTATTTCGACCATGCAGTACGCACGGACGAGGACTTGCGCACGATGGCGCGTTACATCGTGGCCAACCCGCTACGGGCACATCTGGTTGAGCGGATCGGCGACTATCCGCTGTGGGATGCCGTCTGGCTTGACGACACGCTGTGGGGGTAGGTCGGGATTCATCCCGACATCACGCACGCCGAAACACCGATGGTCGGGTTGAAACCCGACCTACGGCCATCGCACAGGCACGTGGGTCGGGATTTATCCCGACATCAGCCGCGCCGAAACACCGATGATTGGGTTGAAACCCGACCTACGGCCATCGCACAGCACGTGGGTCGGGATTCATCCCGACACTTATTTCTTCGGCGCTTCCTTCAGGCCCCGGTTTTCCAGCATCGGCTCAATGCTGGGATCCTGGCCGCGCCAGTCCTTGTACATCTTGGCCAGGTCCTCGGTATTACCGCGCGAGAGCACCATCTTGCGGAAACGGTCACCGTTTTCGCGAGTCATGCCACCGTGCTCCTTGAAGCCGATGAAGGCATCGTCGGCCAGCATCTCGGTCCACAGGTAGGCGTAGTAGCCGGCGGCGTAGCCGTTGCCCCAGATGTGCTGGAAGTAGCTGGAGCGGTAGCGCGGCGGCACGTAGCTCAGGTCCACGCCATCCTTCTTCAGCGAGGCCGCTTCG
>DASRUB010000180.1:0-19232 GCA_035655635.1 Rhodanobacter sp. | reverse complement strand
CCCAGCAGAATGTTGCCGTTGTCGGTGCCGCTCTGGTCGGTGGTGCTGGATGCAACCCAGATATCGGTGATGTGCTGGCCGAGAAGGTCCGCTTCGGTAAGGTTGAACATGCACTGCGCCGAGTGACCAGCCCAATTGCCGAAGCCGGTGCAGCTATCCAGGACGATCGGCGTGCAGATCCCGCCCACCGTGCAAGTGGCTCCGAGCAGATAGCCGGTTTCATCGCCGCCCGACCCTGCTGCGTTGACCGAGCCAAGATAGAGCGTCAGGCTTTCCCAACCGGAGAGCTGGCTGATGTCCAGGTCCAGCATTTGCCACGGCGTGGCGCCGATCTCGTGCTGGCCGCACTCGTTGCCGGTTGGGGAGTCATTGCAGTAGACACCCATGCCCGTTTCGGCGGCAGCTCCAGATTTATACGACGTGACGGCGTCGGTCCAGACGTTGTTGTCGTATTCCCAAGCGGTGAGGGTCACGGTGCCGTGCGGGTCACCGATGGTCGGAGACGTCCAGCTATGGCTGTCTTGAGCATTTATAAGTCCGACATGGATGGGTAAGGCGCTGGCGCCGAAAGACACCATTCCCAGCAAGGTGCCGCAGCCCAGTGCCAGTGATGGAAGCAAGGATTTACGCATGGCCAACCCCTTGAAAAACGCCGTGAAGGACTTTCCGTGGAATCAAAATCCATCAGCCGTCCGTGAAATCGGGGCTCGCTGGGCCTCAATCTGAGGCCTAATGAGACGCATATTGCATGCCATATCTTCAATGGATTGATTTTATTAATTATTGACTTTTTTCATTCCAGATTTTATGCGAAAAAATGTAAGGTATTTCGACACTGCAGGACAGCCAAAACGATGATTTTGTCGCCGCAACCAGCGCCACGCCTCAGGTTGTGCCGGATTTCTCGAATGTAAACTATTCCGACAGCTCAAGGCCGTCAGAATGGTGATTCTGGCTCTGCAACTCTCGCCATGCCTCAGGTTGTACCGATGTCTCGCGCGTGAAGCTTTCCCGATAGCGTCGGGCAGAACCAGGCAGCGTTCCCCACAGGTTCGCCATCGAGCGACAAAACCATTCCCGTCAGCGCGGGTCGCTCAAGACATGCGTGACTGCGGGACGCTGGATCGAGTGCACGACAAGATGAGACATTCGCGCACGCCCGCGGTCTCCCCTCTCTCGCCCTCCGAACGCGCACGGAAGCTCTTCGCTCTATTCGTTCGAACGGCGACGAACAAGAGCATCGCGCACAGGTGCGCTCCTACAAAATCCGCAGCGCCCACGCGGCCACCGCTAAGACGCGGTACCACCCACCGTCATCGAATCAATCTTCAGCGTGGGCTGACCCACGCCGACCGGCACGCTCTGTCCATCCTTGCCGCAGACGCCCACGCCTTCATCCAGCGCCAGGTCATTGCCGATCATCGAGACGCGGTTGAGTACGTCCGGACCGCTGCCGATCAGGGTCGCGCCCTTCACCGGGCGGGTGATCTTGCCGTCTTCGATCAGGTACGCCTCGGAGGCGGAGAAGGTGAACTTGCCGTTGGTGATGTCGACCTGGCCGCCGCCGAAATTCGGTGCGTAGAGGCCCTTCTTTACCGAGCGGATGATCTCGGCCGGATCGTGCGAGCCGGCCAGCATATAGGTGTTGGTCATGCGCGGCATCGGCAGCGCGGTGAACGATTCGCGGCGACCGTTGCCGGTTGGCGCCATGCCCATCAGGCGCGCGTTGAGCTTGTCCTGCATGTAGCCTTTTAGAATGCCATCCTCGATCAGGGTGGTGCACTCGGTCGGGGTGCCTTCGTCGTCGATGCTGAGCGAGCCGCGGCGACCAGCCAGGGTGCCGTCGTCGACGATGGTGACGCCTTTCGCGGCCACGCGCTGGCCGATACGGCCGGAGAACGCGGAGCTGCCCTTGCGGTTGAAGTCGCCTTCGAGGCCGTGGCCGATCGCCTCGTGCAGCAGCACGCCGGGCCAGCCGGGGCCAAGCACCACGGTCATCTGGCCGGCGGGTGCGTCGACCGAATCCAAGTTGACCAGCGCCTGGCGCACGGCCTCGTCGGCGAACGCCAGCGCGCGGCCGTTGTCGATCAGCTCGCGATAGCCGTAACGACCACCGCCACCGGAGTAGCCCTGCTCGCGGCGACCATTTGCTTCGGCGATCACCTGCACGTTGAGTCGCACCAGTGGGCGCACGTCGGCGGCGAGTGTGCCATCGGAGGCCGCGATCAGGATGGTGTCCATGGTCGCGGCGAGGCTGACGATGACCTGCTTGATGCGCGGATCGCGCGAGCGTGCATAGGCATCCACTTCGCGCAGCAACGCAATCTTGTCGGGGTTGGGCAGACTTTCGACCGGATCGATCGCCGGATACAGCGCACGGGCGTTGTGCAGTGCCAGCGGCTTGCCCGCACCGTTGCCGTCGCGCGCGATCGCGCGCGCGGCTTTGGACGCCTCCAGCAGCTGCGGCAGCACGATCTCGTCGGAATAGGCGAAGCCGGTCTTCTCGCCGGACATCGCACGCACGCCCACGCCCTGCTCGATCGAGTGGCTGCCGTCCTTGACGATGCCCTCCTCCAGCGTCCACGACTCGCTGCGCGAATGCTGGAAGTACAGGTCGGCGGCGTCGATCGACGGACCCATCAGTTGGGCGAACACGCGGTCGAGATCGCCGGTGGCAATGCCACCGGGGGACAACAGCTTGCTTTCGGCGAGTGAAATCAGGGAATCCATGGGCTCGGTTTGTCTATGCTCAATCTGCAACTGTCCCACATGGGGCTGCGGCCAGCCACTTTAAAGCAGTGCGTGTTGTGGATGCGGCCAGATCACGGTTGGAATCAACCCACCACGCGTTTCCTGGAGCAATGCGGCGACCCCGTGACTGGCACTTGCTTCCCCCGCACTGCGGGGGAAGGGAAGCGATCAGACGCCACGACGGCGCACCAACGACGGCGACTTCCGGGTCAACGATGGGTAGAGCTGGCCGCCGCTGGCGACGCGACGCTGGAAGCGGCTGCCGGCGCCACCACGGTGGCGGGCGACGCCGGCACAATGACGGCCGGACTGAGCAGTGGCGGCGTCAGCGGGGCCAGCGGGGCCACCTCGCCGTGCTTTTCAACCAGGGTCATCTTCGGATCATCCCAACTGCCGGTGATCCGGTAGCGCGCGCTGGCAGCCTTGTTCAGTCCCTTGCCGAGCAAACCCTGCATGGCGAAACCGGCGGCCGCGCCGATCGGGCCACCGACCACGGCACCGACAATCGGCAGGCTGTTGCCCACGTGGGGCACCACCTGCACCTGCTGGTCGTAGTCGCGGGCGCGCAGGCCGGTGCGGCCAGTGATCCTGATATTGGCCGACGGGCCCAGGATCGCCAGATTGCTGGTGGTGGCATTGCCACTGGCAAGCTGGAAATCGCCGGTGATCGAATCGAAGCCCAGCCCCTTGCCGAAGACATCGCCGAAATCCAGCGTGAGCCGGCGCGGCAATTCGGCCAACGACACCAGTCCAAGCAGCCGGCCCACACCGGGCGAGGTGGCCTCGGGGATGCGGCCATCGCGGACATCGATGCTGAGCGTGCCATCCATGGTCGCCAGTGACAGCGCGCCGGGACTGCCGGGCCAGCTGGCGTCCAGCTGGTCGCGCGTCTTGCCACCAAGGACCAGCCCGTTGTAGCCAAACGCCCCCAGCATCGCGCCCAGGTCCTCGGCCGAGAAATTGATGCGCATGTGCGTGTGGCTGTCGGCGGCGGTGCCATTCCAGTCGCCGCTGGCCGTGACCTGCACGCGTTTGGACAAGGCCCGCAACTGTTCGATATGCAGCCCCTTCGACGTAGGCCATGTCTCCAGCCGCGCCTCGCCGAGCCGGGCGTCGCCCAGACGCAGGTCGCCTACCCACAGGTGGAACGGTGGCAGCGCCGCGGGGTTGATCCCGGTGTTTGCCGGATCGTCCGCAGCCGTCGCCGCCTGATCCGGGGAATCGGCCGCTGCACCATCGGTGCGTGCCATACGGGAGGTTGCGTTTTGGGCGGTGGAATCCTTGGGCCAGTAAAGATGCTGCATGCGTGCCGTGACGCCGCGTTTGTCCAGCGCGTCGGTCGGCACCTTGACGGTGCCTGCCATCGCCGGCCCATCCACATCCACGCTCAGATCGCCCGGTTGCGGCGTGACACGCAACCGCAGCGGCCCGAGCGAACGAGTGAACCAGAGCGCATGGTCGGTGCCGACGTCGATGCTCTCCAGCCCGGGGCCGTCGCCACCGGCTCCTGCCACCGCGCGCTGCACCCAACCGGTGACATCCAGCGTGGTGGCGTGACCGCGGATGCGCAGGCCCCGGGCAGGCACGGTTCGCGGCATCTGGTCACCAAAAAACAGCGTGCCCGCCAGCGGCTGCCCGCTATCGTCGGGCAGCCGCAGGTGGCCACGCACGAGCTGGCCCAGACCCAGTTGCAGATTTCCCCCTGCGGTCGGCAAGCTCATGCTCAGGTGCAGCGGAAGGCTTCCCGCTGCAGGCTTGTCCAGCGGCGCCGGCAGTTGCAGGGCGATGCCGTTGAGCAATGAATCGACACTCAGCGTCTGCGCCAGCGCATCGGTCCCCGGCTGATGCGCGAGAGTAAACCCGATGTTGAACTCGCTGCGCCCGTCCGCGAGATGGCCCAGCCAATCGAGTGAGGGGTAATCCTGCACCAGTTCCGCTACCTGAAAAACGCCCTTCAAGGTGGCCGACAGGACTTGCGCCGGATCGGGATTGGCGCCGGCAATCGCCAGCTGCAGGCGCGCCGGCTGGCCGTGAAACGTCGTCGCCAGCGGGCCAGCCTGCAGGCCGCGCAAGTTGAAACTCAACGGCCCGTTGAGCTTGTCCAGCTTGAGTTTCCAGTCAGGTGCCGTGAGCGTCGCGTCGCGCAGCTGGGCAACGCCATCGAGCTGCGCACCCTCGGTCTTGCCCAACGGCAAGCTCAGGTGGAAATCGAAGGTTCCCTGTCCGCCCAGCTTGAGCTTGGCCAGCGTAGCGGCCGCCTGGCTGGCAACCGGACTCCTGCTGGCGAAATCCAGCAGGCTGGCACCGCTGCCGTTGCCCTTTACGTTGAGATCCAGCAAGCCCTGGCCGAAGTCGGGGATCAGCGCCACTGCGTGTTCCGTCTTCACCCCCAGCGAATGACCGGCGCTGGTTTCCACCAGCAAGCCGCTGTTGACGAAGCTGGCCACGGCATCGACCCCCTCGGCCCGCGGCCAGTCCGCACCATAATCGAGGGTCAGATCATGGATGACCGCGCGTGCCTCGAAACGCCCCTCGTGGTGACGGAACGGCCAGTCCGCCAGATCGCCTCGCAGCAGTACCCGGGCCTGCACGAGCTGGCCGGACACCAGCGCCCGGTCCAGCCACGCCACGGTGCCGGGCGACATCACGTTGACTGGCCAGAACAGCTTCGCCGCAGGCATGTCGGCCTGATCCACCGTGGCGTAAAGGTCAAGCGACGGCGCGCCGTGGTCCGCCGGCAGCACCGCTTCCCCGCGCACGCTGCCTGCATAGCCGGTGCCGACGAAGTCCAGGCTGTCGGCACCGAGGTGCCAGTCGCCGTCCTGCGGCCAGAACGCCAGCGTCCCGGCCAGTTCGGACAACGCGAATGGCTGGCGAAACACGCGGGCAAAGGTCACCGTGGTGGCCTGCGCCGGCAACTCCAGTGAGAACGCTTCGCCATCGCCACGCAACTCGCCGTGCAGATCGCTCAGCCCAGGCAATTTGTCGACCGGATCGATGCCAAGTCCGTCGAATCCTACCGCCAACCGCTGCAGCCCGCTGGCGCGCGTCCAATGCAACGCGACGCGACCCAGTTCGCCGCGGGGATTCCCGCTACCCAGCCAGTGTGCCAGCGATGGCGCCATGTCTGGCTTCAAGGCCAGCCATGGCAGCAGGGGTGCCAGCTGCAACTTGGTTGCGGCAGCGTCCACGCGCAGGTGCGGCGTGCCGGGATGGTCCAGATCGACTACCGCTGCACTCCCGTCGTCACCGGCCCAGCGCAGCTGATAGCCATCATTCGCGTGGCGAATTCCCGCCAGGCCATGCAGCGACGCCACCCTGGCCGTGCCGCCGGTGGGCCCGCTGATCGAGAGTGTGTCCAGGTCCGCACGCAGCACGCTGTTATCCAGCTCTCCGTGACGCCAGTCGAGCCACGCGCTGAGCCGGCCGGCACCGTGGTCGACGGTGTAGCCAGCCATGTCGATACCATCGAGCAGCGGCTTCAACTGCGCGGCATCGGCGCTGATCCACAACTTGCCGGCGCGGCCGTCCTGGCGAAAGCGACCCACCGCGCGCACGCGGGCACCGCCCACGTCCTCGCGGCGCAAGCTGCCGCCGAAACGGATCCAGTCGCCCTGATGGCTGACGCGTAATTGAGGGGACAGTACGGTGTAGTGCTTGCCGAGAGTGGCGTCGGTCACCGTCACGCGCAAATCGTCCAGCCAGAGATCCACGGACAGGTGGCCAAGGGACAACGGCTGGCGGTTCGTGTCGCGCGCCGCGCCGATGCCATTGAGGTGCCAACCGGTAGCATCGTGCAGCAAATCCAGCTGCACGCCACGTACGTAGACGTTGAGCAGATGGCGTGACGGCAGCAGCCAGCCACCGAGGTCCAGCATGAGCCGGGATTCCGGAAGATGCAGAGGCTTGCCAGCTTCGCCAACTGCCGGATCCACCTTCACGTCGTGCAGCACGAACTCCGGACCGGACGCCGTCCAGTGCCCCTCCATCGACGCGAAGCTGACCGGACGCTGCAGCCGCTGGCTGAGCTGCGCGGCCACCCATGCCGGATGCTGCGCCAGCAACGGCAGCAGCAATTGCGCCAGCGCCGCCAGCACCGCGAACAGGATCACCAGCACGCCCGCGGTCCAGCCCAGGCCGCGGGCACAGCCGTGCAATCGACGCTGCCACACCCTGTTCACGCGCGTCGAACCGGGCCGGACTTACAACAACACAACATCGAACTGTTCCTGCGAATAATGCTCTTCGGCCTGGAAGCGTATGCTCTTGGAGATGAACTCTTCCAGTTCGGCCACCGCCGCGGATTCCTCTTCGAGGATGCGGTTCACCACTTGCGGGTTGGCCATGACCAACAGTTTTTCCGCATCGAACTGACGCACGGCCCGGGTGATTTCCCGGAAGATCTCGTAAGTCACAGTTTCAGCCGTCTTGAGAACACCGCGTCCGTTGCAGGTGGAGCACGGCTCGCATAGCTGGCGCGCGAGACTCTCGGTGGTGCGCTTGCGGGTCATCTCGACCAGGCCCAGCGCCGACATCGGGTACACCGTGGTCCGCGCATGGTCTCGCGCCAGGCCCTTGCCGAGCATGCGCAACACCTGCCGCTTGTGCTCCTCGTCGACCATGTCGATGAAGTCGATGATGATGATGCCACCCAGGTTGCGCAGGCGCAGTTGGCGCGCGGCGGCCTGGGCCGCCTCAAGGTTGGTGCGGTAGACGGTTTCCTCCAGGTTGCGCGTACCGAGATAGGCGCCGGTGTTGACGTCGATGGTGGTCATCGCCTCGGTCTGGTCGACGATCAGGTAGCCGCCGGATTTCAGCGGCACGTCCTTTTTCAGGGCACGCTGCATTTCGTCTTCGACACCGTAAAGGTCGAAGATCGGCCGCTCGCCGTCGTAGTGTTCGATGCGATCGTCCAGTTGCGGCATGAACTTGTGCACGAACCGGGTCACTCGCTCGAAGGTTTCGCGCGAGTCCACCCGCACCTTCTCGATATCCTCGTTGAGCATGTCGCGCAGACTGCGCAGGGGCAGCGACAATTCCTCGTAGACCCGCTCGCCCACGCGTGCCTTGGCAATGTTCTCCTGCACCACGCGCCACACCTTGCCCAGGTAGGTCACGTCGAACGCCAGCGACTCCGCGCTCTGGCCCTCGGCATTGGTACGCACGATGTAGCCCAGCGGGGTCTCCCCGATCAGCGGTCCGAGCACGTCGCGCAATCGCTGGCGCTCCTCCTCGTCTTCGATCCGGGCGGAAATTCCCAGAGTGTGCGCATACGGCAACAGCACCAGGTAGCGGGAGGGGATGGACAGGTGCGCCGACAGCCGGGCACCCTTGGTGCTGATCGGGTCCTTGACCACCTGCACCACGATCTCCTGGCCTTCGTGAACCAGCTCGTTGATCGAGGGAACATGACCGTTGCCGTTGGCCTCCTCGCCCTCCGCCAGCGGGATCGCGGGGCGCACGATATCCGAGGCATGCAGGAACGCGGCGCGCTCCAGCCCGATCTCCACGAACACGGCCTGCATGCCAGGCATGACCCGCTGCACGCGGCCCTTGTAGATATTGCCGACATAGCCTCGCCGGGAGGCCCGCTCGACGTGTACTTCCTGCAACATGCCATTCTCGACCACGCCGACCCGCGTTTCGCGCGGGGTCACGTTGATCAGGATTTCTTCACTCACTGCATACTCCCCGAATAGATGATCTTTATAGCGGTGCGGCCGCAGACTGTCGATGAACCAGGCCAAGGTGCCGACGGATCAGAACACATGAATGCGACGGACAACCCAAAATGGACCTCGCCCGACAGCCTGTCGGGCTTTGGTGGTCGAGGCGAAAAGCTGGCTGTGCGAGGCCAGATTTTCGTCGGTTCGACGGCCCATCGAGGTTCGATGGGGCAAGAATCGGCGGGAATATGGACCGCACAGCCGGCTTTGCAGCCCGGCCGGCCAAAGCCCGACAGGCTGCCGGGGCCGATCGACCCTGGAGCTGAACGATGACCACCCCCATTCTGCTGGCCTGGAGCGGCGGCAAGGACTGCCTGCTGGCCTTGCAAAGCCTGCTGGCCGACCCGCAATGGCAAGTGACCGGCCTGCTCACCACGGTCAACCGCAACTACCAGCGCGTGGCCATGCACGGCACGCCGCGCGAGGTGCTGCTGGCGCAGGCCGCCGCGCTCGATCTGCCACTGGTCGAAGTGATGCTGGACTGGCCCGGCAGCAACGAGGCCTACGAGGCGGCCCATGCGCAGGCGTTGGTCGAGGCGCGCATGCGCTGGCCGGGCATCCGCCACTGCGCGTTCGGCGACCTGTTCCTGGAGGATGTACGCGACTATCGCGTGCGCCAGCTGGGCCGCGAGAACTGGCGCGCCGTGTTTCCGCTGTGGGGCGAGGACACCACCGCCTTGTCGCGACGTTTCATCGGCGAAGGCCATCGCGCCGTGCTGTGCTGCGTGGACACCCAGCAACTCGATGCAGCCTACTGCGGCCGCAGCTACGACGCCGCCCTGCTCGATACGCTGCCCGCCGGGGTCGATCCCTGTGGCGAGCACGGCGAGTTCCACACCCTCAGCTACGCCGGCCCGCTGTTCCGACAAGCGCTGAAGCTGCGCCGGGGCGAATCGGTGCTGCGCGACGAACGCTTCCAGTTCACCGACTTCCTGCTGGACGAAGATGTCGCGGCGCATTGAACGCGACGTGCTGTCCGACCTGCTGCGGCCGGGCCTGGACCTCGTGTTCTGCGGTACCGCCGCCGGCAAGCGCTCGGCCGCCGAACGCGCCTACTACGCGCATCCCGGCAACCTGTTCTGGCGCGCGCTACACGACGCCGGACTGACCCCGCATCAGCTGACGCCATCGGAGTTTCCCCATCTGCTCGAATACGGTATTGGCCTCACCGATCTGGCCAAACGTCATGCCGGCAACGACAACGAGCTGCCACGCGATGCTTTTGATGTATCGGCCTTGCTTGGAAAGATCGAGCGCTACGCCCCACGCCTGCTCGCGTTCACCAGCAAGAACGCGGCCCGAACCGCGCTGGGGCACGCCGTGGGTTACGGTCTACAGATTGAAACTTTCGGCAACACGCGACTGTTCGTGTTGCCTTCCCCATCCGGCCAGGCACGCGGACATTGGGATTTGGCACCGTGGTTGGCGCTGGCCAAGCTGTATCGCACCGCCACCACGGAGGTGGCCCCCATGGCTCCGCGGTAGGGCGGGCACTGTCCGCCGGCTCTTGCTTCTGCATAAACACAGAGCGGCGGGCATTGCCCGCCCTACGGCGCGTGGGGGCTCGCCAGCGGTCTGCGGTTTGCGACCCGGCTTCAGTCGATCGGCGTGTGGCGCAGCTGGCGCACCTGGCCGGGAAGCACGACTGAGCCATGGTTGCCCCAGCTGCGACGGATGTAGCTGACCACGGCCGCCACGTCGTCGTCGCTCAGCGTCTGGGCAAACGGCGGCATCGAGTAGGGTCGCTGGTTGGCCGCCGTCACTGGTGCGAAACCGCCGAGCAGGACCATCCGCGTTGCGTTGATGCCGGTGGGTTCGGTCACCGAGGAATTGCCGCCCAGGGAGGGATAGACGCCGGCCACGCCCTCGCCGTGATCACCATGACAATCCGCGCAATGGTGCGCATAGACCTTGTTGCCGCGATCGAGCAGCGGACCGGCATCGAACAGCGGGGTGGCTGACGGCGGCGGAGGTCGCGCCGGTAGCGACTGCAGGTAGATGGCGACGGCATGCAGGTCGGCATCAGTCATGTACTGGGTGCTGCCCGATACCACCGCGGCCATCGGACCGAACGCTGCGCCGCGGGCCGATTGTCCGGTCTTCAGCAGGTCGACGATGTCCTGCGCACTCCAGCCTTCCAGGCCGCCGTTGCTGGCGCTGCTGAGA
Organism: Rhodanobacter sp.; assembly: GCA_035655635.1. Classification (GTDB taxonomy): domain Bacteria; phylum Pseudomonadota; class Gammaproteobacteria; order Xanthomonadales; family Rhodanobacteraceae; genus Rhodanobacter. Next base: position 8,589 of record DASRUB010000180.1, on the reverse strand, counting down.
TCGGGTGCATACCAGTGCTGCATCGGGATCTGGCCACCGGCCAGCTGCGTGTTGCGCGGCGTGCCGCCAAACGAATCGCGCGCGGCATGGCACTCATTGCAATGTCCCAGGCCCTGCACCAGGTACGCGCCGCGATTCCAGGTCGCCGATTTTGTCGGATCGGCCTTGAATTCGCCCGCACGGAAGTACAGCGCGCGCCACGCTTTCAGGCTGTTGCGCACGCTGTAGGGAAACGCCAGCGACGGCGCCCGATCGGGCTGATGGACCGGCGGCAGTGATTGCAGCCAGGCGAACATCGCCAGCGCATCGTCATGCGTCACCCTGGTATACGAGGTGTACGGGAACGCCGGGTACAACAGTTCACCATGCCGCCCCTTGCCGGCATGAAGTGCCTGCCAGAAATCCTCGAAGCTCCATGCGCCCAGGCCGGTCTGCTCGTCGGGGGTGATGTTCGGCGCCGGGATATCGCCGAACGGCGTGGCCAGCACCCGGCCGCCGGCGTAACGCTGGCCGCCCTGTGCGGTATGGCAGCCGGCGCAATCTCCGACGGTGGCCAGGTACTTGCCCCGCGCGATCAGCACCGGATCAGCCAGCGTGGCCGCGGAAACCTTGCTTGCCGAGCGCGGGACGGGTTGACGACCGCCAGCCAGCCACAGCCAGACAAAGGCCAGTACCAGCAGTGCCACGATCAGCAGCCCCAGCCAGCGCAACCACCTCATGACGTCGCTCCCAGCACGCCACAGGGAAGCGGCGGCTTCACCGAGCCGGCGGGCTGCGGATGGATGTCGGCCGGCAACTCGCGGGTGGCCAACGCCACCGCCACGGCGGTGATGTCCGACGGCGCGAGCCGGTTTGCCACGGTGGCCATGCAGTCGGGAGCCACCGTTGCGCGAGTGTGCGTGCGCCAGGAACCCAACTGCGCGCTGATGTAGTCATACGGCAGACCGACCAGCCCCGGCGTGGATGGCTGCACACCCGTCAACTGGCGCCCGTGACAACTGCTGCACGGCGGGATCCGGCGTGCCGCGTCACCCTTCTCGATCAGCTCGTTGCCACGCTGCAGCGTGGCGGCCGATACGTTCGGCACCGGCGATCGCTGGTAAGGCACCTGCTGCGCCGCGAAATACTCGGCGATCTCGCGCATGTAAGCCAGGGGCAGCTGGCGCACGGTGTATTCCATCGGCGCGTACTTGCGCAGGCCGTTCTGGAAATCCTGCATCTGGCGTACAAGATAGCCGGCCGGCTTGCCGGCCAGGCGCGGGAAATAGCCGCTGCGCGGCAAGCCCTGGCCGTGCACGCCGTGGCAGCTGGTGCATGCGGCAATGCGTTGCTGCAGGGTGTCGGGTATATGCGGCACCTCGGTGGCACGGCTGGCTGTGCCGATCCCCATGGCGCAACCGAGCAAAGCCACCGCGAACGATCGGGCGGCCCGCGTACTGACATTCGGGTTCATTCGGTCATTATAAAACGCGCGCAAGCACGGCGACAGACCGACGGCGGCGTTAAGCTGGGGCATCGCGACAACCTGTCGCCTTGTTCGCACCGGGGGTTACCGTGAGCCGTGCCGCCATCCATCCCGCCGCCCTCATCGCGGCACTCGTCACCGCGCTGCTGGCCGCGCCGGCCGTCGCCGACCAAACCACACCAGCGACCACCACCGCCTACGCATCGATCGCGCAATTGCAGCAACGCATGCATGCCGGCAGCTTGAACAGCCGGGATCTGACTCAGGATTTTCTCGACCGCATCCGGCACATCGACCAGAGCGGCCCCAGCCTGCGCGCGGTGCTCGAAACCAACCCCGATGCGCTGCAACTTGCGCGCGCGCTCGATGCACGGCGCACCCAGGCACACGGCCCGCTGTACGGCATTCCGGTCATGCTGAAGGACAATATCGATACCGGCGACCGCATGCGCACCACCGCCGGCTCACTGGCGCTGACCGGCGCACCGGCGGCGCACGATGCGACTCTGGTGGCACGCCTGCGCAAAGCGGGTGCCGTGATTCTCGGCAAGACCAATCTCAGCGAATGGGCTTCGTTCCGTTCCAATCATTCCAGCAGCGGCTGGAGCGGCGTGGCAGGACAGACGCGCAATCCGTATGCGCTCGATCGCAATCCGTGCGGCTCCAGCGCCGGCTCGGCCGTGGCGGTCGCGGCGGGGCTGACCACGGTGGCGATCGGCACCGAAACCGATGGTTCGATCATCTGCCCGGCATCCATGAACGGCATCGTCGGCATCAAGCCGACCCTCGGGCTGGTCAGCCGCGCCGGCATCGTGCCGATCAGCCACAACCAGGACACCGCCGGCCCGATGGCACGCGATGTGGCAGATGCGGCCGCCCTGCTCACGGTGATCGCCGGCAGCGACCCGCGCGACCCGGCCACCCTCGACGCGGACAAGCACAAGACCGACTACGCCCGTTTCCTCGATCCGAACGGCTTGCGCGGCAAGCGCATCGGCGTGGTGCGCCAGCTCGCCGGCAACGAACCGAATGCCGATCGCGTACTCGACGCGGCCATCGCCACGATGAAGGCGCAGGGCGCAATCATCATCGATCCGGTGACGCTGCCACATCTGAGTGAACTCGGCGATCCGGAAATGACCGTGCTGCTGTATGACTTCAAGCACGATCTCAACGCTTACCTCGCCACCCGCACCGGCCTGGGCGTACATTCGCTGGCCGACGTGATCGCGTTCGACAAGGCGCATGCCAGCGAAGAGATGCCGTGGTTCGGGCAGGAGTTGTTCGAACAGGCCGAGGCCAAAGGCCCGCTCACCGACAAGGCGTATGTCGATGCGCTGGCGAAAGCGAAGCGACTGTCCGGCCCGGAAGGCATCGACGCAGCATTGCAGGCGCAGCATCTGGACGCGCTGCTGGCTCCCTCGTGGGGACCGGCCTACATGACCGACCTGGTGCTCGGCGATCACGTCGTCAGTGGCAATCCCACCATCGGCGGCGTGTCGCAACCGGCCGCCATGGCCGGCTATCCGTCGATCACCGTACCTGCCGGCTGGGCGCATGGCTTGCCCGTCGGCATCGTGTTGTTCGGCGCCAAATGGAGCGAGCCCACGCTGATCTCGATCGCCTACGGTTTCGAGCAGCACACCCACGCCTGGCAACCGCCACGCTTTCTCGATACCGTCGATGGCCAGCCGGTCGCCCCGGCATTACCCTAAAAGCGTGGGCCGCACCGTCCGGGCTGCAAAGTCGCCTCGAACGTTTCTGTGGCCCACGCTCCTGGCAGCCTGTCGGACGTTGATCGGCCGAAGCCTTGCGGATAACTGAAAGCGCGGTTCGCGGCAGTCAGGCCGCGGGCTGGCCAGCCACCGATTTGCGCACGATCAGCATGGCCAGTTCCAGCGACTGCTCATAGTTCAGGCGCGGGTCCACCGTCGATTTGTAGGCACGTTCGAGGTCCGTCTCGCACAAGCCACGCGCGCCGCCGATGCATTCGGTCACATCCTCGCCAGTCAGCTCCAGATGCACGCCACCGAGCCGGGTACCGGCCGCGGCGTGGATGTCAAAAGCCTGCTCCAGCTCGCCCCGGATGTTGTCAAAACGGCGCGTCTTGTAGCCGTTGGAGGTGCTTTCGGTGTTGCCATGCATCGGATCGGCTACCCACAACACGCGGCGACCTTCGCGTTTCACCACCTCCAGCAACCGCGGCAGCGCAGTAGCGATCTTGCCACTGCCCATGCGATGCACCAGGGTCAGTCGACCCGGCTCCTCGTGCGGATTCAGCACGTCGATCAAAGGCAACAATTGATCCGGTGTCACCGAAGGCCCGACCTTCACCGCGATCGGGTTGCGGATGCCACGGAAATACTCGACGTGCGCGCCGTCCAGCGCTGCCGTGCGCATGCCAATCCAGGGGAAATGGGTGGAAAGGTTGAACCAGCCCGGATTGCGCGGCACCTGCCGCGTCAACGCCTGTTCGTAGTGCAGCAGCAACGCCTCGTGCGACGTGAAAAAGTCCACCTTCGAGAAACCGGCAATCGGTCCGGCCAGGGTCTCCATGAAACGCAAGGAGTCACCAATCGCCGAAACCATCTGCCGGTATTCGGCCGCCAGTGGCGAGTGCTCGAGCCAGGCCAGATCCCAGTATTCGGGATGGCGCAAGTCGGCGAAGCCGCCATCGATCAACGCACGCACGAAATTCATGGTCAGCGCGGAATGCGCATGCGCCTGGATCATCCGTTGCGGATCAGGCCGGCGCGCAGTGGCCGTGAATTCCGGACTGTTGACCAGATCACCGCGGAAACTTGGCAGGCTCACACCATCGCGAACTTCGTTGTCGGTCGAGCGAGGTTTGGCGTACTGCCCCGCGAACCGGCCAACCCGAAGCACCGGCTTCTTCAAGCCGTGCACCAGCACCAGGCTCATCTGCAGCAGCACTTTCAGACGATTGGAAATTACCGGGCTGGTGCAGTCAGCGAAGCTCTCGGCGCAGTCGCCGCCCTGCAGCAGGAATCGCGTTCCATCCTGCGCCTCGGCAATCGCCTCCTTGAGTGCGAGCACCTCCCACGAGGTAACCAGCGGCGGCAGTTGCGACAGATGCGCGCTGGCGCTGGCAAGTTCGTCTGCGTCGTCGTAACTGGGTTGCTGCAAGGCCTGGCATTGCTGCCACGAATCCGGCGTCCAAGGTGCGGTTGCGGACGAGGCGACGACATCGCCGACGCTCATTTGCGCAACGCCCTGTGCCGAACCGCCAGCACCGTCAACAGCGCAAGCGCGATGAACCACAGCAAGCTCCACGCCGGCATCGGCAAACCGAGGATCGGCTCGACCGTGGCGCATTCACCGGACCCGGTGAACACCAGCTTGAATGCCTTGGCAAAGGGAAATGCGCTGAACATGTAATCCAGCGGTGGCCCGCAAGAGGGTACCTGATCGGCCGGCAGCGACTGGATCCACAAGTGCCGCGCCGCAACCACGGTGCCGAATGCCGCGCCCAGCCACACGCCGACGGCATAGATCCAGCGCGCGCCGCCACGCGGTGCATGCAGCGCGCCGAGAAGAAAGAACACGCCCATGACGATGAAGCCGATGCGCTGGAAAATGCACAAGGGGCACGGATACATCTGCCACACGTATTCGGCGTAGAGCGCAAAGCCAAGCAGACCCGCACAGGCGAGGAAGCCGATCAGGAAACAGAGGCGGTAGGACCAGCGAAGTGGATTCATGGTGTTTTGTTGCGTTGCGGAAACACGACATTACCCGTTCGCGGCCATGCTGTCAGCAAGGCCACGCCAACGCACCACAAACGCACGCGTCATGGTGGTCGCCAGGACACAAAAACCCGGCGGGTTGCCCTGCCGGGTTTTTGTTTGCAAATCTGCGCATCAAGCGCGACTCACTGCCGCCACTCAACTTACTCGGCGTCGACTGCCTCGACCTGCGGTCGACCCACCAGCTCGACGTAGGCCATGGGAGCATTGTCGCCCGCGCGGAAGCCGCATTTCAGGACGCGCAGATAGCCACCCGGGCGCTCCTTGTAGCGCGGGCCCAGCTCGACGAACAGCTTGCCCACCGCTTCCTTGTCGCGCAGGCGCGAAAAGGCGAGTCGACGATTGGCCACACCATCGGCCTTGGCCAGCGTGATCAGCGGCTCCGCCACGCGACGAAGTTCCTTCGCCTTGGGCAGGGTGGTACGGATCAGCTCATGCTTGAACAGCGAGGACGCCATGTTCTTGAACATGGCTTCACGGTGCGAGCTGGTGCGATTGAATTTGCGTCCGGATTTTTGGTGGCGCATGGCGAAGAACTCTCTGTCTGTTGTTATGAAAAGCCGGCTCTTGTGTCCGGCTTCCCGCGGTTACCCGCTTTTTGTTTTGGGAATCGGGATTGGGGATTCGAGATTCGTAAGAGCAACATGCTCGCGAGAACGTGCTCTACCAAATCTCAAATCCCGTATCCCGAATCCCGGCTTTCAATCAGCCTAATTGCATGCCGTGCGACAGGCCCGGCGGCGGCCAGTTCTCGAGCTTCGTACCAAGGGCCAGGCCGCGCCCACCCAGCACATCCTTGATCTCGGTCAGCGACTTCTTGCCCAGGTTCGGCGTCTTCAAGAGCTCCACCTCGGTCTTCTGCACCAGATCGCCGATGTAATAGATGCTCTCGGCCTTCAGGCAGTTCGCCGAACGCACGGTAAGCTCCAGATCGTCGATCGGACGCAGCAGCAACGGCTCGAAACCGCTCTTCTCCGCCTTGTCGGTCGCACTCTCGCGGCGCGAGAAGTCACCGAACACCGATAGCTGATCGTTGATGATTTCAGCAGCCTTGCGGACTGCCTCCTCGGCGTCGATCGTGCCGTTGGTCTCGATATCAAGCACCAGTTTGTCGAGGTTGGTGCGCTGCTCGACACGCGCGGCATCCACTTCATAGGCCACACGCAGCACCGGCGCGAACGACGCGTCCAGTTGCAGCCGGCCGATGGGGCGAGCCTCGTCGTCAGGATGCTGGCGTGCGCTCGCCGGCTGGTAGCCGACGCCACGACGCACCTTCAGGCGCATGTTGAGCGCGACGTCCTTGGTCAGGTGACACAGCACGTGCTCGGGGTTGACGATCTCGACCGAGTGGTCGACCACGATATCGCCTGCGGTCACCACACCCTTGCCCTTCTTGGACAGGGTCAGGGTGACTTCGTCGCCGGAATGCTGCCGAATTGCCACGTCCTTGAGGTTGAGCAGGACTTCGATCACGTCCTCCTGCAGCCCTTCCAGGGTGGTGTACTCGTGCAGCACGCCATCGATTTCGACCTCGACGATGGCGCTGCCAGGAATGGAGGAGAGCAGCACGCGGCGCAGCGCGTTGCCCAGGGTGTGACCAAAGCCGCGCTCGAGCGGCTCCACCACAACCTTGGCACGATTGGAGCCGAGCTGTTCGACGCTGAGGCCACGCGGCCGCAGCACGCTAGTTGACGAAACTGCCATGAGAGCTCCGGTTGATTACTTCGAGTAAAGCTCGATGATCAGAGCTTCGTTGATGTCGGACGGCAGGTCACCGCGATCCGGCACAGATTTGAATGTGCCTTCGAACTTCTTGGCGTCGACTTCGACCCAGATCGGACGCAGGTCCATGGTGTCGAACACGGTGGCCGCTTCCTGCACGCGCAACTGGCTGCGTCCTTTCTCGGTCAGCGCCACCATGTCGCCCGGGCGCACCTGGTAGGAAGGAATGTTGACCTTCTTGCCATTCACGACGATCGCCTTGTGCGCCACCAGCTGACGGGCCTGGGCGCGGGTAACCGCGAAACCCATGCGGTAGACAACGTTGTCCAGGCGGCTCTCAAGCAGGCGCAGCAGGTTCTCACCCGTATTGCCCTTGAGCGTGGTCGCCTTGGTGTAGTAGTTGCTGAACTGACGCTCGAGCACACCATAGATGCGCTTGACCTTCTGCTTCTCACGCAACTGCACGGCGTAGTCAGACAGGCGCATGCGCTTGTTGGCGCCATGCTGGCCGGGCTTGTTTTCCAGCTTGCACTTGGAGTCCAGCGCGCGCGCCGGGCTCTTCAGGCTGAGATCTGCACCCTCGCGACGGGCGAGTTTGCAGGTAGCTCCACGATAACGGGCCATATTCTTTTCTCTTTCAAATAATCCGACCATGGATGGCCGGCTTTGATTCTCGCGGTCACGGATGACCGCAAAAATTAGACTCGACGCTTCTTCGGGGGACGGCAGCCGTTGTGCGGGATCGGCGTGACATCGATGATGTTGAGCACCTTGTAGCCCAATGCGTTCAGCGAACGGACCGCCGACTCGCGACCCGGGCCGGGACCCTTGATGCGCACTTCCACCGTCTTCACGCCGTAGTCGCCAGCGGCGCGGCCAGCCTTCTCCGCGGCTACCTGGGCAGCGAACGGGGTCGACTTGCGCGAACCGCGGAAACCCGCGCCGCCTGCAGTCGCCCACGACAGCGCGTTGCCCTGACGATCGGTGATGGTGACGATGGTGTTGTTGAAGGAGGCTTGCACGTGCGCCACGGCATCCGTGACAACGCGCTTGATCTTCTTCTTGGTTTTGACCGGCTTAGCCATGATTTCTCTTTTCGATGAGTGCAGCCATGAGAGGCCGCTTCTTGATCTCGGCGATCAGTGGAGATCGCAAAAATGCAGGATTACTTCTTGATGGCGCGGCGCGGGCCCTTGCGGGTGCGTGCGTTGGTACGCGTGCGCTGGCCACGAACCGGCAACCCGCGACGATGACGCAGGCCGCGATAGCAACCCAGGTCCATCAGGCGCTTGATCGCCATGCCCACCTCACGACGCAAATCACCTTCGACGGTGTACTTGCCGATTTCGAGGCGGATCTTCTCGACCTCGCCTTCACTGAGGGACTTGATCTGGGTGGTCGGAACCACGCCAGCATCCACGCAGACCTGCCGGGCCCGGCTGCGGCCGATACCGAAAATGCTCTGCAGACCAACCCAGACATGCTTCTGGACCGGCAAATTGACACCCGCGATGCGCGCCATGATGTACTCTCTCCGATGCGTTTCTTGCGCGGTAAACGCGCAATTTTAACCTGAATTACCCGAACTGGAAAGCCCTGCGACACCAAGGCGTCGCCACTCCCAGACTTTGAACT
>DASRUB010000179.1:0-2426 GCA_035655635.1 Rhodanobacter sp. | reverse complement strand
CGGCCGCGCCGGGCACGCCGTCCGACACCGAGCTGTTGGCGCTGTTGCAGCGGGCTGCCGCCGAAGGGACGCCGGGGGCGGTAGCTTCAGCAGCGAGTGCCGGCGCAGCGCGGTCGGGAGCTCCCGCAACGGGGGAAAGCCATTCTTCCGACGCCCAGTTCGTGCAGGCCGGCAAGGCGCTCGGCAGCGGGAATGCTTCCGAAGCCATACGCCTGCTGCAGAAGATTCCCGCGGGCGATGCGGCCAGCGAGGCGCGACGCGCCCCCATGCTGGCCATGGCTTATGTCCGTGAGAACCGCCCGGACGAAGCAGTCAAGACGGGAGCCGAATACGCCAGGAAGAATCCGCAAAACAGCGCTGCGCACCTGCTGTACGGGACCACACTGGTCGCCGCCGGCAAGCACGCCGAAGCACGCGCCCAGTATTCCGAGGCGTACAAGCTGAATCCGAAGAATATCGAGGCGCTCCTGAGCCTCGGCAGCCTGGATTCACTTGACGGCCACTACAAGGATGCTGTTGGCCGCTATGAAACGATATTGGAACAGGACCCGCAAAACGCACTGGCCATGACGGCACTGGGTCGGCTCGCCATGCTGCAAAATGACAAGGCGCAAGCGGTGAAATGGCTCAAGCAGGCCATCAACGCGGCACCGAAGGCCGGCGCTGCGTACGTCGGACTAGTGCTGCTGTACAGCGAAAGCAGTCAATTCGACGAGGCCGCCAGCACCGCCAGGCAGTTTGCTGACGCCGACCCCAACAATCCGGCGGCACTCAATGCCTTCGGTGCGGCAGAACTCAACGCCGGCCATCACAGCGATGCGTTGAAACCATTGCAGCAGGCGGTGAACCTCGCGCCGCAGGTACCCTTGTACCGCACCAATCTGGCGCGTGCGCAAATCCTCAACAAGGACACCAAGGCTGCCGAAGGCAATCTCGACGAGGTGATCAAGGCGGATCCGGGTGAGCTGACCGCGGTGACGTTGCGGGCATTCATGAAGCTGCATGACCAAGATCTGCCCGGCGCGATCTCCATGGCACAAACGCTGCAAAAGCAGCCAGCGACCAAGGCGGCGGGCTTCAGCCTCGAAGGCGACCTGTACATGGCGAACAAGTCCTGGAGCAAGGCCGTCCTGGCCTACCAGCAAGCATCGAAGATCGACAACGTGCGGCCGCTGGTGGTCAAGAGCTTCATGGCGCTGAGCGAGAGCGGCGCCAGGCAACCGGATGGCGTACTGCGCGACTGGCTGACCAAGCACCCCGACGACGCGTCCATGCGCCTGTTGTTGGCCCAGTACTACTTGGGTCACGCGCAAAATGCGCCCGCTGCCACGCAGTACGAACAGGTGTTGAAGTCTTATCCAACCAATGTTGACGCGCTCAACAACCTCGCCTGGATCTATACCGAACAGCACAATCCCAAGGCATTGGCGCTCGCGGAGCAGGCTCACAAACTGGCGCCTGATTCGTCCGGCATTGCGGACACTTATGCCTGGGCGTTGATCGCCGACAACCAGCCCAAGATCGCGTTGCCACTCCTGGTGAACGCGGCCAAGGCGGCGCCGCAGGTGCCGACCGTCAAATATCACCTGGCCGTGGCGCAGGCGCGCACCGGCGACAAAGCCGGCGCTCGAGCCACGCTCGAGGCGCTACAAAAATCAGGCGCCGATTATCAGGACAAGCAAGCCGCAGAAAAACTGTACCGCGAGTTGGGTGGTGCAGGTGGTAGTCCTGGCACGTAATACCACTCCGGGTGTTCGTGAATTCGTGTGAGTGGATTAAGCGGATTTCACAAAGCCGGCAGCTGCAGGTTAGAGCCGTCAGGCGTTTTGCTTGCGGGCTTAGTGCCACCCACGCCTGGTGAAATGCGGGTGGTGGTACTCGACAGTCCCCATTTCGCACCGCTCCGAACTGCGGGCGGGGAATTTGTTGATGCCAAAAAAACCACGCATCGCTTTGCCCAGGATCGTTCGGTCGACATCTTCCCGCCGCCGCCATTGCTGCGTACTCATGTGGATGTCGCGGTGGCAGGCAGCTTGCGCTCCCACTCCAGCGCCGTACTTACGATGAAATCCAGGTCGTCATGGCGCGGGACCCAGCCGAGTCTTTCGCGCAGGCGATCTGCCCGGGCAATCAGCATCGGCGGATCACCGGCACGACGCGGTTGCTCGATCACAGTCAATGTCTGGCCGCTAACCCGTTGTACCGCGTCGATCACCTCGCGCACGCTGTAGCCGTGGCCGTAACCGCAATTGAGGGTCAGTGATTCGCCGTCCGCGCGAAGATGGTCGAGTGCGCGAAGGTGGGCAGCAGCCAGATCCTCGACGTGGATGTAGTCGCGAATGCCGGTGCCGTCCGGGGTGTCGTAGTCGGTACCGAATATCGAAATGCTTGGCCGCTTGCCGAGGGCATGTTCGCAGGCGACCTTG
>DASRUB010000178.1:0-12737 GCA_035655635.1 Rhodanobacter sp. | reverse complement strand
GCCCGGTGGCACGCTGCTGTGCAGCGACGTGCATCCGATCGGGCATGCGCTGGGCTGGCGGCGCGATTTCAAAGCCGGCGACCGGCACTATGCCGTGCGGCATGTGCAGCATCTGTACAGCCATTGGCATGCGGCCTGCGCGTCGCTCGGATTGTGCATCGAGCAGGTGCTGGAACCCATGCTCGATCCGGCCGACATCCCAGCCGGCGCGCGCTTCGACCGCATGGCGCTGGAGGTTCCCGTGGCGCTGGTGTTCCAGCTGCGGCGGCTGGCCTGAATATCAGAGACGTCCGATGACTCATCGTCCCAACACGCTGCTGGTCAACCCGACGGTCACCACGCGTCCGCGCTTTCCGCTGTCGCTGCTGAACCTGGCCGCGGCGCTGGACCGCTTCGGCGACAGCCATATCGTGGACGGCAACATCGATCGGGATCTGGTGGACGCGACCCTCGCCGCCGCCGGGAAACAACACTACGACGCTGTCGGCATCGGCATCATGGGCGGCCCGCAGGTAGCGCCGGCGATTGCCGTGTCCAGGGCGATACGCGAGCGTTATCCGTCGATGCCGATCATCTGGGGCGGTTACTTCCCCACGCTCTATACCGATACCACGCTGGCGGCGCCCTATGTGGACTACGCGGTGCGCGGACAGGGCGAGGAAAGCCTGGTTGAGCTGGTTTCGGCGCTGGGCCGCGGTGGCGGTGATGATGCGCTGGCCCGGATCGGTGGTTTGTCCTGGCGCCGCGATGGCAAGATCGTGCATAACCCCAATCGCCACTTCCAGCGCGGCGATTCCGCGCTGGTCCTGCCTTATGAAAAGGTGGGCGACCCGGACAAGTATCTTGCGAGCACCTTTCTCGGGCGCCGTACGGCGGTGCACCAGGCGTCGATCGGGTGTCGTTTCCATTGCACGTTCTGCGGCGTGGCGGCCATGTTTGGCGGAGCGACCTCGCTGCCGCCGACCGAACGGCTGGAGCGCGAACTGAATCATCTCAAGTACCAGCTGGGCGCCGATTCCATCCTTTTTTACGACCACAACTTCTTCGACCGCGAGCAGGACATGATCCCGATGCTCAAGATCATGGCCCGACTGGAAATGTCCTGGTGGTGCTTTGCGCGCGCGGATGCCCTGCTCAAGCTTTCCGAAAGCAGCTGGGAGCTGGTGCGCAAGAGCAAACTGCGCATGGCCTATATCGGCGCCGAGTCACCGAGCGGCGCGATGCTGAAGGAAATCCGCAAAGGCACGCGCCCGGACCAGACGCTGGCAGTGGCCGAGTTGTGTCGGCGCCATGGTGTCATCCCCGAGTTCTCCTTCATGCTGGCGCCGCCGGTCAATACCGAACTGGAAACCGAGCTGACGTTCGAGTTCATCCGCGAATTGAAACGGATCAATCCCGCCTCGGAAATCATTACCTACATCTACACGCCGTTGCCGGAGGGCAGCAAGCACGAAAAGGATCGCGGCAAGCGCGAATCGATGCCGCTGCTCGACGTGAATGGTGAGCCGGTGGTGTTTCCCTCGACGCCGGACGAATGGACGCAGCGTAAATGGGTGGACTATGCCTGCCACGCCGACGCGCCCTGGCTCACCGATAAACTGCGTCAGCGCATCTACGATTTCGTTACCGTGCTGCGCTGCCGCTTTCCCACGGTGCAAGACCAACGTGCTCCGTACTGGGCCAAGCGCGGCGTGAGCGCCATGGCATCGTGGCGCTATCGCCATCGGCGCTACAACCATCCATGGGAACTCAATATCGCCAATCGTTTCGTGCAACTTCGCAAGCCCCAAATCACCGGCGCGTAGCGATGGCGGCCCTGCACGTGGCGCATATCAACTTCCTGCAAGCACCAGCGGGCATTGCGCATGACAAGGTTCTCGAGCAATGGCATTCGCTGGTGGATATCGCCGAAGTGGCCGCCAGTGGCGGAACCCGGATTACGGTGATCCAGGCGGCGGCGCGCGGCGACCGGCTCACGCGCAATGGCATCGACTACCACTTCATCGATATCCGAGGGCTGCGCGGGCCGACCGACCGCGGCCGCCGTTTCGCCCGTCTGCTCGCCGACATCAAGGCCGACGTGCTGCATGCAAACGGCTTGGGCTTTGTCGAGGACGCATTTGCCGTGTCGCAATGCCTGCCGCAGCTGCCGATCCTTGTTCAGGACCACGCCGACCGGCCGCCGCGCTGGTGGCGACGGGCGCAGTGGCGACGCTGGTATGCGGCCGTTTCTGGCGTTGCGTTCACGGCGCTCGAACAGGCGCAGCCCTTCATTGCTGCCAGTTTGTTCGGGCCACAGGTGCGGCTGTTCGCCATACCGGAATCCAGTAGCCGCTTCACCCCGGGCAATCGTGTCCAGGCCCGCGCCGAGACCGGGCTGCATGGCGATCCCTGCGTTCTGTGGGTGGGGCACCTGAACGCCGGCAAGGATCCGCTGAGCGTGCTCGACGGCGTGGCACGCGCCGCGGCGCTGCTACCTGGCCTGCAGCTTTGGTGTGCCTTCGGCAGCGCGCCGCTGCTCGACGAGGTGCAACATCGCATCGAACACGATCCGCGGCTCGGCGGGCGCGTGCACCTGCTGGGCAAGGTGGCGCACGCGCATGTCGAGGTATTGATGCGAGCCGCGGATCTGTTCATTTCGGGCAGTCACTCCGAGGGATCCGGCTATGGGCTGCTGGAGGCTTTGGCCTGCGGAGCGGTGCCGGTTGTTACCGACATTCCCTCGTTTCGCGCGCTGACAGGCAGCGGCCGTGTCGGCAGGCTGTGGCCCTGCGGCGATGCGGCGCGGCTTGCCGAAGCGCTGGTCTGCATCGCGGCAAGTCGGCCATCGCCGGAGCAGGTACGCGCCCACTTCGACGTCACGCTGTCGTTCACGGCCGTGGGCCGTCAATGGGCGGACGCTTATGCGCAAGTGCTCGACGACCATCGACGGAGGGAAGGGTGAAGCTCGCGCTGGTGGTGCCGGGTGGGGTGGATCGCACTGGCGAGTTCCGCGTGATCCCCGCACTGCTGGCCCTGATCGAGCGGCTGGCGCGGATGCACGACGTGCATGTCTTCGCGCTGCACCAGGAAGCGGCCGCGGGCCGCTGGGAACTCGTCGGCGCCACCGTGCACAACATCGGCGACCACTGGACCCGGCTGCGCGCGATCGCGGCGATCCGCACCGAACATCGCCGGGCGCCATTCAATCTGGTCCATGCCATCTTCTCCGGTTCCTGCAGCCTGGTCGCCGTCGCCGCGGCGAAGCTCCTGCGGCTGCCGAGCCTGGTGCATGTCGCCGGGGGCGAACTGGTCGCGCTGTACGAGATCAACTACGGCGGACGGCGGAAATGGAAAGGGCGGCTGCGCGAGGCGTGGGTGCTGCGCGGCGCCGATGTCATCACGGCAGCCAGCGCGCCGATCATCGATTCGTTGCAGGCGCTCGGCCTCAAGGCGCAACGCGTGCCGCTCGGTGTCGACCTGCAGGCATGGCCGCCACTCGCGCCGCGCGAGCGCCGCGCGAAGCAGGCGCGCCTGATCCACGTCGCCAGCCTCAATCGCGTCAAGGATCAGCCGACCCTGTTGCGTGCATTGGCGGCGCTGGTCGAGATGGAGTTGGATTTCCGGATGGACATCGTCGGCGAGGATACGCTGCAGGGTGAGATGCAAAGGCTGGCTCGCCAGCTTGGACTGGAACACCACGTGCGCTTTCATGGATTCAAGACGCAACGCGAATTGCGCCCGATGATGGAATCGGCCGACCTGCTGGTGATGTCGTCGTTGCACGAGGCTGGCCCGCTGGTCCTGCTGGAAGCCGCGGTGGCAGGCGTGCCTGCGGCCGGTACAGCGGTCGGGCATTTCGTGGAGTGGTCGCCTGCGGCGGCCTTGGCCGTACCCGTCCAGGGCTGGGAGGCATTGGCGAACGCCATCCGGCAAGTGCTTGCCGATGAGGGACTGCGGCTGCGACTGGCCACCGAAGCGCAGAGCCGCGCAATGCTGGAGGACGCCGACTACACCGTTCTAGCCTTTCAGACCTTGTATCCGCAGCATTCTCCTTGCGCGGCACGGTGAGGCAGGCATGTCGAACTCGACTGGCAGGCGCATACCGTCACTGGATGGAATCCGGGCGATCTCGATCCTGATGGTGTGCTACGGACACCTCTGCGGCACACGGCATTTCCCCATTTCAATCGCGGAGTACGGCCGCTGGTGCGGCGATGTCGCGCATCTGGGCGTGCTGGTGTTCTTCGTGATCTCCGGGTTCCTGATCACCTCGCTGCTGATGAGCGAGCGCGAGCTGACGGGGGCCATCTCGCTGAAACGGTTCTACCTGCGCCGGATAGTGCGCATCTTCCCCGCGTTCTACGCGTTCATTCTGGTCATGGCGATCGCGACACTGCTGGGTGTCGTACATCTGACGGGTCGTGATTTTGCTTACGCGCTCACCTACACGGTCAATGTCGAGCCAGATCGCGCATTGCAGATGGGGCATCTCTGGTCGTTGTCGGTCGAGGAGCAGTTTTATCTCCTGTGGCCGCTGACGCTGCTGGTCTTGCGTGAACGTCGCGCCTTGATCGTCGCCGTCGCGGCGATCTTCACTGGTCCGTTGGTGCGCGTGGCCATCCTCGAATGGATTTTCCACGTCGATCCGCATGCGCTCAATGGCATGCTGACGAGCTTTCCTGCCATGTTCGATTATCTGGCCGCCGGTTGTGCATTGGCCCTGCTGCGGCCATGGTTACTGACCCGGACGTGGTACCTGCGCCTGACCGCCAGTCCCTGGCTGGCGCTGGCGGTACCTCTGGGGTTGCTGATCAACCGCATGGGCAGCCATCCAGCAGCGATCCTGCTGGGGTCACCGGTGCTGAACGTGTGCATCGCGTTGCTGATCGAGTCGAGTACGCGTCATGCGGGTTCGTTGGCCGGACGCTTCCTGAACTGGAAACCGGTGGTATTTCTCGGCGTGCTGAGCTATTCGCTGTATCTGTGGCAATTGCCCTTCCTTGACCACCGGTCCGACGCATGGATGACTGCATTTCCGCAGAACCTGATGTTCGTTCTTCTCGCGGCACTGTCGTCCTGGTTTCTGATCGAGCGCCCCTTCGTTCGTCTGCGCAGAAGGTTGCGGCGCGGCACCGGGCTGCCTGCACGCGTGCAGGACATGGCAGGTGGGGAGTGGACGGCATTTGAAGCAACGGTGCCGGCCGCAACCCGCAGGCACCGGTGAAGGGTGGGCAGATCACCGACGCACAGGACACAGGCCATGACTGGAATGCTCGGCGATACCCCGCAACGCGATTACGCGGAGAAGCTGAGGCTGTTCAACGCCTTCGCGCGGCCCGAGCTGTGCGAGGCGATCGACGCGTTGTCGCTGCCGGCAGGTTCCCGTGTGCTTGACGCCGGTTGCGGCACGGGCGAGGCGGTCGCCTGGTTCCACGAGTCGATGCAGGGTCGCGCGATGGTGGCGGGGATGGATCTCGCGACCGCGCATGTCCACGCCGCTCGCCGTACCGCGCCGGCCAGCGCGCCGATCCTGCAAGCCGACATGCTGCGGCCGCCCCTGATAGACGGCAGCTTCGACCTCGTCTGGGCCGTCAATGCCGTCAATCATCTGAGCGATCCCGTCGCCGGCGTGCAGATTCTGTCCAGCCTGCTGCGTCCGGGTGGACGCCTCGTGCTGGGACAAAGCTCGTTGCTACCCGACATGTATTTCGCATGGGATTCCCGCCTCGAAAAATGCGTCAACGAGGCGGTCCGGGCGTATTACCGGGAGCGTTACGGCCGCAGCGAGCGCGAATTCACCGCGGTTCGTTCGCTCGTCGGATGGTTGCAGCAGGCTGGACTGCGGGACGCGACCGTGCGGACGCGGATGATCGAACGGACCCATCCGCTCACGGACGCGGACGAGCGTTACCTGCTCGACGTGATCTTCCGTGGCACATGGGGTGAGCGCCTGCGACCTTACCTGTGCCGGGAGGATTTCGAGGCGCTGACGCGACTGTGCGATCCGGACGACGCCTGCTATGCGCTGCGGCGGCCAGACCTTCATTTTCTTCAAACTCTCACGATCGCGGTGGCGACGAAATAGAAAGCCGCGCCTCCCCATTCGCCATCGCTCCTCTCGCCCTACGCGGGCTGCGTGCGCCAGGGCGAATGCATCATCGAACCGATCTTCGATGATCAGACCTCCGACGAAAATGACTGGCTTCCAGGAGGGGTTGGAGGGCCGCTTCCGACCCATTCTGACGGTGAGTGCGACAACACACATTCAAACCGAACTCACACTGAAATGCGCCACGGCCCCTCAACAAAAAAGGCGACACACGCGGCACCTGGCTCAACCGTCGGTTGGGAGCAACACAGCGAGCGTTCACATGGTAGGGAAACCCATGCAGACCCGCCGTTCGACCGAATGCCGCCCATCGCCATTGCGATGTTCGCCTTCACCGCTGCATGGTCGACGGCCGCCAGCACCGCAGGCAACACAGGCATATCCAGCTCCCGGCATGGCGCCCCCGACGCGAACCGGCTTCGTGCGGTCGCGTGGTCGTACGACGGTGCGTATCTCCGGCTGGATCGTGCCAGAGCATGGCAAGACCGAACTCGTGCTTGCCCGAGGGGAATTGCAAGCCATACGCACGCGGTCGCGCTGCCAGTTGATTGCAGTGCGCAAGGCGTTTGCTTGGCGCCATGTTGGAACGAACCCTCCGTGCTGCCGCGTTGCGAAGCGGATCCGGCCAATGCCGAACCAGCCCGCAGTGCAATCCGCGTTACTCGATATGCATGCCAACCGGCCGGGCGCAAGTGGCCAACGTCACTGGCTTCGCACAGCACTGATTGAGTGACGTCCGCGGCGAATCGCGTCATAATTCCGCGCTGTTGAACTGTCCGGTAGAGAATTCCCGATGATGACCTGGCTGGTGCGCGGCATGGGCGCGACGTTGCTGGCGCTCATTGTCGGCGCATGCAGCCATTCGGCTCCGCCGGCACCGCTGCCTCCCCAGGTCGAGGTGTTGACGGCCCGCGCCACCGAGGTCCCGGTCACCCGCAACTATCCTGGCCGTCTCGCCGCGACGCTTACGGCCCAGGTACGCGCACGCGTGACCGGCATCGTGCTGAAGCGCGTGTACAAGGAGGGCAGCGACGTCAAGGAAGGCGACGTCCTGTTCAGGATCGATCCGGCCCCGCTCGAAGCCACCCTGCGCGCCGCGCAAGGGCAACTCGCGCAAGCCGAAGCGACAGCGGACAACGCCAAGCTCAAGGCTGCCCGCAGCAAGCAGATCGGCGCCAAGGGCCTGCTGGCCAAACAGGATGTCGACGACGCGGTCGCGGCCGCCGCCCAGGCGGTTGCCGCCGTCGAGTCGGCCCGGGCCAACGTCGCGAACGCCAGGATAAGCCTCGGCTACGCAACGGTCACCGCACCGATCAGCGGTCGTGCGGGAGTCGCCAACGTGACCCAGGGTGCGCTGGTTTCGCCCACGGACACCAATCCGCTGACGACCGTGCAGGTGATCGATCCGATCTACGCCAACTTCAGCGAACCGATGGCGGAAATGGAACGGCTGCGCAAGGCGGAAAAATCCGGCGGCCTGAAGCTGACCGCACCGGACCAGGCGCAAGTACGGATCGTGTTACCCGACGGCAGCGTGTACGCGCACACGGGGTCGCTCGACTTCACCGCCCTCGCGGTGGATCCGACCACCGGTGCGGTCGATCTGCGCGGGCTGATCCCCAACCCGGACCACAGCCTGCTGCCCGGCATGTTCGTGACGATCCGCCTGAAGCTCGCTACGCTGCACAACGCATTCCTGCTGCCGCAGCGTGCGATCCAGCGTGGTAACCAGGGGGCTTACGTGTACGTGGTTGGCACGGACGACAAGCTGGTCCGCAACCCGGTCGATCTGGGTGACCAGCACGGCGACGACTGGATCGTGCAAGGTGGCCTCGCCGCAGGCGCCAAAGTCGTGGTCTCCGGCATCCAGAAAGCCCAACCCGGCGAAAAAGTGGAACCCATGCCGTACCCTGCCGCTGCAGACGCCGCCGCCGACGCCGGGCCGGCGGGCTCGAGCGCACGCTGAGCCGACGCCGATGCCGCAGTTTTTCATCGACCGTCCGGTTTTCGCCTGGATCCTCGCGATCCTGATCACGCTGGGCGGCACCATTGCGATCCTCAACCTTTCGGTGGAGGCCTACCCGGAAATCGCGCCGCCCAGCGTGCAGGTGCGCGCCAGCTATCCCGGCGCGAACGCGCAGGTCGTGCAGAGCACCGTCACCCAGGTCATCGAGCAGAATCTGTCTGGCATCGACCACCTACTGTATTTCACCTCGTCATCCAACTCGAGCGGCTCGGCCAACGTCACGCTGTACTTCACGGCGGGCACCAACCTCGACACAGCCGCCGTGCAGACGCAGAACGCGGTTTCAGCGGCTGAGCCGAACCTGCCGGCGGAGGTGAATGCGCTCGGCGTGACCGTACGCAAGTCCAACTCCGGTTCGCTGATGGGGATTTCACTGCAGGACACGACCGGGCGCCTGGACCCCGCTGCGCTCAGCAACCTGATCGCGGCGCAGTTGATCGATCCGATCTCGCGACTCAACGGCGTCGGCAGTACCAATCAGTTCGGTGCACCCTATGCCATGCGGATCTGGCTGGATCCGCTGAAACTGCAAGGCTACGGGCTCACCGCCACCGACGTGCTGCAAGCGGTGCAAGCGCAGAACGTGATGTTCGCGGCAGGCTCGGTGGGGGCGCAGCCCACGCTTCCTGGCCAGGGAATTACCGCGACGGTGTCCGCCGAATCGAGTTTCTCGACGCCACAGCAGTTTCGAAGCATCATCCTGCGCACCAATCCGGATGGCACCACGGTGACGCTGGGCGATGTCGCACGGGTTGAACTCGGCTCGGACAATTACAACAGCTTCTCGCGCCTGAATGGCCAGCCGGTAGCCTCGTTCAGCATCCAGCTTGTTCCCGGCGCGAACGCGCTGGCGGTCGCCAACGCCGTTCAGGCGAGGATGAAGGAACTGGCGAAGAACCTGCCCCCCGGGGTCACCTGGAGCATCCCGTTCGAAAGCTACACCTTCGTCAAGGTATCGATCGAAGAGGTGGTGAAAACCCTGGCCGAGGCGGTCGTGCTGGTGTTTTTCGTGATGCTGCTGTTCCTGCAGAACCTGCGCGCCACCCTGATTCCGATGTTGGTGGTACCGGTCGCGCTGACCGGCGCCTTCCTCGGCCTGTACGCGTTCGGGTTCTCCATCAACGTGCTCACCTTGTTCGGGCTGGTGCTGGCGATCGGCATCGTGGTCGATGACGCGATCGTCGTGGTCGAGAACGTCGAGCGCATCATGCGCGAGGAAGGTCTGCCCGCCAAGGAGGCCACCCGCAAGGGCATGACCCAGATCACGGGCGCCATCATCGCCGTCACCACCGTGCTGGCCTCGGTATTCGTACCCGCCGCGCTGATGCCGGGCAGCGTCGGCGCGATCTATCGACAGTTCTCGGTGACCATCGCGGTCTCGATGCTGCTTTCGGCACTGATGGCGCTGACCTTCACGCCTGCACTGTGCGCCAGCATCCTGCGCCCGGAGCACGAGCACGCCAACCGCTTCCTGCGCGCCTTCAACAACGGCTACGAAAACGTGGCGGGCCGCTATCTCGCGCGGCTCGGAAAGGCGGTGCGCCACACACCGCGCTGGATGATCGGCTACGGCCTCGCGGTGGTGTTGGCCGGCTTGCTGCTGGCGCACTTGCCATCGAGCTTTGTGCCGGAGGAAGACCAGGGCGAAGTGTTCGCCACGATCCAGCTTCCGCCGGGCGCCACGGCCACTCGCACGCTTGCGGTGATGAAGCAAGTCGAGCACATCGTGGGAAAGAGCCCTGCGGTGAAAAACATTTTTGCCATGGGCGGTTTCAGTTTCGTCGGCAACGGTGAAAACGTCGCCATGGCATTCATTCACCTGAAAGACTGGAGCACGCGTTCACAGACTGCCAACCAGCTCATCAGCGAGTTCAACCAGCAATTCGCGCACATCCGGGACGCGCAGGTCATTGCGCTGAATCGGCCGGTGATCCGGGGGCTGGGACAGTTCTCCGGCTTCGATTTCGAACTGGAGGATCGCGGCGGTCTCGGACACCAGGCGCTGGTCGACGCCAAGGACAAGTTGATCGCCGCGGCGCGCCATGACAAGCGCCTGGCGAACGTGCACATCAACGGCATTGAGGATGCACCCACGGTGGACATGCAAGTGAACCGTGTCGAGGCCCAATCGATGGGCCTGTCGGTGTCCGACGTGTACAACGCCATCAAGCTGATGCTCGCGCCGGTATTCGTCAATGACTTCTACTCCAACGGCCGCGTGCTGCGCGTCGAGATGCAGGCCGATGCACAGTTTCGGCTGAACCCCGCGGCCATCGGCGATTTCTATACGAAGTCCTCGACCGGCGCGATGGTTCCGTTGTCCAGCGTGGTCAGCACCCATTGGTCGCTGGCACCGCCGGGAATGGACCGATACAACGGCGCCGGCTCGATCGCGATCACCGGCACCCCCGCGCCGGGCTACAGCTCGGGCGACGCGATTGCCGCCATGCAGGATCTGGTCGCCAAGAACCTGCCGACGAGTTTCGGCTACGAATGGTCGGGCCAGTCACTGCAGGAAATCATGTCCGGCGCACAGGCGCCCATGTTGTTCGGCCTCTCGCTCCTCGTGGTGTTCCTGTGCCTGTGCGCACTTTATGAAAGCTGGACGATTCCCGTGGCGGTGATGCTGGTGATTCCGCTCGGCGTGCTCGGC
The DNA here is from genome assembly GCA_035655635.1 of Rhodanobacter sp. Taxonomy (GTDB): domain Bacteria; phylum Pseudomonadota; class Gammaproteobacteria; order Xanthomonadales; family Rhodanobacteraceae; genus Rhodanobacter. The sequence goes on along the minus strand of DASRUB010000178.1, from coordinate 1,967 downwards.
TCGGTCGCGCTCACCAGCATCCGCGGCCTCGAGGATGACGTGTATTTCAAGATCGGATTGATCGCGATCATCGGGTTGTCGGTGAAGAATGCGATCCTGATCGTGCAATTCGCCGTGGATCTGCAGAAGGAAGGGGAGGGGTTGATCACGGCGACGCTGGAAGCCTGCCGCATCCGCCTGCGCCCTATCCTGATGACCTCGATCGCCTTCATCCTCGGCGTGCTGCCGCTTGCGATTTCAACTGGCGCGGGCGCCAACAGCCGCCGCGCGATCGGCACCGGCGTGGTCGGCGGCATGCTGGCGGCCACCATCCTGGGGCTCATGCTGGTGCCGCTGTTCTATGTCGTAGTAAAGCGCCTGCTGGGCGACAAGAGCGACGGCGCGGAAATCCCGCCGCCGCAACTGGATCCGCCCGTGCACGACACACGGGCCAGTGACACACCGGGCTGATGCCGGGCAGCTTGACATAGATTGCGACTGTCTCGTCTTGGCCGGTTTCGGCCGCTGGGTTGGAAGCCAATCAGTTGACGGCGGGATGATCACAGACGATCGGTTCAGGTGGTCAAGTCCGTCGGTGCGCGCCCGCGGGCTACACCTCCGCAAGCGGCATGCCCTGCCGGCGACGGTAAGCCTGATGAAAGCCGGCCGTGTGATGCAGCTGGGTGCCTTCCGCCAGATCTTCGTCAGCAGCGATGCGGCCAAGGAACAATGTGTGCGAGCCGATCTCCTGGCTGTGCACGATGGTCAACTCCCGAACGGGCAGCAGATCCAGCGCCATCTTCGGAAACCGGTCGCGTACAATCCGGTCCCGCGGCGAGGCAAGAATGAATTCGTGGTACTGCGCTCCGCTATGCACGCCGTCGACTACCTTGCTGACAGGCTCGCTGCCTGATGCTCTGTCATCGAAGCCCGTATCTTTGGAACGAGAGGCTCCAATGCCGCGCGCACCACGTACATGGTGTCCATCCGCGGCACCTGTTGGGTGAGCAAGGTCAGGATGCGTCGCCCCTGGTTCTGTCTGACCCAGCTTTGTCCCTGCAGCCATAACTGTGTCCGTACCATGTCGGCACGTTCCTTGATGGCTTCTTGCGGAGGCCTGACACGATTCCTGACGTAGTGCCCCACTTCGCGGACGGAGCGGGACCATTCGATGCCGGCGAGTGCGTGCAACCACAGTTCCGAGCACGAAACCTGCGTCAGCGTCTGATGACGCGAGATCGTCCGCAACAGAGGGTGGCAATCGCGCTCAAGCTGGACGAACACGGCGTCGGGAATCGCACTTGGGTAGTAGCGCGCGAGCAGACGCAACGGCGGGAGCGCCCACCAGGGAGCGTCGTCGGCATGCTCATCCCACAAGACGTTCCAGTCGCTTGCGGACATGCGCATGGCCAGCAGGGCGATGTCGTTCAAGTGCAACAGGCGCAGGCTGCGGCCACAGATGTTGCCTGCCGCATGCAGCAGCAGATGGTTCATCAAGGCGCCGTTCGACGGATATGGATTCAAGCCGGGCACAGGCTCATGCGGATAGATCCGCTCGGTGATGTCGATCGCCGATACCGGCAGTCGTTCCTGGATGCGCGTATGCAACTCGATATTGACCGGCGTGTCGCGGTGTTCGCCCAGCCCGGCGGGAGGCTGGCCTGTTGCAGGTTTGAATACGCGGTGCTTCCACGCGACGAACGACTCCACGTAGCCGAGATCCTGCAGCAACTGGATCACCGGCGCGGCATCGTGCTCGCGTACCAGCAGATCGATATCGGCCATCGGTCGCTCGCCCGGCACATAGATGTCCATCGCGTGCAGCGCCGAACCCTTCAGCGCAACGGTGGCCAGCCCGGCGGCGCGTGCGCCGGCGTCGATGCGTTCCAGCAGTGACGCGATGCATCGATGGCGCAGCTCGACGTGTTCGCGCTGGCTCTCGAGAAATTTTCTCCACTCCGGGTTTTGCCAGCGGCAAGATCTGCACA
>DASRUB010000177.1:0-23453 GCA_035655635.1 Rhodanobacter sp. | reverse complement strand
TGGTGTTCGACGAGCTTGACAGTCACCAGGTCGAGATTGATTTTCGAGGCAGCGTCGAGGATACGCTGGCCCGTCTCGCGCCGAACCCGGCGACGGCGCAACCGGCCAGCCGGGGTCCGGGACGCCCGAAGCTTGGCGTGGTGGCGCGCGAAGTCACTCTGTTGCCGCGGCACTGGGAATGGTTGGCACGGCAACCGGGCGGTGCGTCGGGCGCGCTGCGGCGGTTGGTGGAGCACTCCATCCGCCAGGGTGGTGCCAAGGAGCGCGCACGGCAGGCGGTGGAGTCCGTGGATCGCTTCATGCGCGTGATGGCCGGCAACGAGGCCGGCTACGAAGAGGCCTCGCGTGCATTCTATCGGGTTGACCGCGGGAGTTTTGCCACATTGACCGCCAGCTGGCCCACGGATGTGCGCGCGCACGTGCGACAGCTCGCAGCGATCGCCTGGGACGAGCAGAAAAGCGCCGACTGAACCCGGCACCGGCACACCAGACCCAGTCCAAACTTCCTCGGCAACTTCGCCGTGGCTGCAGCCCATGAACGCCGGATCCCGACCATGATCGCCACCGCCCGCCGCGACTCCCTGTTCGCCAACCACAACTTCCGCCTGCTGTTCGGCGGCAGCACGATCTCGATGCTGGGCGACCAGTTCACCCTGGTGGCGTTGCCGTGGCTGGTGTTGAAACTCACCGGCAACCCAGCCGCGCTCGGCCTGGTATTGGCCACCATGGCACTGCCGCGCGCCCTGTTCATGTTGATCGGCGGCGCCGTGGTGGATCGGCTGTCGCCGCGTCGGGTGCTGATCGCCGCGCGCGGGGTGAACGCCATGCTGGTGGCGGTGCTTGCCGGGCTGGTGCTGCTGGGCGACATCCATATGTGGCTGGTTTATCTGATCGCGCTGGGTATCGGCCTCTCTACGGCTTTTGCCTATCCAGCCGGCTCGGCGATCCTGCCGCAATTGGTGTCGAGAGAGCAGTTGCAACCCGCCAACGCCCTGGTGATGGGCATGCGCCAGCTCAGCATGTTCATCGGCCCGGCGCTGGCCGGCGTGGTGATCAGCATCGGCGCCCACGGCGCCCACGCACAGCCGGTGCAGGATGCCGGCGGACTCGGACTTGCCTTCGGCATCGACGCGATCAGCTTCGCGTTCTCGCTGGGCTCGTTGTTGTTGATCCGCATCCACAGCGACTTCCAGCCCAAGCCGGTGCTCGGCGGCGTGTTGTCCAACGTGGCCAGCGGCGTGCGCGTGATCTGGGCCGACCTGCCGCTGCGTGCCTTCATCCTTTACGCGGCGGTGGTTTCGGTGTTCGTCGGCGGGCCGCTGCAGGTCGGCTTGCCCGTGCTGGCCGACACGCGGATGGATCTGGGGGCGGCCTCGCTCGGCATCCTGATGACCGCCAACGGCGGCGGCATGCTGCTGGGCAGCTTCCTGTCCGGCCTCGCCAGCCGCTCCGTGCGCGGCCGACTCGGCCTGATGGTGCTCGCCATCGACAGCCTCGCCGGCCTGGCCCTGGCCACGCTGGCATTGGTGCATTCGACAATCACCGGCGCCGTGCTGCTGGCCGGCACCGGCGTGCTCGCCGGCATCGCGCAGATCACCATCGTCAGCTGGATCCAGCGTCGCGTCGAGCCGGAAATGATGGGCCGGACCATGAGCGTGCTGATGTTCACCTTCATGGGCCTGGGCCCGATCTCGGCGGCAGTCGCCGGCAGTCTGCTGAAGGTGATTTCCCTGACCTCGCTGTTCGCCGGCGCCGGACTGCTGCTCACTGCCATCGCGCTGAGTTGCATGAGCAGCCCGGCGTTGCGCAGCATTGGAGCGGTGCGCCCCGCGACGGTGCAGGCCGGCTGAAGCGGCGGAGAGCCGCGGAAAGGGAGTGGTGAAATTGTTTCGGAGAAATTGTCCCCGGCACTTTTCGCTTTTTTTTCGATGAGGCGAATGAAAAGGCGGAACGAAAAGCGATCCGTCAACCCTGGGCCATCTCAATCTGACCCCGAGCTTCTGCTGCTTCAATGATACCGATCGACGACATGCCGAACCTTGCAAGCGGTATTGCCGAAAATACCGGAACGGGATCAGAATGTGACGACTGCAGGGGGAAGCACATGCAAAAATGGCAGGGGAAAGGCTGGCCGGATCATGAGATCACCGGCCGCTGGCATCGGCCGTGTGTCATCGCATTTGCAGTGGCATCGGCACTCGGACTGTCGGGCTGCGGAGGCGGCGGCAGCAACGTCAACTCCTCGACACCACCTCCGCCACCACCACCAGCAGGCGGCAGCGGTTTCGCCGGTGGCAACGTCACCGTCGGTTCCAACGATATCGTCATCTGGACCGATAACATCCAAGGTTCGATTGATCTGATCAAAGGTGGTACCGGCACGCTGGTGCTGACCGGGACTGGCAGCTACACCGGCGGCACGACGATCAACGAGGGCACTTTGCAGCTTGGCAACGGTGGGACGACCGGCTCGATCATCGGTGATGTGAGGGACAACGGCTCCCTGGTATTCGACCGCAGTGACGACATTACCTTCGGCGGAATGATCAGCGGCAGCGGTTCGCTTGAGCAAGCCGGCAAGGGTACGTTGACACTGACTGGCACCAATACGTACACCGGCCGCACCACGATCAGTCGTGGCACGTTGCAGCTTGGCAACGGCGGCACGACCGGCTCGATCACTGGTGATGTGGTGGATAGCGGCACGCTGGCCTTCGATCGTTCGGACGACATCGATTTTGCAAAAACGGTCACAGGTACTGGCAGCCTCATCAAAACCGGCAACGGTGTCCTCACTCTCACCGGCGCGAACGACTACACCGGTGCCACGCAAGTCAAAGCCGGTAGCCTATTTGTAGACGGTGACCAGTCTGCTGCCACTGGTGCGACCACCGTCGCCAGCGGAGCCATTCTGGGCGGCAAAGGTACTTTGGGTGGCGCTGTTACCGTCGCTGATGGTGCGACCCTGGCGCCGGGCAGCAACGGCGCTATCGGCACGCTTACCATCAACGGCGCCCTCGTCCTGTCCGCAGGATCGGCGCTCGATTACAGCTTTGGCCAGGCCAATACCGTCGGCGGTCAACTCAATGATCTCATCAACGTCAACAGCAACCTGGTGCTGGACGGCACCCTAAACGTCAGCGTCGCACCGGGCGGAAGTTTCGGCCCCGGCGCATACCGCGTGTTCAACTACGCTGGCACGCTGACCAATAACGGCTTGACGTTGGGCAGCATTCCCTCCCCCAGCGTATTGGTGCAGACCGGAGTGGCGCATCAGGTCAACCTGATCGACACTCAAGGCATGATTTTCAGCTTTTGGGATGGCGATGCCGGCCCCAAAGACAACAACGCGATCAACGGTGGCAACGGTACCTGGCAGAGCGGTAGCGTGCTCTCGAACAACAGCTGGACTGATACTGGCGGTACGGTCAATGCATCCTTCAGCGACGGCTCCTTTGCCGTGTTCCAGGTCACGCCGGGCACAGTGACCGTGGATGGCAGCAATGGCGACATCCACGTCGCCGGCATGCAGTTCGCCAGCACCGGCTACGTCATCCAGGGCGATACGATTCACCTCGTTGGCAGCGCGGACGATCCAACCCACTCGATCATCCGCGTGGGTGACGGCACGACCGCTGGCGCGGGCTACTCAGTCATAATCAACAGCGTGCTCGACGGTGACTCGACGCTGGTCAAGACTGACGCTGGCACGCTGGTGCTGGCTGGCCCCAATACGTACGCAGGCGGCACCGTTGTGAATGGTGGCACCCTGGAAGTTGCGTCTGGGGGCATGCCGGGCCCAGGCAACGTCACGGTGGACGACAGCGGCAACCAGAACGCCACGCTGAAAGTGAATAGCAGTGTGTCGCTAACCAATCACGTCCTCTTGAACAACGGCGCCACGCTGGACAACGCGGGCGTACTCGTCGACAACCTGGACAGCGCCCCGGTGGAATCCAACGCAGGAGCCGTCACGATTTTGAATCATGATGGCGGCAACATTGCGGGAGATACGAACGGCCTGCTTCTGAACATGAACACTGAGGCCATCATCAGCAACGGCGCTGGCAGCAGCATCAACGGAATCACTGAAGGTGTTGCCGTAACAGACGGCAACGTGATCACGGTGAGCAACGACGCCGGCCGCATCATCAGCTCCCAAGGTAGAGGTTTATTTCTTTGGGGTAACACGGTTGCCGTTACCAATAGCAATGGTGGCCTCATGGAAGGGGGAACCAACGGCATACAGATATACAGCAATGGTGGCACAACAAAAATCACAGTGACCAACAAAAGTGGCGGCGTCATCAGCGGCGACGGTTCTGGCGGTTACGGCGTACGGGTAATGTGGGAAGGTACTGTGATCAACGATGACGCCAGCATCAAGGCAATCGGCACCGGTGGCAATGGCGTCTATGCTGTAGGGGGCGACATCACCAACAGTAACAACGCCAGCATTGAGGGAGCCAACAGGGGTATCTGGCTTAATTACAGTGGCACAGTCACCAATAGCAATAGCAGCCACATCGAAGGAGGAAACGTCGGTGTGACCCTGACTCAGGGCGGATCGATCACCAACGAAGGTAACAGCCTCATCAGTGCCTCAGGGACGCTTGGCGACGCGATCCAGGTCCAAGGTGATACCGCCGTCGTGAGCAATATCGATGGCGGTACGATCACGGGAAGCTCAATCGGCGTTTCCCTGCAACACGGCGGCACAGTGAGCAATGGCAGCGGGTCCACCATCGAGGCGACTGGTACTACGGGTGGAGATTGCGGAGGCACCGGTGATTGCGCCATTTTCGTGGCTTCGGCTAGCGCCATTCCATCCAATCCTGACGGGGAGATGGCGTTGATCAATGCGGGCACCATCATCGGCAATGTGCAGATGATTTCGACTGCAAACAACTACGTCGCCCTGTCGGCCGGTGGTTCTATTCAGGGCGATCTCGAGATCGGTTCGAACTCTGATTCCTCCCTGGTTTTGGACGGCGGCACGGGGACGACACAGTCGTACTCGCAAGCGGTCACCGGCACGACCACCTTCGCGGGCTCACTGATCAAAAAAGGCGATGGCACCTGGGTTATCGACAACGACGAACTCATGGCGAGTCCCGTAATCATCCTGGGCGGTGCGTTGCAAATAGGTGACGGTGGTACAAAAGGTGCCATCGGCCCATACGACGTCAACATCGATGGCGGCGAGCTGATGTTCAATCGCAGTGACGCTGTGACTTTTGACGGCAATATTCTGGCAGGGAATGCCCCGGCCTACTACGGCACGCTTGTACAAGCCGGTACGGGAACACTCACGCTACTGGCGAGCCACCAAATTCAGCCCACTTACATCACGATCGAACGCGGTACCTTGCAGATGGACAACACTGGGAATCTATCTGGCGACCCGTCCAGTACGGCCATATACAACGTCGACAAGTACGAGCTGCACGCCGATGTCGTGAATGACGGGTCGCTCGTATTCAACAGCAATTTGAACATTTTCTACGGTGGTGCGATTTCCGGGACGGGATCTGTCACGCAAGATGGCTCGAACAATTTGATTCTGGAAGCGGCAAACACGTACTCCGGAGGCACCACGATCAATAACGGCGTGTTGCTGGCGAAGCAAGTGGTACCTGGCGACGTCACGGTGGGCGAGGCGGGCGTTCTAGGTCGTCTTGCAGACGACTACCTGGATGTCTGGATGGTCGGTGTCGCTGGCAATCTTTCCAACGCCGGCAAGGTATTTGTGCAAAGGCAAAATATCACGGTCGGAGGCGACTATACGCAAGCTTCCACAGGTACGTTGGCCGTCCGCCTCGGCAGCAAGCTGGATGTGGCCGGTAAGGCCACGCTCAACGGTGGAACTCTGGAGGTGACCGGCGCCAACTTCGGTTACGTGAGCAATACCCATACCAATGTCCTTACCGCGCTCGGAGGCGTCAACGGCACCTTCGGCCAGTTGGTCAAGGCCACAGGCGTGGTGTTCACCGCAACCACCATCAACTACGACGCCAACAACGTGTGGCTGGACACCACCGGTCTCGATGTGACTACCGCGGCTGCCGGTGATGGCGTGAGCTACACCCCGGCTTCCTTCGGCAGCGCACGACGAGTACAAGGTGCCTTCAAGCAACTGGACGACAAGATCGCAACCGGCAATCTCGCTGACGTGCCAGGCGACTTCCTGCAGGCTGCCGGGCAGTTCCAGCAAGCGCCGACCCTGCAGGCCGCACAAGCCTCCCTGCAAAGCCTGTCCGGCCAGCTGCATGCAGCCAGCACTGCGATGACTTTCGAGGCCATCGGCGCGTCCAGCCGCGCGTTGTCGGATCGCTTCGACCATCTGCTCGACAAGGGCACCGGCTACGGCATGTGGACACATGACCTCGGTATCGGTGGCGACATGGCTCGCGCCGGCTTCAGCGATGTCGGCTTCCAGTTGAATGGCTGGCTGGTCGGCAGCGACCGTCAGATCGGTCGTTCCGGCGTTGCCGGCTACGCGTTCGGCCAGAGCCAAGGCCAGCAGCGGCTGCACCAGGGCTACGATCACGACCATAGCCGCAGCACCGAGGGCATGCTGTACGCGGCTTGGCTCAATGGCAGCTGGTACACGCAGGGCCGCGTCGCTTTCGGCCATTTTCAGCAGGATATCAGCCGACAAATTCTGCTGGGCGAAAGCGCGCAGGGGGTGGGAACCCAATACGATGGCAGCTACGACGTGGCCCATGGCGAGAGCGGCCTGCGCTTCGACCGTGGCAACAGCCACGTCACGCCGTTCGTCAATGTGGAGTACGCCCGCATCGGTCGCGACGGCTTCGCCGAACAGGGCGCAGGCGGCTTTGGCCTGCAAAGCAACGCGCAGACGCTGGATCGCTGGCAAGCGGGTCTCGGCGTGCGCGCGGGCCGTCATTGGGATCTGGATGACGGCCGCGCTGTGGACTTCAGCGCACGTGCGCAATGGCAGCGTACCCTTGCCTCACATGGCGACGAGTTCAACGCCAGCTTCGTGGGCCTGCAACAGTGGCAGCCACTGGTTGGCATCGGCCTGTCGCGCTACAGCGGCGAGTTTGACGCCGCTCTGGACGCAAGGCTGTCGGCGCATACCTCGCTGAAGTTCGACTACGACTACGAGAGGGGCCAGCGCGATCATGCGCAGATGCTATCGGCACGTCTGAGCGTGGCGTTCTGAGCCCAATGCAGCTGATAAAAAGGTGGTGGTAGTTGCATCGCGCGACTATCTCCACCTCCTTTGATTCACACCAGCCGCAGCGCTACGCGACCTGAGCCCTGCCCAGCGCCTTGCGCCGCTTCTTCTCCGCCTTGCGCTCCTTGCGCGCCGCCTTGCGAATCTTGCGGTCGTGGTTCCACAGGTAGATCGCCGGGGTGCTCAGCAGGGTCAGCAGTTGCGAGACCAGCAGGCCGCCGACGATGGCGATGCCCAGCGGCTGGCGCATTTCCGAGCCGATGCCGAAGCCGATCGCCAGCGGCATCGCCGCGCCCATCGCGACCAGGGTGGTCATGGTGATTGGGCGGAAGCGCACCAGCGCGGCTTCGCGGATCGCGTCGGGTGCAGACATGCCGTGTTCGCGCTCGCGGACGAGGGCGAAATCCACCATCAGGATCGCAATGATCGCCGTCAGCGACAGCCGGAGTCTGGACAAGCATCGCCAGGAAGGCGCCGGCAGTCTGCTGAAGGTGATTTCACTGACTTCGCTGTTCGCCGGCGCCGGACTGCTGCTGACCGCGATCGCATTGAGCTGCATGAGCAGTCCGGCCTTGCGCAGCATTGGAGTGGCGTGGACCGAAGCGGCGGCAGGCTGACGGTCGCCGATCGCCGCAGGCAAGCTGTGCCAACGTGGTGTCGTGATCGAAGACGCGTTGCGTCCTGCCACGCGACGAAATGGCCCCTGGCTACGACGCTCCCATCGCGTACCATGCGTTGTCACTACAAAGTATCGGGACCTGGAGGCCCGTCACGGGCAGCGAACCTCCGCCACGTTCCCAACCCACCGCGAGTCCGGATTTCGATGCCGCCATCCACCCGCAACGCCGCCGCGCTGACCGAAGGGCCGATCGCCCGCAGTCTGCTGTTGTTCTCGCTGCCGATCCTGGGCGCGAACGTGCTGCAATCGCTGAACGCTTCGGTCAACGCGATATGGATCGGCCACTTCCTGGGCGAGGCGGCGCTGGCGGCGGTGTCGAACGCCAACCTGGTGTTGTTCTTCCTGCTTGGCGTGGTGTTTGGCATCGCCATGGCCAACACCATTCTGGTCGGCCAGGCGGTGGGTGCGCGCGACATGGCCCAGGTCAAGCGCGTGGTTGGCACCAGCACGGGCTTTTTCGTGGTGTTGTCGCTGACCGTGGCCATCCTCGGTTACGTGTTCACCGGCAACATCCTCGATGCGATGGGCACGCCGGTCGACGCGCGGCCCTATGCCATCGCCTACCTGCGCGTGATCTTCATCGCGCTGCCGCCGATGTATTTCTACAGCTTCCTGATGATGACGCTGCGTGGCGCCGGCGACTCGCACACCCCGTTCTACTTCATGCTGCTGTCGGTGGCGCTGGATATCGCGCTGAATCCGCTGTTGATCTTCGGCCTGGGTCCGGTGCCGGCGCTGGGCATCGGTGGCTCCGCGCTGGCCACCTTGATCGCGCAGACGGTCGCCCTGGTCGGGCTGCTGGCGTATCTGTACCGGCGCAGGAATTTCCTGTGCCTGTACCGCGGCGAATTGCATTACCTGAAGCCGGATCTCGCGCTGGTACGCGCACTGGTGCTCAAGGGCCTGCCGATGGGCCTGCAGATGGTGGTGATCTCCTCCTCGGCGCTGGTGATGATCAGCCTGGTCAATGCGTACGGCTCGCAGACCACGGCCGCCTATGGCGCCGCCTCGCAGTTGTGGACCTATATCCAGATGCCGTCGCTGGCGGTGGGCGCGGCGGTGTCGTCGATGGCGGCACAAAATGTGGGCGCGCAGCGGTGGGACCGCGTCTCGCGCATCGCCGGCGTGGGCGTGGGGTACAACTTCCTGCTCACCGGCGCGCTGGTGGCGGTGGTGTACCTGTTCAATCGCGGCGCGCTGGGTATCTTCCTGCCCGATGACGGCGTGGCGATCGGCATCGCCCAGCACCTGAATTCGATCGTGGTGTGGTCGTTCCTGTTCTTCGGTTTGAGCTTCGTGCTGTTTGGCGTGGTCCGCGCCACCGGCGCGGTGATACCGCCGCTGATCATCCTGGCCGTGGCGCTGTGGTTCGTGCGCGTTCCATTTGCCTGGTTGCTGCGCGACTCCTGGGGCGCCGATGCCGTGTGGTGGAGCTTTCCGCTGGGTTCGCTGGTGGCCGTGGTGCTGGCGGCGGCGTACTACCGCTGGGGCAACTGGCGCCATGCCAGCATGCTCGGCGGCCATGCGCAGCAGGCAGCAAGCACCGGCCTGGATGTCCCGGCGACCGCGCTGGATCCGTTCGAATCCAGCTAGCTGGAAGGCGGCGCGCGCCGCCTCACCACCGTGCGACGATCATTGCCGGCGGCGTCGCCATCGCCGCTGTCGCCAGATGAACGCAACGATGTGAACGTATCCAGCACGTCGGCGTCACGCGAACCCCACCCTGGCGTGGCTACAAAGGTCCGGCCTGCGATCAGGCAGGCGAGAACCCGGAGAATACGCGTGGACAAGAATCGTACCGAAGGCACCAAGCACGAAGTCAAAGGCGCCGTGAAGGAGGGCGTGGGCAAGGTCACGGGTAACGTGGGCAAGCAGGTGGCCGGCAATATCGAAAAGAACGCCGGCAAGATGCAGAAGGAGGTCGGCAAGGCCGCCGACAAGCAACGGGAAGACGAGAAGAAGCGTCGTCCGTAAGCACGACTCCGACTTTGTGTCAGGCGAGGGCCGCGCACGTCGTGCGCGGCCCTCGCTGCATACGCGCTCCTGGAAGGGCGCAAGAGAGCAGGCATACGGAGCGCCGGCGTCTCGCCGGCATGCTCTGGCGGACGGGACGCCTGCGCTCCCAGTGACCGGCCGCGCTCATCATGTCGCTTTCGCCACCTGGTTTTCGTCACTTGTGAAGCAACCTTCAGGACGCCGTCTGCGGGCGTCCCAAAGCCTTCAACCGCTTCTTCGCGGCCCGGCGCTCATGGCGCGCCGCCTTGCGGATCTTGCGGTCGTGATTCCACAGGTAGATCGCCGGAGTGCTGAGCAGGGTCAGCAACTGCGACACCAGCAGCCCGCCGACGATGGCGATGCCGAGCGGCTGGCGCATTTCCGAACCGATCCCGAATCCGATCGCCAGCGGCAGTGCCGCGCCCATCGCCACCAGCGTGGTCATGGTGATCGGGCGGAAGCGCACCAGCGCCGCCTCGCGAATCGCGTCGGGGGCCGACATGCCGTGCTCGCGCTCGCGCACCAGCGCGAAATCGACCATCAGGATGGCGTTCTTCTTGACAATGCCGATCAGCATCAGGATCGCGATGATTGCCATCAGCGAGAGCTGCGTCTGGGTGACCAGCATGGCCAGGAACGCACCGGCGCCGGCGGCGGGCAGGGTCGACAGGATGGTCAGCGGGTGGCCGAGGCTTTCGTACAGAATGCCGAGCACGATGTACATCGCCAGGATGGAACCCAGCAGCAGCACCATGCCGTTGGATTGGGCCTGCTGGAGGCGCTGGTTGGCGCCGGTGAATTCCACCCGGACCCCGGACGGCAGGTGCACCGCGTAGGCGGCCTGGTTGACCAGCGCGACGCCGCGATCCTGCGGCACGTCCTTGGCCAGGTTGTAGCTGATGGTGACCGCCTGCAACTGGTTGTGGTGGCGCACGCGCAACGGCGAGGTGGCCGGCTCCATCGTCGCCAGCGCAGACAATGGGATCATCAGGCCGTTGTCGCTGCGCACGCGGACATTCAGCAACGATTGCGGACTCAGGTTCTCGCCCGGGCTGGAGTTGAGCACCACCGCGTACTGGTTGATGTCCGAATAGATCTGCGACACCTGGCGCTGCCCGAACGCGCTGAACAATGCGGTATCGATCGCGCCGATGCTGACATGCAATCGCGCCGCGGCCTCGCGGTCGACCTGCAGTTGCTGCTGCTTGCCCACCTGGTCGAACGGACTGGTGACGTCGCGGAACTCCTTGATCGTGCGCAGCTGGCGCACCATCTTCAGGGCCCACGGCTGCAGGTCGCCGCCCACGGTGCTGGTGAGCTGGAATTCGTACTGGCCGGCGTTGTCGCCGCTGCCACCACCGCCCAGGAACTGCGAAGCGCTCACGGATACCTTCACGTCGGGCAGCTGGTCGTACTGCTTCGACAGACGCTCGATCACCGCCTTGATATTCTGCGGCCGCTCGCCGGGTCCATGCCCGCGCGGTTTCAGGTCGACGAACATCTGTGCGCTGTTGCCGACCGCGCCGTCACCGCCATTGCCGCCGAGCATGGTCAACTGGTCCAGCACGGCCGGATCGGCCTGCATGATCTTCTCGACCTGCCGCGCACGCGTAGCCATCACGGTCGGCGAAATGTTGGCATCGGCACCGATATCGACCTGCAGCTGGCCGGTGTCCTCGTCCGGCATGAAGGTGCCGCCGGCGGTCTTCACCACCGCCGCGCCCAGCGCGAAGGTCAGCACCAGCAACAGCAGCGGCTGCCAGCGCATCAGGCGACGATGGCGCATGGCCCAGTCCAGTGCCCGTTCATAGTGACGCAGCAGGCCGCGATCGAGACGTTCCATCGCCCGCTCCACCCGGCCCGGCGGGGGTGCTGGCACGGCTTCGTGTTTGAGCAGGTAGCCGCACAGTGCAGGAGTGAGGGTCAGCGACACGATCGCCGAGATCACCACCGCGGCGGTCAGCGTCACCGAGAACTCGCGCAGCAGCATCACCAGCATGTTGTTGCCGAACAGCAGCGGCGCGAACACGGCCACCAGCGACAGCGTGATCGAGACCACGGTGAAGCCGATTTCGCGCATTCCGGCCAGCGCCGCCGGCAGCGGCGCCATACCCTGCTCCATGTGCCGCACGATGTTCTCGATCACCACGATCGCGTCGTCCACCACGAAACCGATGCACAGCACCAGCGCCACCAGCGACAAGGTATTGAGCGTGTAGCCGAGCATCCACATCACCACGAAGGCGCCGGCCAGCGACAGCGGCACGCTGAGCATGGCGATCATGGTCGGACGCAACCGGCGCAGGAACACCAGCATCACCAACGCCACCATCGCGATCGAGATTAGCAGCGCGACCTTCACCTCGTGCAGCGCCGACTGGGTGGTCTGGGTGAGGTCGAACACCGGCGTCATGCTGACATCGGAGGGCAGTGATGCCGCCAGTTGCGGCAGTCGTGCGCGGATCGCTGCCACCGTGGCCACGGCATTCGCCTGCGGTCGCTTGGTGATCTGCAAGCCGACCGCGCGGGAACCATTGAACCAGGCCGCCTGGTACTGATCCTGCTGGCCCGAGTAGATGCTGGCCACATCGGACAGGCGCACCGGCGCGCCGTTGCGCTCGGCAATCAGCAGCTGCGCAAACTCGGCCGGTTCGCGCAGCCCATCATTGGCGCTCACCGTCATCTGGGTGCGGCCGTCGCTGATGATGCCTTGGGGCGAGGTGACGTTGGCCGCGCGCAGCGCATTGGCCACGTCGTTCGCGGTGAGACCCTTGGCCGCCAGCGCGCCGTTGTCCAGATCGATGCGCACCGCGTGCGGGGTACCGCCAAACACCTGCACCTGGGCCACGCCATCGATTTGCGCCACCGCGGGTTTGAGCAGGGTGTCGGCCAGATCGAACAGCTTGTCCTGCGGCATGCCGTTGGAGGTCAGCGTGATGAACAGGATCGGGATCTGCGAAGTATCGAACTTGAAATACTGTGGCGACGAAGGCATGCCCGAAGGCAGGTCCACCGCCGCCGCATTGATCGCCGCCTGCACATCGCGCGCCGCGCTGTCCGCGGTGCGGCTGAAGTTGAAACGTACGCTGATCCCGACCCGGCCCTCGCTGGCGTTGCCGTACATGTCGTCGATGCCGGGAATCTGGCCCAGATGCCGCTCCAGCGGCGCCAGCACCGTATTGGCCATGGTCTGCGCGCTGGCACCGGGCATGCTCGCCGTCACGTACACGCCGGGGAAATCGAGCGACGGCAAGGCCGCGACCCCCAACAGCAGATACGCCCACAATCCGGCCAGGATCAGGCCGACGGCCAGCAACGAGGTACCGGCCGGACGGCGGATCAGCGGACCGAACACGTTCATGTCGCGACTGCGTGCCGGTACGGCGCGCGCGATCGGGATGGTGGCGGGACGAAGGCTTTTTGCATGCCGACGTTATGGCAGCCCTCGGACTCGGGCGTATGTGCCTGAAGTACACACCGTGTCGAAAGGCAGGGGTGAGGACACCCTACACGAGCTTTTTGGGCAGGGCGGGCATCAGCGGCGGCGACACTGCACGCTGACGCTTGATCTCGGCGCGCAGTTGCGCACGCGCGGCCTTGCGTTCCCGATAGTCGTGCTGCCACAGGTAGATCGCCGGCGTGCTCAGCAGGGTCAGCAACTGCGACACCAGCAGGCCACCGAGGATCGCGATACCCAGCGGCTGGCGCAACTCCGAGCCGTACCCGAAACCGACCGCCAGCGGCAGCGCGGCGCCCATTGCCACCAGTGTGGTCATGGTGATCGGACGGAAGCGCACCAGCGCCGCCTCCCGGATCGCCGCGGGCGGCGAGAGTCCGCGTTCACGTTCTGCCACCAGGGCAAAATCGACCATCAGGATCGCGTTCTTCTTGACGATGCCGATCAGCATCAGCACGGCGATGATCGACATCAGGGTCAGCTGGGTGTGGGTGACCAGCATCGCCAGGAACGCGCCCATGCCCGCGGCCGGCAAGGTGGAAAGGATGGTCAGCGGGTGGATCAGGCTCTCGTACAACACGCCCAGCACCACGTACATCACCAGGATCACGGTGAGCAGCATCAGCAGCGCATTGTTGAGCGCGTCAAGCAGGTTCTTGTTTTCGCCGGTGTATTTCTTCTGCACGCCGGTGGGAAGCTGCGCGGCGAAGATCGCCTGGTCAACCAGCTTCAACCCGGCTGCGGGAGTAATGCCCTTGGCCAGGTTGTAGTTGAGTGAAGATGACTCAAGCTGGTTGAAGTGGCTCACCGTGGCCGGCGCCAGGTGCGGCTGGATTTTTGCCAACGCCGAGAGCGGGATCATCTTGCCCGTGCTGCTCTGCACGTAGGTGTCGAGCAGGCCCTGCGGATTCAACGAGTCGCCCTGGTCGGTAGTGAGCACCACCCGATACTGGTTGATGTCGGAATAGATGGTGGAAACCTGGCTCTGCCCGAACGCGTTGTACAGCGCCGAGTCGATCGCCCCCATGCTCACGTGCAGGCGCTCCGCGGCATTGCGATCGACCTGCACCATCTGCTGGATGCCGATGTCGTCGAAGCTGCTGGTGACATCGGTGAACTGTTTCATCCCCCGCATCACGTGTTCCAGCCGCAGGGTGGGCTCCTGCAGCGGCGTGCCGTCGATGCTGTCGAGCTGGAACGAAAACCGGCCCACGCCGTTGCCGCCGCCACTGCCACCGCCGCCACCGAAGAACTGCACCGCGGAAATCGAGACATTCAGGTCGCTGACGTTCTTGAAATGCGCGGTCAGGCGATCGACCACTTTCTGCACCTCGACGTGGCGATCACCGGGTTTGTCGCCGCGCGGCTTGAGGTCGACGAACAGGCTCGCGCCGTTGCTGCCCCCAACAATCGTGGAGACGTCGAGCACCGCCGGGTCCGCCTGGAATACCGCCGCCACCTCGCGCGCGCGCGTGGTCAACCGGGTCGGCGAGATGTTCGGCCCCGCGCTGATCCTCACCTGCATCAGCCCGGTATCCTCCTTCGGCATCAGGCCACCGCCTGCGGTCATGCCAACCAGCACCGCCAACCCGACCGTCATCACCAACAGGATCGCCGGTTGCCAGCGCATGATCCGGCGATGGTGCATGGCCCAGTCGAGCGAGCGCTCGTACAGGCGCAGCAGCCAGCGATCGAAGCGCTCCGCCAAGCGCTCCACGCGCCCCGGCGTGCGCGACCCCTCCGGCTCGTGCACCAGGGTGCGCCCGCACAGCGCCGGCGTCAGCGTCAATGACACCACCGCGGAGATCACGATGGTGGCCACCAGGGTCACCGCGAACTCGCGCATCAGCATGGTGAACATGTTGTCGCCGAACACCATCGGCCCGAATACGGCGATCAGCGACAGCGTGATCGAGACCACGGTGAAGCCGATCTCGCGCACCCCGGTCAGCGCCGCCTGCAATGGCGCCATGCCCCGCTCGATGTGACGCACGATGTTCTCGATCACCACGATCGCATCGTCCACCACGAAGCCCACGCACAGCACCAACGCCACCAGCGAAAAGATGTTCAGCGTGAAGCCGAGTATCCACATCAGGATCAGCGCGCCGGCCAACGACAGCGGCACGCTGAGCATCGCGATCAGGGTCGGTCGCAGCCGGCGCAGAAACAGCAGCATCACCAGCGCCACCATCACGATGCTCATCAGCAGCGCCACCTCGACCTCGTGCAAGGCCGACTCGGTGGTCGGGGTGAGGTCGAAGATCGGGGTGATCTGCACATCGGCGGGCAACACGTTGCTCAGCGCCGGCAGGGCGGCGCGAATCGCCTGCACCGTGGCCACCGCATTGGCATCAGGGCGCTTGCTGATCTGCAAGGTCACCGCACGCTTGCCGTTGAACCAGGCTGCCGCGTACTTGTCCTGCTGGCCGCTGGTGATCGTGGCCACGTCGGACAGCCGCACCGGCACGCCGTGGCGGCTGGCGATCACCAGCGAGGCGAAATCCGCCGGCGTGTGCAACGCGTCGTTGGCGGTCACCGTCATCTGGCTCAGGCCGTCGCTCAAGGTCCCTTGCGGCGACGTGACATTGGCCGCGCGCAGTGCGTTGGCCACCTGGTCGGTGGTGATGCCCTTGATCGCCAGCGCGTTGGTATTCAGCGCGATGCGTACCGCATGCGGCGTGCCGCCACCCACCTGCACTTGGGCCACGCCGGGTATCTGCGCCACGGCAGGTTTCAGCAAGGTGTCGGTGAGGTCATAGAGCCGATCCGGCGGCAGGCTGCTGGAGGTCAGCGTGATCAACAGCACGGGCACCTTCGAGGTGTCGAACTTGAAGTACTGAGGTGGCGTGGGCAGCCCCGGCGGCAGGTCGGTGGCCGCGGCATTGATCGCTGCCTGCACGTCACGCGCGGCATCATCGGTCGAGCGACCGAAGCCAAACAGCACCTGGATCTGCGCGGTGCCCTCGCTGGCATTGGAGAACATGAACTGGACGCCCGGGATGCGCCCGATATGCCGCTCCAGCGGGGCCATCACCGTGGTGGCCATGGTCTGCGCGCTGGCGCCGGGCATCTGCGCCATCACCGCCACGCCGGGGAATTCGATCGAGGGAAACGCCGCCACGCCGATCAACAGATACGCCCACACGCCCGCCATCATCAGCCCGATGGCAAGCAGCGAGGTGCCGACCGGGCGGCGGATCATCGGTGCGAAAACGTTCACTGGGCTCTCCCTGGAGGGCAAGCATAGCGGCAGCGGCCGCTCGACGGAAAATGGTCTGCCCCGGGGTGTTCGCTCCCCTGATCGGGTAGCGACGTGACCGATTCGCGACCGGTCATCCATGGCCGGGTCGAGAAACCCTTGTTGACCCGCATGGCCGCGTCCACCGATTTCCCGCCGTCGTGCGTAGGAGCCCGCTCGCGGGCGATGCTCGTGCTCTGATGCATTACAGATCCAGAGCAGCAGCGTCGCCCGCGAGCGGGCTCCTACGACGAGGCGATGGACACGGCATCGTGAGGCCAATGCTCGTTTGTCACTCCGTCACGCTCACTCCTCGCCCCGGATCACTCCGCACGAGCCGCGATCGATCCGGTTTTTGCAGATACCCTCTCAGCGCGTGGCGGGACTGTAGCGCAAGGTCAGGAACACGCTGCGACCGGGCTGGTTGAAGTACCAGACGGTCTCGTAGTCACGATCAGCCACGTTGGCCACGCGCGCCTCGACCTGCCATGCGCTGGTGAAGTGCCAGCTCGCGCGCAGCGCCAGCGTGCTGTAGCCGCCGAGACGATGCAGGTTGGCCGCGTCGTCGTAGCTCTTGCCGGCGGCATACCAGGTGGTGCCGACGCCGAACGCACCGAAACGATGGTCGATGTCGATGCGCGCGGTGCGCTGCGGGCGGCGCGGCAGCAGCTTGCCGTTGTTGGCGCTGCCGTCATCGTTCTTCGGCTGCTGCAGGGTCAGGTAACCCTGCACCTGCCAGCCGGCCAGGTTCGCGCCGAGCTGGCCTTCCAGGCCGCGGATGCGCGCCTGGCTGACGTTGAACGGCACGTAATTCCGACTGGGGTCGAGCAGGATCAGCTGGTCGATGTCGGTCTGGTAGGCATTCACGGCCCAGTGCCAGCTGCCGAGTTTCTGGTTCAGGCCCAACTCGCCACTGCGCGACTGCTCCGGCTTCAGATCGGGATTCGCCGACGGGATGCCGTAATACGGCGGGTAATACAGATCGTTGAACGTCGGCGCGTGGAACGCGGTGCCGTAGCTTGCCATCAGGCGCAGGTCGTGATCGAAGCGGTAACCCCAGGCCAGCGCGCCGGTGTCGTGATTGCCGTATTGGGTGCTGTGATCACGGCGTACCGAGGCCTGCAGTTCGTTGCGCCCGATCGTGTCCTGGTATTGCGCGTAGCCGCCGGTGTCCTCGCGCTGGCTGGCGAGATAGCCGGTGCTGCTGGCGACATGCTCCTGCTGGTAATCCACCCCGACCGTGAGCAGCTGGCTGGCGGTCAGTGCGATGTCGTTCTGCCACGACGCCTGGTTGCGCCGCGAATTGGAATAGCCGGTCTGCGCGAACGGGTAGTACTGGCCGTAATAAGTACCCTGGTAATACGTGGTGGCGAGGTCCCTGCTCTGTCCGGCATTCAAGGTGACCTTCCAGATATCCAGCGGCGAGAAGCTCAGCCGCGCGCCAGCGACACGCTGTTCGTTGATGGCGTCGTTGCCGCTGTACGGGCTACCCGCGTATGCCACGTCGTTCTTGCTGCGCAACCAGGTGAAGGCCAGCTCGGTGCCGTTGTCCCAGCGATAACCGCCGTTCGCCGCGCCATTCCAGTTGCGATACGGGTCGTCGCGCGGATCGTCGACGAAACAGCCGGCGAAGGCTTCGGCCGCGCCCATCCTGCAGCCGGGAAAGCCGCTGGTGTACTTGCCACCCAGGCTGAGGTTGTACCAGGCGTGCGCATCGCCGCCGGACAGTCCGGCCTGGCTGCCGAACAGGCCGTGGCTGCCGACGGTCATGCTGAACGAGGGCAGCGGGTTCGATAAAGTCTGGCCGCCATCGGCGTGGCCGTGGCGGGTGAAGATCTGGATCACGCCGCCGATCGCATCGGCACCGTACAGGCTCGAACGCGGCCCGCGCACGATCTCGATGCGCTCGATCTGTTCGACCGGAATCTGCTCCAGCGAAGCGAGGCCCGCCGTCACCGAACCAAGACGCACCCCGTCGAGCAACACCAGCGTATGCGTCGAATTGGTGCCGCGCAGGAACAGCGAGCTCTGCTGGCCCAGGCCACCGCTCTGAGTAAAGGTCACGCCCGGCAGACCGGTCAGCAGGTCGATCACCGACGCCGGTTGCAAGCGCTCGATGTCGGCGCGGGTGATCACGGTGACCGATGACAGCGCATCGTCGACGGTGATCGCGGTACGGGTGGCGGTGACGATCACCGGGTTGAGCGCGGTGGCATCGTTCTGCGCGGCGGCTTGGGCGCCCATCGTGCAGGCAAGCAGCGTCACAGTCAGCAAAGACTTCTTCATGTTCGTTTTCCTCTTGCCGTGCACCCGCGCACGGCACCATCGGTCCATGGGCTGGCAACCGGCGAAAGGAGGAGGGCGGAACAACGGACAGACGGCCGTGGTTCGGCCTCGCCCACCGCGAGCCACCAGAGTTCGTCCAGGCCGGTCTCCGGGCTCACGAGTGGCGAGCGGTGATCCGCTCGCCTCGAACCGCGCCTTCCCGTGCATCGCACAGTGGCATTCGCGGCTCGTTCTCTCGCTTACCGTTGCGGGGGCAGCGCCGGCCTTGCAGTGATGAGCACTGCGCACCGGCTTCCCGTTTCATCCCTTGGGCGCGAGGCCGTCGGGACACCTGAACTGCGCCACTTTAGCGATCGACGGCCATTTGGGCAATGCAGGCCGCTGTAGGAGCTCGCTTGCGAGCGATGCTTTCGTCACGTTGCGCAGAGCATCGCCCACAAGTGGGCTCCTACGCGGCCACGCCGCCGATCCAGCTTTGCTGCACGCGGCAGTCGTCGTCCAGCAGCACCAGATCGGCCCGATAACCGGCGGCGATGCGGCCGTGGCTTTCACCCAGGCCGAGGAAGTCGGCCGGGTACGTGCTGGCCATGCGCACGGCTTCCTCCAGCGGCAGGCCCAGCATCCGCACGCTGTTGCGCACCGCAGCGGCCATGTCCAACGCGGAGCCGGCCAGCACGCCCTGCGCAGTCTGGCAGACGCCGTCTTTGGCGATGATGGTTTCGCCGTTGAGCACATATTCCGGGGAGTCGGCGCCGACCGGCGGCATCGCGTCGGTGACCAGCACCATCTTGCCGCGGGCTTTCGCGGCGATTGCCACGCGCAGGCTGGCCGGGTGCACGTGGTGGCCGTCGACGATGATGCCGCACCAGCTGTCCGCATCCTCCAGTGCAGCGCCGACCACGCCCGGTTCGCGGCTGCCAAACGGGGTCATCGCGTTGAACAGATGGGTGAAGCCGCGCACGCCGGCATCCAGTGCGGCGCGCGTGGTGGCGTAGTCGGCCGCGGTGTGGCCGGCGCAGACGATCACGCCGGCATCGACCAGCACGCGAATGCTTCCTGGCGCGACCTGGTCGGGCGCCAGCGTGATCAGGCGCGCGCCTCGATGTGGCGCACAGAGCAGGGCCAGTTCATCGCTGGCGGGAACGTGGAAGAACTTCGCGTTGTGCACGCCTTTGCGCGCCGGCGCGAGCCAGGGGCCTTCCAGATGGATGCCGAGCAGGCCGGGAACGCCTTCGAGCAGCGCCTGTTCCACCGCGATCAGGGCGGCACGCATCACCTCGAGATCGTCGCTGATCAGGGTCGGCAGAAAGCCGGTGGTGCCGAAGCGCCGATGCGCCGCGCCGATCCGGCGGATCGTCGCCACCGTGGGCGCCGCGTTGAACAGCACCCCGCCGCCGCCGTTGACCTGCACGTCGATGAAGCCCGGCAGCAGCATCGCGCCGCGCAGATCGTGTTGTTGCGCGTCGCGCACGCGCGGATCGGACGGCGGCAGCAGGTCGACGATGCGCTCGCCGTCGAGCAGCACCGCAAGATCGGTGCGCCAGCCTTCAGGGGCGAGTACGCGGGCGTGGGTGAGGGCGCAGATCATGCCGGACCTGCCACGACCCGTAGGAGCTCGCTTGCGGGCGATGCTCTGTCTTCGGGTTTCTCGTACGAATGCATCGCCCGCAAGCGGGCTCCTACGGGCGAAAAAATCGTGGTCATGGCTCAGACGGTCTCGGTGACCTTGTTCAGATGCGGCGGTACGTCGGGATTGAAACCGCGACGCAGCGCCAGCTCGCTGGCGGCGCGGTAGAAGCTCTGGATGATCAGCAGCGGCGTGCACAACGCCGGCAAACCCGCGGATACCGGCAAGCTGCCGGCGCCATGTTGTCCTGGCGCGGCCACGAACACCTGCGCGCCGCGCTCGCGAAACTCATTCGCCACCGCCAACGTGCTTGCCAGCGTGTCGTCGTCCTGGGCGAAACAGAGCACCGGGAAACCTGGCCCGACCAGCGCCATCGGGCCGTGCCTGACCTCCGCCGCACTGAACGCCTCGGCGTGCAGGCCGCAGGTTTCCTTGAACTTGAGCGCCGCCTCCAGCGCGACGCCCAGGCCGAAACCACGACCCACCACGAACAGGTCGTGCGCACCGACCAGTCCGTCGCTCAACGACGACCAGTCCGCATCCCAGCCTGTGCGCAAGGCGTCGGGCAGGATGCGCAACGCCGCATCCAGTTCGTCGTCGCCACGCCAGCGCGCGCACAAATGCAGCACGGCGGCCAGTGCGGCGATGTAGCTCTTGGTTGCCGCCACGCTGCGCTCCGGCCCCGCGTGCAGCGGAATCACGGTGTCGGCGAGCGCGGCCAGCGGAGAATCCTCCACGTTGACCATCGCTACGACCCGCGCACCCGCGATCCTGGCCGCCTGCGCGTTACGCAACAGGTCGGGGCTTTTGCCCGATTGCGAGATGGCAATGAACAACGCGCCCTGCCAGCGTTGCTCGGCAGCGTACACCGAAGTCACCGATGGCGAGGCCGATGCCGTGACGATGCCCAGCTGGGTCTCGAACACGTATTTCGCATAGGCCGCCGCATGGTCCGAGCTGCCGCGCGCGCAGGTGACGATGAAGCGCGGCGGCGCCGCACGCAGCGACTCGGCGAGCGCACTCACCACCGCTTCATTGGCGGCAAACTGGCGCGCCACGACCTGGGCCGATTCGTGCGCTTCGCGAAACATCTGGGTGTGGTTGGCGCTCATGTCTGTCCTTCAGTCGGTGTGCAGTTCCGCGACAAAATCGTAGATGTCGCCGCGATACCACGAGGTGGTGAACTCGACCACGCGACCGTCATCCAGAAAGCTGCGACGCTCGATATTCAAGCCGGCGCTGCCGACGGCGACATGCAGCAGGCGCGCCTGCTGCACGTTGAGCGACATCGCGCGCAAGCGCTGCAATGCCCGGCGCGGGCGGCAGCCGAGCTTCTCAAGCGCCTCATACAGCGAATCGTGCACCAGCATCGGATCGGGCAGCACGCTGGCCGGCACCACGCTGCGCTCGATCGCCAGCGGCTCGTCCTGGCCGTAGCGCAGGCGGTGCAGGCGCACCACCAGCGAGCCCGGCGACAGGTTCATCGCCATCGACTCTTCCGGCGTGACCTCGCCGATCCCGCGCTCGAAGAACTCCGAACGTGGATGCAGGCCGCGCTCGCGCAGATCCTCGGTGAAACTGGTCAACCGCGACATCGGCTTGACGATGCGCTCGGCAATGAAAGTGCCGGCGCCGTGGCGCTGGGTCAACATGCCTTCCTCGACCAGGCCGGCGATCGCCTTGCGCACGGTCACCCGCGACAACTTCAGCGCCTGCGACAGGTCGCGCTCGCTGGGCAGCGCGTGGCCGGGTTCGACATCGCGCTGCTGCACGACGTTGCGGATCGCCTGGCGCAGCCGCAGATAGGCCAGCGGTTGGTGGCTGGCCGGGTCGTGGCAGATCCGGCGATATTCCGAGCTCAGGGCGGTTTCCATGCCAGTCACCATACCAATAGCTATCCACCCACCGCAAGTCGTCGCTGCGGTGGTGGCGCTGTGGACGGCTTCAAACCGGGGATTTCAGGCTGGAGACGCCGGATCATGAATTCGTATGCATGACGGTGTTCCTGCTGGTCTTTCACTGGTATGCTATACGCTCACCCGGCGCAGCAGCCGCGAGGCGGCCACTGCCCACAACGGTCCAACACCGGCCCCCCACCGGCCCCCCACCGGCATCGTGTCGAGGTACTCGCGTGACAGCTTCCCAGCAATCGGTCGAACCGTTCGACCTGGTGATTTTCGGCGGCACCGGCGACCTCGCCGTGCGCAAACTTCTGCCGGCCCTGTTCCACCGCTTCCTGGGCGGTCAGATTCCATCCAGCAGCCGTGTCGTCGGCGTGGCGCGCGAAGCGCTTGACGACGCCGGCTACCGCGCGCAACTGCGCGAGGCACTGCTGAAGATCTGCGATGCGGCCAAGCTCGACGAATTCCTGAAGCAGGTGTTCTATCGCTCGCTCGATGCACGCAAGGATGACGGCTGGGACGATTTCGCCGCCTTGATCCAGGCTGAACCCGAACACGTGCGGGTGTTCTATCTCTCCACCTCGCCCGAGCTTTTCGTCGACCTGTGCAAGCGCCTCGGCGAGCACGAGCTGAATCTGGGCCAGTCGCGCGTGGTGATGGAAAAGCCGATCGGCCGCGACCTGGAAAGTGCGAACCAGATCAACGACGCGGTCGGCAAGGTGTTCAGCGAAACGCAGACCTTTCGCATCGATCACTACCTCGGCAAGGAAACCGTGCAGAACCTGCTGGTGCTGCGCTTCGGCAACGCGCTGTTTGAGCCGCTGTGGAATTCCGCGCACATCGACCACGTGCAGATCACCGTGGCCGAAACGCTGGGCGTCGGCCATCGCGGTGCGTACTACGACCGCGCCGGCGCGCTGCGCGACATGGTGCAGAACCACATGCTGCAGCTGCTGTGCATGGTGGCGATGGAGCCGCCCGCGTCACTGGCGCCGGACGCCGTGCGCGACGAAAAATTGAAGGTGCTCAACGCGCTCAAGCCGATCGACGACGGCAACGCGGG
>DASRUB010000176.1:0-3412 GCA_035655635.1 Rhodanobacter sp. | reverse complement strand
GAGCGGCGAACACCGATGGTCGTCGTTGCTGGCGGCCTGCGCGATCGCGCTGCCGCTGATCGTGGCGTTTCGGCTGCCGCGGCCGGGCGCCTGGAAGATCTGCGTGCTGGCGCTGGCGGTGATCATCTTCCAGGCCATGCTTGGCATGTGGACGGTCACCTTGCTGCTGAAACCGATCGTGGTCACCAGCCACCTGTTGGGCGGCATGCTTACGTTTGGCCTGTTGGCATACGTGGCGCTGCGCTTTGTCGGCGTGGCGGCGCCTGACGGCCGCCTGGCCGGTTTGCGGCGGCTGGTGATCGTCGGCCTGGTGCTGCTGGCGTGCCAGATTGCCCTGGGCGGCTGGACCTCGTCGAACTACGCCGCGCTGGCGTGCGGTTACGGACCCGGTTCATTTCCGCAATGCCTGGGCCAGTGGGCGCCGCCGACCGATTTCCACCAGGGTTTCGTGCTGTGGCGCGGCATCGGCGTGAACTACGAGGGCGGCGTGCTGGACATGGCGGCGCGCAGCGCCATCCAGATCGCCCACCGGATCGGTGCGCTGGTGGTGTTTTGCTATCTTGGCTGGCTGGTGTACAAGACGGCGCGGCGCGGACTGCGTGGTTACGCCCTGGCGATCGTGCTGACCCTGCTGTGCCAGGTGTTGCTGGGGATCAGCAACGTGTATTTCGGGCTGCCGTTGCCGCTGGCGACCGCGCACAATGGCGTGGCCGCCCTGTTGTTGTTTGCCTTGCTGGCCACGTTGGCGCGCACCCGTGTCGCGCCGATGCCAGCGGAGTCCTGTTGAGATGGAATTGATCCACGAATATTTGCAGTTGACCAAGCCACGCATCGTCGCGCTGCTGGTGTTCTGTGCCGTGATCGGCATGTTCCTGGCCGTGCCCGGGATTCCGCCGTGGCGCGCGCTGGTATTCGGCACACTGGGGATCTGGCTGGCCTCCGGTTCGGCGGCGGCGTTCAATCACCTGATCGACGAGCGGATCGACAAGCTGATGGCGCGTACGGCGCGCCGCCCGCTGGCCACCGGCAAGCTCAACGCGCACCAGGCCTTGCTGTTTGCCGTGCTGCTGGGCGTTGCCTCGATGGTGGTGCTGGCGCTGCTGGTCAACCGGCTGACCGCGGTGCTGACTTTCGCCGGATTGATCGGTTATGCGCTGGTCTACACCCGTTACCTGAAGCGGGCGACGCCGCAGAACATCGTGATCGGTGGCCTGGCCGGTGCCATTCCGCCGGTGTTGGGTTGGACCGCGGTGACCGGCGAGTTGCACGCGTTCGCGCTGCAGCTGTGCCTGATCATCTTCGTGTGGACGCCGCCGCATTTCTGGGCGCTGGCGATCTTTCGCCGCGACGATTACGCGCGCGCCGGCGTGCCGATGCTGCCGGTGACCCACGGCGTCGTGTACACGCGCTGGCAGGTGCTGTTCTACACCATCCTGCTGACCTTGGTGACCCTGCTGCCGGCGCTCACCGGGATGAGCGGGCTGATCTATCTGGGTGGTGCGGTGGTGCTCGACCTGGGCTTCCTGTACTACGCGATCCGGCTGCTGAACCCGCCCGACGAGTTGTTCGCGATGAAGGTGTTCAAGTATTCGATCGTGTACCTGATGGCGTTGTTTGCGTTCCTGCTGCTCGATCACTGGCTGGTGAATCCGCTGGTGCAACATGGCCTGGCGCTGCATCGGGTGGTCTGAAGCAGGCACTACCCGCAGGAACTTTCGCAGCGGCCGAGATTGACACTTTCGCAGCGCAGCACGACAATGCGCGCGCCCACCGGCGCGCTGCGCCGGTTGGTTCCCAGTCCTGACAAACCAAGGCATATGGACGTCTACCCTAGTCGCAACGTCGACATCCGCTCGCTTCGGGTGCCGGCGCCGCACAACAACAAGTTGAACGCCTGCGGCGACCGCCTGCGGTCGGCTGGTGCTTTCCCCGGCTAGGGAAAGTCCGGCCCACCCCTGACGACGCCACCGGCGTCGTTACGAGGAGATGGGCCGATGAAACTCCTTCGCAAATCCCTGCTGCTGCGTCCATTGCGCCAACTGCTGGCTGGCCGTCGTGCGGCCGCGCGCCGAGCTTACGCGGTCACCGTGCCCGCCCCGCTGGCAGCGCCGGTCGGCAACAACGTGACCGAACTGCAGCAGCGCACCCCGCCGGTGGACAGCCGGCCGGCGGACCCCCGGGCGGTGGACAGCCGGGCCGTGCTGCCGACCCAGGCCGATGCAACGTCGCGCGTCCATCTTGCGCTGGCGTCCAGCCGCTGATGGTCGTCGTCACGTCATGCAAGGGATGGCCTCCACCAGCGATGCCGTGGGGGTCGCGGGCGCGACCAAACGCAGTGGCCGTGACATTGTTGGCGGAGTGATTCCGCAGACTCGCACCGGCGACAGCCATCAGCAAAATCACGGAAGCGGGTCATGAGCAAGCTATCCAGTCAGATCGTCGCCGGCAAGGCGACAGGCAAGGCCGCGGCCGTGCTGCGTACGGCGGTGGCGCAGGAAGCGTTTCGCGCCAACGGCGAATTGCTGGAAGCGCTGGAGAGCACGCCGGCCGGACTCGACGAGGAACAGATCGAGACGCGGCTGCATCGCGACGGCCCCAACGAGGTATCCCACGAAAAGCCGCCGCACTGGTCGCTGCAGTTGCTGCGCGCGTTCAAGAACCCGTTCATCATCGTGCTGCTGGTGCTCGCCGGGGTGGAGCTGGCGACCGATGCTGGTGACCTCACCGGGCCGATCATCATCGCGGTGATGGTCGGCATCAGCGTATTGCTGAGTTTCACCCAGGAGTACCGTTCCTCGCGCGCCGCCGAGAAGCTCAAGGCGATGGTGCGCAATACCACCGCGGTGACGCGGCAGGCCTCCGACGGCCACAGCGAGCAGATCGAAGTGCCGGTGGTCGAGCTGGTGGTCGGCGACATCGTGCATCTGGCCGCCGGCGACATGGTGCCGGCGGATCTGCGCCTGCTCACGGCGAAGGACCTGTTCATCAGCCAGGCGATCCTCACCGGCGAATCGCTGCCGGTGGAAAAATCCGCGCCCGCGCGGCTGGCGGCGCAAGCGGAGCCGGCCGACCACGACAACCCGCTGGATCTGCCCACCGTCTGCTACATGGGCACCAACGTGGTCAGCGGCACCGCCATGGCGGTGGTGGTGGCCACCGGCGCGCGCAGCTACCTGGGTTCGCTGGCGCACAGCATGTCCGGTCAGCGTGTGCAGACCAGTTTCGATCGCGGCGTGAATTCGGTCAGCTGGCTGCTGATCCGTTTCATGGCGGTGATGGTGCCGGTGGTGTTCCTGATCCAGGGCTTCGGCAAGCACGACTGGCTGGAGGCGTTTTTGTTCGCCTTGTCGGTGGCGGTCGGCCTGACCCCGGAGATGCTGCCGCTGATCGTCACCGCGAACCTGGCCAAGGG
>DASRUB010000175.1:0-22969 GCA_035655635.1 Rhodanobacter sp. | reverse complement strand
GTGGCCATCGAACTGATCGTGGTCGTGCTCGGCGTGTTCATCGGTTTGCAGGCCTCGAACTGGAACGAGAACCGCCAGACCGGCGCCAAGTCGGCCGACTTCACCCAGCGACTGCGCGCCGACCTGCGGGTGGAGGCGTGGGCCTGGGAGTATCAGGTCGGCTATTCCAATGATGTCCTTGCCAGCGCGAAGTGGGCGGCAGACGCGCTCTCCGGCAAGACGCCATTGTCGGACGAGGCGCTGCTGATCGCCGGGTATCGCGCCACGCAGTTCGAATTCACCGCCCGCCGCCGCGCCACCTACGATGAACTGACTTCCACCGGCGAGATCGGCCTAATCAGCGATCCGGCACTGCGCGATCTGGCCATGGACCTCTACACCCTTCCGGCATTCAACACGATCCTGGACGAAGGCTCGAACAATCCCTATCGCAAGGCGTTCCGCATGGCGATCTCTTATGACGTCCAGCAGGCGCTTGCCGCGACCTGCGGCGACCGGCATGTGGACACCGGCGACTACAAGGGCATTGCGCATTCACTGGACCATCCGTGCTCATCAGGCCTGCCACCGCAGGTGCTTGCCACCAGCGCCGCGGTTCTGCGCAACGATCCACAGTTCCTCCAGCTCCTGCGCCTGCGCATTGCCGAGGTGGCACCAACCAGGACAACTTGATGCTCTACTACCCGGAAATCCGCAGTGGGCTGCGGGCACTCGCGCGAGAAAAGCCTTGAATCTCATCGCCGAACTCAGGCGTCGCAAAGTATTCAAGGTGGCTGCGGCCTATCTGGTGGTCGGCTGGCTGCTGATCCAGGTCGCCGCCACCGTCGCGCCGCAACTGAACCTGCCGGACTGGGTCCCGCGCCTCATCACCTTCGCGATGGCGTTGGGTTTTCCGATCGCCCTGATCCTGTCCTGGCTGTTCGACGCGGGACCGGGGGGTGTCAGAAAGGAAACCGTCGCTCCCGCGCCGGCAGCGCTGGCCGCACCGACGGCTCCCGCGAGCGCTTCCGCGAGCGCGGATGCCGCACTGACGATTCCGTTCAAATCCATCGCCGTGCTGCCGTTCGCCGATCTGTCACCGGCGCATGACCAGCAATATTTTTCCGACGGCGTCGCCGAAGAGATTCTCAACGCGCTGGTCAAGCTCAAGGATCTCAAAGTTGCCGGGCGCACGTCGTCGTTCTCGTTCAGAAGCGGCAACGAGGATCTGCGCAGCATCGGCCGAACGCTGGTGGTGGCGCACGTACTGGAAGGTTCGGTGCGCAAGCACGGAGACCGGATGCGTATCACCGCGCAATTGATCCGCACCGACAACGGTTACCACCTGTGGTCGGAAAATTTCGACGGCGACCTGTCCGACGTGTTCGAACTGCAGGAACGCATCGCCCGCGCGGTCGCCGGCGAATTCGACGTGATCCTGCACGGCGGCCAACGGCTGGTGCCGGTGGCGACCGACGATCCGGAAGCCTACCGCTTGTACTTGCAGGCCAGCGACATCTTCAATCGGCGTGACGTGGCGCATCTTGCGCAGTCGGTCGAGATGTTGAGAAAGGCGATCGCGCTTGATCCCGGGTTTGCACGCGCGCATGCGCGGCTGGCCGCCGTCTACGCATTGCAGCCGAACTATTCGCCGGAAATGGCGGATACGGCGATCGCGAACGTCACGGCGGCAGCGACCGCGGCCAGCGCGCTCGATCCGGGCCTGGGCGAGCCCTACTCGGCGATCGCGCTGGTGTTCCACTCCGCGCACCGGTTCATCGAGAGCCGTGCGGCCATCGAGCAGGCGCTGCAGTTGCAGCCCGAAGATACGGCGGTCCGGTATTGGGCGGGAGCGCTGGCGATCAACGTCGGTTACGTGGACTGGGGATGCGCGAATCTCGAGCAAGCGCTCGCGATCGACCCGCTGTATCCGGCCGCGATGCTGTGGCGGGGCATCGGCCATGTCATCCATGGCGATCTGGGGCACGCCGAAAGCCTGTTCCGCAAGGCATCGGACCTCGGACTGGCGCACGCGGGATTGGGCATGCACGAGGTGATGGCCGCGCGTGGTCAGTTCCAGGAAGCCGCCACGCAGCTGGCGCGCGGCCTGGTGATGCTGGCGGAGGGATTGTCCGGCGAACAATTGGCGATACTCGCGCAGGGTGCCTACGGCGATGCCGCGGCGCGCGCGCGCGCGCAGGAACTGATCGACCGCATCGTCGCCGCGAAACCGCGCTGGCTGCCGGGCGCGATTCCGTACGTGTTGCTGGTGATGGGTGAAACCACGCGTGCGTTGGAGCTTGGCCTGCGGCTCCGCTCGATCACCGATACGCTGTATTTCCCGCGGTTCTGGATGCCCTCGTTCCGGCCAACGCGCGGCTCGCCGGAGTTCCACGCCTTCGTGCGCCATGCAGGATTGACCACCCTGTGGGACCGGTTCGGGCCGCCCGATGGCTGCCACCGGGATGCTTCCGGTGAGTACGTGTGGGAGTGAGTGAGATGAGCAAGCGCGCATGAAGCTGATCGCTGAACTCAAGCGCCGCAACGTGCTGCGTGCGGGCGTGTTGTATGCCGGCGCGGTGTGGGCACTGGCGCAGGGCATCGCGCAACTGGGACCTTCGTTCGGTGCGCCGGACTGGATCACGCGCTGGTTTGTGATCGCCGGCGTCATCGGCTTTCCGTTCTGGCTTGCCTTCGCCTGGTTTTATGAGTTCACCCCGAGCGGGCTGAAGCGCGAGAGCGAGATCGATCCGGGCGATTCGATCGCCCACGCCACCGGGCGCAAGCTCAATATCTGGATCTCCGGCGTGATGGCGCTGGCGATCGTGCTGCTGCTGACCAACACCTTCGTCCTGCACCACGGGGTGAACGAAGTCGCTTCTCCTGCCATCACAGCGCCGCCCAACTCTATCGCGGTGCTGCCGTTCACCAACGAAAGCAGCGACAAGCAGCAGGATTATTTTGCCGACGGCATCGCCGAGGATCTGCTGAACCTGTTGACCGAAGTGCAGCCGCTGCGGGTGGCCGCGCGTACTTCGTCGTTCTCGTTCCAGGGCAAAGGCCTGGATATTCCCGCAATCGCGGCCAAGCTGCACGTAGCCAACGTGCTGGAAGGCTCGGTGTTCAAGGAAGGCGACGAAGTACGGGTCAGCGCGCAACTGGTGCGTGGCGCCGACGGTTACCAGATCTGGTCGCACAGCTACGACCGCAAGCTGACCGACATCTTCGCGATCCAGGACGGCATTGCGGCAGACGTGGTGAAGAATCTCAAGATCAAGCTGCTCAGTGCGGCGCCCAAGGCGCTCGCAACCGACCCGAAGGCCTATGCGTTGTACCTGCAGGCGCGCCAGCTTGCGAACCACGGCACGGCCGACGCCGGGAAGTCCTCCGATGCGCTGTACCGCCAGGCGCTGGCGATCGATCCGCGCTACGCGCCGGCGTGGACCGGACTTGCCAGCAACTTCGTCGGCGAGACGGTCGATGGCATGCTACCAGTCAACCAGGGGTGGCGCCAAGCGCGCGACGCGGCCGAGACGGCGCTAGCGATCGACCCGGACTATGCGCCGGCGCATGCAGAGCTCGGCGTCATCGCGATGGGGCAGTACGACCTGCCTGGTGCGGCACGGCACTTCCAGCGCGCGCTGGAGCTGGATCCGACCGATCTTGATGTCCTCGGCAACAGCGCCGTCCTGCTGCTAGCCCTCGGCCGCGTGCCGCCGGCGACTGCGGTCAGCGAATACCAGGTCGCGCGCGATCCGGTCAATCCAGCGGCTCTGTTCTGGCTTGGCCTCGACTATTTCCAAGCCGGCCGCTATGACGAGGCGATCACGAAGTGGCGCACGGTGCTGAGCCTGAGCCCAGGCTACGGCGGCGCGCAATTCTTGATTGGCGAGGCACTCGTGCTCAAGGGCGATGCCAAGGCGGCGCTGGCACAGATACAACAGGCGAAGATCGAGGAAGAGCGTTTGATCGTCATGGCGCTGGCCTACCATGCGCTCGGACAGAAGAAGCCCTCCGATGCCGCGCTAGCGACGTTGATCGCCAAGTACGCCAAGGCTAGTCCGTACTACATCGCTACCATCTATGCGTACCGTGGCGAGGCCGATCCGGCGTTTGCGTGGCTGGACAAGGCAGTGCAGGGCGCCGACCCGGAGCTGCCCGGTGCGCAGATAGATACGCTGGTCACCAAGCTCCATACCGACCCGCGCTGGCTGCCCTTGCTGCGCAACGCGGGTTTCGCGCCCGAGCAACTGGCGAAGATCAAGTTCACGGTAACCCTGCCCGGCGCGGCGAGCCCGGCGGGCGCGAGCAGCCGTGTGGCGTCTCCGGTAGTCGCGGCCTCGGCCGCCGCCGCCACACCGGCGCATGCAGACACGGCAATGGCGACGGCCGGATCGACGCCGTGAGCGAGCCCTCGTTCTTCGCCGAACTCAAACGGCGCAACGTGCTGCGCGCAACTCGCGCCAGCAGGGGCGCGGCGCACCGTGCGCCATGCATTGCCGGCGCCTGCGCGCCATGCGAGGATGCCGGCAGTTTTTGCCTTGCCGGACCGGGCCATGAAAAACGCTGAAGACGTTGCGAGCACCCTGCCTGGCGGCTCGTTCGTCAAGCTGCGGGAGGGCTTCCCGCGCCTGGCCGCGCTTGCATGGTTGCGCGGGTTGCCGCTGCTGCGTGAAAAACTGCCTGGCGCCATGGCGCTCCCGGCCAGGAGTGGGTCGTGAACGCTTTGACGCCCGGTGCCGGCGCGCCTGTCCGCAAAGACCCGCTTGAACTTGCGCTGGCGGCGGCCCGCGCGCTGGCGGGCTCATCGACCGCGGATGACGGGCCGCTGGTGGCCCTGGTCGCGGCCACCTGCTCGCGCACCCACGCGCGCGCCGCGGCGTTGTGGCGGCGCGACCCGCAAGAGGGCGAGCTGGTGCTGCTGGTCCCGGCGCGTGAACCACCACCGCGCCTGCAAGTCGGTGCGGGTCTGGTGGGCCGTTGCGCGCTGAGCGGCAGCATGCTGCTCACGACCGATCTGGCTGAGGCCGATGACGTCACCGACGTCACGCTGGCCGATCGTGAGCATGACGCCCACGCAGGTGCCGCGCTGAACCTGCCGCTGCTGGCTGCCGACGGCAGCGTGCTCGGCGTGCTGCAGTTGCTGCACCAGCAACGCGCCGGCTTCGACGCGGATGACGTGTTCGTGGCGCAGCTCCTCGCCGCGCAAGGCGCGCTGACCCTGCAGCAGGCCGGCTACGATTCGGCCGGCAATGCGGCCAGTACGCTGCGCACGGAAGTCGAAGTGGCACGTGCGATCCAGCGCAGCACCTTGCCGACCGAGATGCCGTCGGTGCCCGGCTACGACCTGCACGGGCATTTCCAGCCCGCGACCTACGCCGGTGGCGACATGTTCGACGTGGTGCCGCTGCAGCTTGGGGTCTTCTTGCTGCTCGGCGATGCCACCGGTCACGGTTTCGGCCCCGCGCTGTCGGCGATGGAAATGCAGGGCATGCTGCGCGTCGCGTTTCGTTTGGGCGCCGACCTGGATCAGGCGTACCGGCACGTCAACAACCAGTTGACCGAGGATCTGCCGGATGATCGCTTCCTCACCGCGTTCATGGGTTTCCTGGACGCGGCGGCGCATACCGTTCGCTATCACTCCGCCGGCCAGGGGCCGATCCTGCATTTCCACGCTGCCGATGGCCGCTGCGAGTGGCACCAGCCCAGCACCTTCCCGGTGGGCGTGCTGCAGCTTGAGCAGGTACCCGAGGCGGTCACCTTGTCGCTGGCATCGGGCGACATCCTGGCGCTGATTTCCGACGGACTGTATGAGCGCACCGACGCACACGATGCCGAGTTCGGTCCGGACCGCGTTGGCGCAGTCATTCGCAGTGGGCAGCACCTGCCGATGGCGACGTTGTGCGAACAACTGCTGGCAGCGGCCGAAGCCTTTGCCGGCGGCGTGGCGGCGGCCGACGATGTCACGCTGGTCCTGGTACGGCGCCTCCCCGCGTAATGACGCGCGTTTTTGCGGACGTGCAGGGTGCGCTCCTGCGGGCGCGCGGAACCTATTTGCCGAGTACGTGCAGTTGCCACAGGTCCTTGCTGCTCATCTGCAGGAACGGACGAATCAGCAGGCAGCCGGTGATGCCGATGCTGCCCTCCAGGTAGTGCAGTTCGGTGAATTTGTCGCGCGTCTCCGCATCCATCTTCACGTCCAGTCCATTCTCGCGCATCAGCAGCAGGCCCTTGGCGCGCAGCGCGAGCTCCGTGTACACGCGCAGGTAGCAAAGCATGTCCACCACGACCGTGCCGTCGAACCTTTGCTGCAGCCCGGTCAGGAAAATGCCGGCAGGTGACTGGCTGAAGTTGCCCGAGTCGATCATCTGCATCAGCTCGGAGTCTTCGTCGAAATCAACTTCCAGCCAGTGGTGGGTGCGCCGTTCGCTGGTGCGGAACACCAGGTAGAGCATCGGCGGCAGGATCAGCAAGGTCCCCACGGCGGACAGCACTGGCGAGACGAAAAAGTGGTTGAAGATGGAATGCACCGAGACGGCGATGAGCAACCCTGGCATATAGTCCACGAGGCGGAAGCGCAGGTGGTTCTCGGACATCGTCTGTGACACCGCCGCAAAGATCGCCACCACGCCGCCATGCATCAAGGCGGTACCGAATCCGCGCACGATCCAGACCACCAGCGTGGTGTTGGTGGTGAGATACAGGTAATAGAAATTCTCGACGACCGCAAACCCGGTGCCGACCGCGAAGCCGAGTATCGCCGAGTCGACCAGGAAGCCGATGCGGTGGGTGCGGAACAACCACAGCACCACGAGTGCCTTGCAGCTCTCTTCGACCACCGGCGCCACCCAGCGCGAGTAATGCACCAGGTTCATGCCGAGCAAATCCATCAGCTCGCCGTTCAAGACATAGCACAGCCCGGCCACCGCGCCGCCGGCGACGATCATCGCCACGACCAGGCGCACGCGCACCATCCGGTAGCTGTCCAGGTAGACCAGCAACAGCAGGAAGGTCACCACCGGCAGCAAGCCAACCGGGACGATGCTCAACAGGCTCAGCAGGGACGGGGTGGCTGCCATCGTCACAGGATCTTCAACGAAATCATCCACTCATCCGCGTTGCCGCGCGGGCCGTTGAAGCCCTTGGCGTAACCCGCGGACAGCGTCATCGGCAGGTGGTTCTGGACTTCGAAATCGAGGTCGAGCTGAAGGCCGACATCGCGCGCGGTCTGGCGCAGGTCATGGTGGTTTGGGTTGGTGACGAGAATACCGGTGAAAAGCGCCGGTCGGATCCACTTCAAATAGAACGCGGGCGTCCCCACATTCTCGAAACGCAGCGGCGGCAGGTTCAATTCCAGGGTCGACTTGGCAAACGTGTGGCCCGCGATTTCATCAATCTCGAAGCCGGGAGCGCTGTCGAATTCACGATAATGCTTGGGGTCCTGGTTGTCGACGTAGTTGTTCTGAAAGCCGCCGAAGTAGAAATTGGCGAGGTTGTTGGCACGGCTGCCGCCGGATACTCCCGCCGAGCTGTACAGCCACAGCGAGGTGTGCGGTACGGGCAGCATGAAGCCGAAATCGAACCCTGCGCGCAACTGCGGGATGGTGCGGCCGTTGGCGACGAAGGTCGCCGCGTCGACATTCCAGCCGATCCCCTGCTCGCGGTCGACCGCTCCCCCCGACGATTTGAGGTCGGTGTATTTCAACCCCGCGCGGGTGACAAAAATGCTTTTGACTTGCGAGGCGACGTTCTGCAAGCCGGGCAGCGTGGCAAGGCCCGTGTAGTAAGCGGTGCTGGCGCTGAAGTCGAGCTGGCGTGGGGTGTCGAAGATCAGTGCGCGCTTGTAACCGAGCAGCAGCGAATCGCCCTTGAGGCTGGTACGTACCGGGCCAAACAGATCGTAGAAGTCCGAGTGGTTATGCCAGTAGCGCACCTCCCAGTTCATCGCTTTGTAATCGACCGAGAGGTGGTAGCGTTGCCCGCGGTCGGTGGGTCCGCCGACCGACGCCGCGGCGTCGATGCCGAGCGTGTAGAGGCTCAAGGTGTCGCCGAATTGGGTGTGCCAGCCCACCGCCCCAGCGCCCTGGTAGCCTTCGACCATGGGGTAATGGGCTTGCAGGCGCATCTCCTGGGCGGGCTTGTACACGCCCCTCTTCGTGACCAGCGTGTCCAGGTCGATCTTGCTGGGTGAACCGACGCCCCAGGTCTTCACGATCGGATGCTTTTCGGCCACCTCGGTACCGAGGAAGTTGATCGCACTCAGGTCGTCGAGCGGCCTGGCATCGATCTCGGCCGGCAGGAAACCCTGCCCCGTATATTCCAGCACCGCGAGCTTGCCGTCAGGCAGCGGCGTTGGCCGGAAGAAACCGGTCTCCGCGTTGCTCATCGCATCCATCTTGCCGCTCGCCAGATCGTAGCGATAGATGTTGGAAATGCCGGTGTAGTAGGAGCTGCCAACCATCTGGCGATCGTCCCTGGTGAACACGAAGCCCTCCGGCGTGCCCTGGCCGAAACTGTACTTCGCGAACGGCACGGTCCCGCCGGCGAGCAGGTCGGCAGTCTTGTACACGTGCAGGAAATTGCTGCCGTTCGGTTCGGCCACCGACATCGACACCATGCCGCCGTCGTGGGACACATCCAGCTCGAACGGCTCCACGCCATACGGGAAGGTGTGCACCTGGTGCCATGTCTTGTACGGGTACGGGATCTGGACCACCGTCACATAACCGTTGGCGGTGCGCAGGCCCCACAGCGAGCGGTCGGCCGCGTCAAACGCCAGGTCGCCGATGCGGTCGCGCTTTTGCAGCCGCCGAACCTTGCCGGTGCGGATATCCACCGCCATCAGATCGCGGTAATCGAGGTTGTTCTGGGTGTAGAAGAAGGTGTGCGTCGCGGGATCGTAAGCGGCCGAGGTGACCAGGTATTTGACCGAGCCCTTGATGTCGACCACATGGCGGATGCTGCCGTCCTTCAACGACAGCACGCCCACGTACGCGAGCTTGCCGGGATAGCGGAACGCACCAATCAGCTTGCCGTGGTCGATGAAGTAGCGCGACATCGAGCCCAGCGCGTGCGACGCCAGCGGCGTCGGCCTGGTCAGCGGATACTCGCGGACCTTCTTGAGGTTGGCTTCCTGGAAGGTATGTTCCCACGCGATCCAGTCGGTCCACGCCTGGTCCAGGGTGATCCCGAAAACCTGCTTGAACCTGGCGGCGTAGTAGGGCTTGCTGTCCGGGGTACGGATGAACCAGTCGAGCAGCTTCTGCGGCGAGTACCGCAGCGACAGGTAGGTCATGAAACGGGTGCCGTACAGGTAGGCATTGGTCATGGTCTCGAAATTGACCGCGGTGCCGACCGACACCAGCCCGAGCGGGCTGTAGAAATGCGCGTGATCGCGAACCATCGCGCGGAACACCATCTCGTCATACGCACCCTGCGCGCGGCCAATGCCACCGGCCATCCAGGTTTCCATGTACACGGCAATACCTTCCTGGAACCAGCGCGGCACGTCCATCCGCGGCGTGGTCAGGTATTCATACAGGATGGTTTCGGGGTGCGCGTCGACGGGCCGCGGTTTGCCGCCGAGGAACTTCCGCCAGAAGGCGTCGCGCTGGTTCCAGCCGTCCATCGTCGCGGCGTGCACCAGCTCGTGATTGGCCAACATGAACAGGCGTTCGCTGCCGGGCGAGGTCTCGAAGATCCTGCTGTCCGGCGCGATAAAGACGGTGACTTCGTTGAACGGCGCGACCGAAGTGCCGCCGTTGCCGTAGTCGCTGATGTCGGCCAGCACCACCGTGGTGCGGTCCCACGGCGTCCAGTGGAATGTTTTCTCCTGGAACCACAGCGAATTCTCGAAACTGCGTGCGACATGCGGCACGAGATAGGCATTGTCCGGCGTGTACAACACGCGCAGGTCCTTGGTCTCGAGGCTCTGCAACTGGAATGACGCCGCCGCAGCGGCACCTGGCAACGCGGCGGCGGCCAGCGCCACCACCATCAGCCGCACGAATCCCGATCGCCTCACTGTAGTCCCCCACCATGCAAGCAAAATCGGCGCTACCCCGCGCGCAGCCTACCGCAAACACGGTGAATCCGCCCGCATGTCGCGGACGGATTCGCCCCTATGCCCCGGACCGCCACCTCGCCGCAATACCCCGTGGCGGTCCGACCCGCTACCTACTGCACATTGCTCCGCTGCAAGGCGGTGCGGGCTGCATCGCTGCTGAATAGTGCCTGGCGGAAGGCCGAACTCTGCAGCGCGGTGCGGAACGCCTGGTTCTGCATGGCTTGGCGGAAGGCTGAGCTCTGCAGCGCATTACGGAACGCATCGTTGCTCATCAGCGCGGTCCGGAACGCGTCGTTGCTCATCAACGCCGTGCGCAGCGCGGCGACATTGGCCAGTTGCGCGCGGAAGGCATCGTTGTTCATCAGCGCGCTGCGGAACGCATCGTTATTCATCAGCGCGGTGCGAAACGCGTCGTTGCTGGCCAGCGCCATGCGGAATGCCGCGTTGGACTGCAACGCGGAACGGAATGCCGCGTTGGACTGCAGCGCGGTACGGAACGCCGCGTTGGACTGCAGCGCAGTGCGGAATGCATCGTTGGACTGCAGCGCAGTTCGGAAGGCGTCGTTGCTGGCGAGTGCGGTGCGGAACGCATCATTCCTCTCCAGCGCGGTACGGAACGCGTCACTGCTCTGCAGGGACATCCGGAACGCGTCGTTGTTCTGCAACGTGGTACGGAAGGCGTCGTTGCTCATCAGCGCGCTGCGGAACGCATCGTTGTTCATTAGCGCGGTGCGAAACGCGTCGTTGTTGGCCAACGCCATGCGGAATGCCGCGTTGGACTGCAGTGCCGAACGGAATGCCGCATTGGACTGCAGCGCGGTACGGAACGCCGCGTTGGACTGCAGCGCAGTGCGGAACGCATCGTTGGACTGCAGCGCAGTGCGGAAGGCGTCGTTGCTGGCGAGTGCTGTGCGGAACGCATCATTGCGCTCCAGCGCGGTACGGAAGGCGTCGCTGCTCTGCAGGGACATCCGGAAGGCGTCGTTGTTCTGCAACGTGGTGCGGAAGGCGTCGTTGTTCATCAGCGCGCTGCGGAACGCATCGTTGTTCATCAGCGCGGTGCGAAACGCGTCGTTGTTGGCCAACGCCATGCGGAATGCGGCGTTGGACTGCAGCGCGGTACGGAATGCCGCGTTGGACTGCAGCGCGGTACGGAACGCCGCATTGGACTGCAGCGCCGAACGGAATGCCGCATTGGACTGCAGCGCCGTGCGGAAGGCGTCGTTGCTGGCGAGTGCGGTGCGGAATGCATCATTGCGCTCCAGGGCCATCCGGAAGGCATCGCTGCTCTCCAGGGCCATCCGGAACGCGTCGCTGCTCTGCAATGCGGAGTGCAGCGCGTCGCTGTTGGCGAGTGCGGTGCGCATCTCGCTGCTGGCCATGGCGCTGCGGAACGCATCGCTCTTCAGAAGCGTCAACATCGCCGGATCGTTGATGATCTGCTGGTACGCGTCGGTCTGGACAAATTTCGCCACGCTCTGGTCGCCCAGATGGATGTCGCTGCTGGACACCTGAGCCGACTGGTAACGCTGCGCCGGTGCGATCGTCGCCGCCGCCATCTCGTTGCCACCGTGCGGGAACATGCCACCCATGTAACCGACACCGCCCGCCAGCGCGGCAACGGCGATGGCCAGACTCACCACCAGGACTTTCCGGTTTGCCGTGAACTTGTTCATGCTGTTACCCCTTCGTTGGTGAGTGTCGGTAATGCGTGTCGTACGTCTTCCAATACGGTGGGCCGCTCGAAAAGTTGGTGAGCGCGTCGCGGTGGGAGATTGCGCTTCGGGCACCGGTTCCGCGGCGGCCACGCTGGCCGTGTCCAGGATGCGTTGATGCAGGGATTCCGGCAGAGCGGGCACGGGTGCCGCCTGGCGCAGCGCCGACGTGAGTTCGTGCAGTTCGGCGCGCAACGCGCGCAGCTCAGCCGAACGTGCAAGCGCATACGCGAGCCGGGCGCGCTCGACGAGGTTGAGCTCGCCGTCCATGTCGGCATGCAGCCAGTCGGCATGCAGCCGCGTCACGTTGCGCGCGTCGGTCATGCTGCGGTCACTCCTCGCTGGCAAAGTTTCTCCCGCAACACTTGGCGGGCGCTGTAAAGCCGTGATTTCACGGTCTTTTCCGGGATGTGCAGGATCTCCGCCATTTGTTCATAACTGCATTCGGAAAAATGCCGCAACACGATGACCGCCCGGTAATCTTCTGAGAGTTCCATCAGGGTCGCCTGTATCAAGTCGTGCATCTGATCGTTGCGGGCCAGTTCCTCGGGACCACGCGCGCCGCTGGTCAGGGGCACGTCTTCCTCGCGATCGGTTACCGCATCCGTGCGCTTGTGCTGCTCCAGCCGGTCGATGGATTCATTCATCGCGATCCGGTAGATCCAGCTGAACAACCGGTACCTCGTGTCGTAACCGTCCAGGTGTTCGAATACTTTCAGGAAAACGTTCTGCGTGGCGTCCGCCGCCTCCGCGGCGTTGCCGAGCATGCGAAAGGCAAGGTTGAACATCGGCCGCTCGTAGCACTTGACCAACTGGCCGAACGCGTTTCCGTCATGCGCACGCAGGCGCATCACGAGCGCGGGGCTCAGTTCGTCGTTCATGACACTCATAACTACGGCCCAGCCAGGAAAAAGTTGGTCATTGCGCCATCGTGGCGTCGCGGCTGGCCGCAGCGCAGGGGTCCGACTGCCGCTCAGAGCTTGTGAAGAAAACCACTTCCTGTGGTTTTCTTCTATCGCAAGTCCGGCACAGGCCCGTACTCGCTCACGCGAATCAAGCGCTTGCGTGCTCGATTCGCGCCCAGCCATCCTTGGCCGGCCTGAGAGGTTGAATAGTCACAACCTCTCAGCCGTGGCCGGAGGTCACGATCGAGAACAGCTTGTCCATTCCCGAATAGCGGAAAATGTCGTTGATGTGCGGGTTGACATTGATCAGCTGGATCCCGGACCCCGCTGCCACCAGTCGCTTGTGCGTCTTCAGAAGCACGCCCAGGCCAGCGCTCGAGATGTACTCCAGCGCGCCCAGATCGAGCACGCACGGCGGCTGCACCTGATCCAGAAACGCCTGCGCGCGCTCGGCCTGGCTGGCGTCCAGTCGGCCACTGAGCATCACCTGGCGATCATTGCCGTAGCCAATCTCAATCATCTGCCCGCCCCACCGTCTTGACGAAGGTGACCTTGCTCTGGCGGTTGCGATATTCGTAATGTACGGAATCGACCATCTTCGACACCAGGTACAAACCCAGGCCGTTGGGTTCACGCTGGTCCAGCGGCGCATCGATGTCGACCTCCGGCGCAAGCGAGGGGTCGAATGGTTCCACGCCGTAATCGGTCAGGCTGACCTTCACGCCGCCGGGCGAGGTTTGCATATCCAGCAGGATGTCGTGATCGGTGCCCCGGTTGTACGTGACCATGTTCACGAACAACTCTTCTACCGCCAGGTCGACCGCCATGCGGATCGATTCATCGGTACCGCTGCGCGCGAAAAACCGGCCCGTGGCCGCAACAATGGCCTGCAATTCGTCGACCGACCGTTTGAATGACTGTTCCATGATGCCCCACCCCGATGCAGGCTCGTTGGCTTCCTGCCCGATACAGTCCCCGGGCGCGCCAAAAGCGTGTGCACTTCGCATCATAGTAGCTGAACGGGGCCGAGTCGCCATACCTTCCGCCGAGGTCTCGGGCGGACGGTTTGTGCCGAGAGGTTGCCGCTCCGATCCATCGCGAGCGCGCTTCACAGCCAATTGACGTCCATACTGTCGCTGGCATAGTCTGATCCCTTTCCACGCCGCCCTGCGAGCCACCGATCATGAGCCTGGACATCAGCATTACGTTAACCGATTCCGATCTGCAGCAGTTTGCCGAAGCTCGAAACCGCAGATCGGAGGTCGCACAGAACAAGGTGGACGCGGCGAACGCCGCCAGCATCGTGGCGGCCGCGCGCAGTCTGCTGGAAGAGACCCGCAGCAAGAATCTGCCCGATTTCGTGACGACGCGCCTGAAGCACCTGGACACGATGATTGCGATGGTCGAGGACGTCGGCTTTGGCTTGCCCGAGGCGAATCGGGACAATGTGCTGACCGCGCTGGCCTATTTCTCCAGCCCGGACGACCTGGTGCCGGACGATGTCCCGGTGATTGGCTTTCTCGACGACGCGATCGTGATCGAATTGTGCGTGCGCGAGTTGCAACCCGAGATGGAGGCCTACAGCGACTTCCACCGCTGGCGCGACAATGAGGCGTCACGACGCGGTGAAAACAAGGACAAGTTGACGCTGAACCGGGTCGAATGGGCCGAGGCGCGGCGTGAGGAAACGATCGAGCGCATGCATCGTCGCCGCCGGGAATCCTACAGCGGTAGTGGCCGGTCGCCCATGCTGTTCAAGGTCCGCTGAGCGCAGCAGCTTCCGCGGCGTGTCGCGAAGGGCGTCCCGGCACCTGTCGGGCGCACAAGGCAAAGGCCGGCATTGCATGCCG
The DNA here is from genome assembly GCA_035655635.1 of Rhodanobacter sp. Taxonomy (GTDB): domain Bacteria; phylum Pseudomonadota; class Gammaproteobacteria; order Xanthomonadales; family Rhodanobacteraceae; genus Rhodanobacter. Next base: position 8,454 of record DASRUB010000175.1, on the reverse strand, counting down.
GCCTTTCCGTTTTGGCGCCCGAAGCTGGACTCGAACCAGCGACCCCCTGATTAACAGTCAAGTGCTCTAACCAGCTGAGCTATTCGGGCGTGAGCTGCGTAGTTTGTCGACGCGGCAACGAACTGTCAAGACGTGACGTGGCGGCGATCCATCTCACCCCATTCAATGGGTCACCACGCGATAACACGGCACGTACGCCGCACCCCCGGGCAACTTCATGCGGTGCTGCTGGACGAAGGCCTGCAACAGCTTGTCCAGCGCGCACATGATGTCCGCATCGCCGTCGATGGCGAACGGGCCGTGCTGTTCGATCGCGCGCACCCCCTCCTCCTTCACGTTGCCGGCCACGATGCCGGAGAACGCGCGACGCAGGTCCGCCGCCAGCTCGTGCACGGGCCGGTCGTGACGGATCTGCAGGGCACTCATCGCCGCGTGGGTGGGCCGGAACGGCTGCTGGAATTCCAGCGGAATCTGCAACGCCCAATTGAAGAAGAACGCATCTTTCGTATCGAGCCGGTTCTGGCGGACCTTGTCCAGACCCTTGACCATCGTGCGCGCCACCCGCGCCGGGTCGTCCACGATGATCTGATAGTGCTTCGCCACCGCCTCGCCCAGGCTCAGCTGCAGGAATCGATCGATCTGCTCGAAATAGGTCGCGGACTCGCGCGGCCCGGTGAATACCAGCGGGAACGGAATGCGCGCGTTGTCCGGGTGCAACAGGATACCGAGCAGATAGAGGATCTCCTCGGCCGTGCCCACGCCGCCGGGGAACACGATGATGCCGTGACCCATGCGCACGAACGCTTCAAGCCGCTTCTCGATGTCCGGCATGATCACCAGGTGATTGACGATCGGGTTCGGCGACTCCGCCGCGATGATGCCCGGCTCGGTGATGCCGATATACCGGTTGCGTCGGCGCCGCTGCTTGGAGTGGCCGATGGTGGCGCCCTTCATCGGCCCCTTCATGGCACCGGGGCCGCAGCCGGTGCAGATATCCAGCCCGCGCAAACCGAGCTGGTAGCCCACCGCCTTGGTGTAGTCGTACTCTTCGCGCGAGATCGAGTGACCGCCCCAGCACACCACCAGGCTGGGATCGACGTTCGGATGAAGGATGCGCGCGTTGCGCAGGATTTCGAACACGCCTTGGGTCAGGCCATCCGAACCGTCGAGCTCATGGCTTGGCTGCTCCAGCTGGGTCGACACGTATACGACGTCGCGCACCACGGCCACCAGCAACTCGTTGATGCCGCGAATGATCTGGCCGTCGACGAACGCCTGCGCCGGCGCGTTCTGCAGCTCGATCTTGATGCCGCGGTCCTGCTGCAACACCTGGATGTCGAAGTCGGGGTACTGCTCGAGAATCGCACGTGGATCGTCGCTGATATTGCCCGAGGTCAACACGGCCAACGCACAGCGGCGCAGCAAGGCGTGCAGGCCCGAGCCACTGGCGTCACGCAGCTTCGCCACTTCGTTGCGCGAGAGGATATCCAGGCCGCCAATCGGCGAGATCCGGGCGCTGACCGTCGCTGCGGTAGCGTCGGATGCTGGGGTTTGGTTCATTCTTGGAAATCTCCATCCGCTGAAGCGGTCGCTGCCTCATGCAGCGCCGCGGCGGTCGGTTAGCTTCCCGCGGGCGGATGGACAGGTCAAGGTGAAAAAAACCGGTACCCGCAGGCACCGGTTTCTTGTTCAAGCAAACGACGGGATCAGAACCTGTACTTCACCGTCAACTGCAGGGCCCAACGCTGCGCGAGGTCGGTGGGAAAGGTCGAGGTGGGTACTTGTTGCGGACTGTAATTGCCGTTGCCGTCGATGTAGTTGCTGCAAGTCTTCGCCCCACCGCAGCTGATGTCATAGATGTACTTGCCATTCGCATCCACACCATAGAAGTCGGCGAGGTTGCGGGAGCCCGGGAAGTTGGCGCGCTTCTCGATACCCCAATGCTTGTTCAGCAGGTTGGTGAAGTTGTAGACATCGAGCTTGATGACACCCTTGTTGCCCTTGAAAATGCCGGGGATCTCCTGGCTGAAGCTCAGGTCGATCTGATTGAGCCAACCGGCGCGGTCACCGTTGCGGCCGGCCGTCTGACCCTGGTGGTACTTCAGATAGTCATTGGTCTTGATGTAGTCGTAGAACTGCTCGATCAGCTTGGCGCTGGTACCCGCGCGGAACGACACGTCACCCGGCTTTGGAATATAGACCAGGTCGTTGCTGACGCCATCACCATTGGCATCATTGCCGAACGTCCAGCTATACGGCGAAGCATTGTGCCCGTCGTAGAACATGCTGGCACTGGTGGTGTAGTTGCCGAAGAACTGATGCTGCCAGTTCAGACCGGCGATGACACGACGTGGAATCGAGTAATTCGAGGGACTCGCCGAATCCACATTAGGGTTGTAGATGTAATTGTTGACGTAGTTCGAACGGGCCACGCTGCTGGTGCCCGGGTTCACCTCGGTGGCACGACTGAAGGTGAGGCCGACCATGCCCGACCAAGTGGTGGAGAACGGCTTCTTCACGGACAGCGCAAGGCTGTCGGCGCTGCCACTGCTGCTGTCGGCCAGATTGATGGTGCCGTCGGAGAAGGCACCATTGGAGAGGTAGCGGGATTGCTGCCCCTTTGCACGTGGATCAAGATTCGGCAGCTTGTAATAGCTGAATCGTCCATCCGGCAATTTGGCGGTAGGCGCACCCACATTCAGGTTCTGGTAGAAGATCGAGTCGCGCACCTTGATGTGCTCATAATCCGCGGTAGCGATCAGACCCCACCACGGCAGCTGCTTGTCGAAGCCGAGGCTGAACTTCCACACGCTGGGCAGGCGGAACCCGGGTGACAGCGTGTTGACCGTCTGCTGACCGGAGCCGATGACACCGTCGTTCTGGTTGTGCGCGTCCGGGCTGAACACCGGCAGGTTGGTGTTGCACGGTGCTTTCTGCGTCGGACCGCAATTGAACTGGGTCTGCGTGGCACCCGAGTTGGAGAAGATATTGCCAATCCACACACCTGGCGGGTTGGAAATGAACAGACCGGCGCCGCCGCGTATCTGGGTCAGCAGCTCGGTGTTGAAGTTGTAGTTGAAAGACACCCGTGGCTGCACCACCTGCCCACCCGGCGTGGTCTGGTTGGTGCGGCCGAAGCCGCCGGTGGCCGGCGTTCCGGTCTGGGTCACCGGGTTGTAACTGCTGCCAACCGGTGCAGCCGCAAACAGCGGGTTGTAAATGGGCTTGTCGCCGATCGAGGGGATGTCGACGCGCACGCCGTATTGCAGCGACAGGTGGTCATTCACCTGCCACGTGTCCTGCAGGAAAATTCCCCATTGTTTGAGCACGAAATTGGCGGCGACATCGTTCAGGCCGAGACCATTCGACGGGCGGCTGTAGCGATACTGGTAATAGTTGCCGGCGAGGAAATTGTCGAGACCGGAAATCGTGGATCCGTCCGGAGCCTTGGAATCCTCGAAGGTGTAGCTGCCGAAATAGTTCTGCAGGAACAAGTTGTAGGTGGTGTCTTTTTCGTAGTCGAAGCCGCCCTTGATGGTGTGATCGCCGGCGTAGTAGGTACCCGCCCACGCGGCGCTCAGGGTCTTCACGTCGAGCACGTTGGCCTGATACGAATAATTGGTGCCAAATTCCACCGACGGATTACCGTAGCCCACCGGATACACGGTGATGTCCGGCAAATCGCCACCGGCAACCGGGCTGCTGTTCTTGCTGAACTTGGCGTACGAGATGGTGGTGTCGGTCGAGAACGAGTCCGACCAGTCATCGTAGAAATGCAGCGCGTAGCTGGTGTTCTTCGTGACCGAGTTGTACCAGCCGCTGGACAGCACCAGGTTGGTGCTGCTGCCGCCGATGGTGGGTTTGCTTTCGTTGGTGCGGCTGTAGGTGAAGCTGGCACGATGATTGTCGCTGATATTCCAGTCGATCTTGCCGAGATAACGCTTGTCCACCAGATCGGTACTGCCACCACCGTAGGTGCCGATATCCTTGATACCGTATTTGCTGGCGGCGATGTCCGCCACCTGCTGTATCTGATCCGGCGTCAAGCCCTTCACCGTGACGCTCGCACCCGAGCCGTCCGGGCCGTATGGACTGCCGGAGCCGACCTGCTTGCTCTTCTCGGCCGACAGGAAGAAAAACAGCTTGTCCTTGATGATCGGGCCACCCACGGTAGCGCCACCGGTCCACTGGCGATCGAAGCCACTGTAAGCCGCGTCGTTTTCGTTATTCCCGATCATGTTCTGGTTCTGGAATACGTAATAGACCGAACCATGGAAATCGTTGGTACCGCTTTTGGTCACCGCATTGACGGTGGCGCCCACACCGCGGCGGTTCGCCACGTCGTAGTTCGCCGTGGAGATGTTGTATTCCTCGATGGTGTCCTGGGAAATCGGCGTAGCCAGCGTCGGCAGGCCATTCGCGTTCAGACCGAACGGGTCGTTCGCACTGACCGAGTCAATGGTGACGTTGTTGTAGCGGCTGTTCTGGCCGATGGCTGAAAACGAACCCGCCGCGCGGTCGGTCACCACGATGCGCGGGTCGAGCCGCACGATGTTCTGGATCGAACGATCCGGCGTCGGCGTTGCCTCGAGTTCGCGGCTCGATATGTTGGTGGAAATGCCCTTGTTGTCCGGCGAGAAGGTCTGCGCCAGCGCGCTGCCCGAAACCTTCACGGCTTGCAGGTTGGTGGCGTTCTTCGCGTCCGCGCTGGCCGGCAGGGTCAGGTTGATTGCCGACTCCTGCGCCAATTGCAGATAGACGTTGTCGTGCTCAGCCTGGCTCAGGCCCGCCTTGGATGCCGTGATGTCAAACGGGCCACCGACGCGCAACCCCTGCGCGGTGTAGCGACCATCGGCATCGGTGGTCACGATCTTGGTGGTGCCCGAGGGCATGTGCACGATCTGCACGGTGGCCCCGGCGACGGCGTGGCCGCTGGCGTCGACCACCCGGCCGGCGACCGCCGACGAGGTCACGTTCTGGGCCATGGCTGGCGCCGCCGCAATCAGTGCGGCAATGGCGAGCGGCAAGAGTTTGGCGCGAATTCGGCTATTCATAAATTGATCGACCCTCGGATTCACAACGAAAATAATTACGCCACGGATTCAACCGTGCCCTTGGTCCGGCGCGACCCAGACGATGTAGCGACTCCACTTGAAAGCCCCTGCTGGTGCGCACCGCAGCTCGTTACCTGAAGTATGAGTTGCGCACCTTCGGCTGGCGGCACTAACCCCGTGCCAACCGGTTGTTAAATGAGATTAACACCATTGTATGACACTTTAACGACGATGGCACGCCACCGCGCAAACCGATAAAATCCTTGTTGAATCAGCCAACTGGATGATTGTTCATGATCACGCGACCGCAAAATCATGCGACAGCGGTTCACCCGCGCAGTCACGGCACCGAATGCAGGAACGACGCCACGCCCGCCATGAACATCTGTACCGAGAGGGCGATCAGCAGCATGCCCATCACCCGCTCCAGCGCGGTCAGCACGCTCTCGCCAAGCCAGCGAAACAGGTAGGTGGCGCTGAGCAGGATGGCGGACGTAGCCAGCCATGCCAGCAGCAATGCCATCACCCAGTCGGCGGTGCGACCGGGCTGGGTATTGGTCAGCAGCAGCAGCGCTGCCATCGCCGACGGGCCGGCGATGCCGGGGATCGCCATCGGTACGATGAACGGTTCGCCCTGCCCCGGCTTGCCGAAAATGCCGCCGCCGTCGGCCGGCGGAAACACCATCCGGATGCCGATCAGGAACAGCACGATGCCACCGGCAATGCTGATCGAGTCCGGCTTCAGCTGCATCACATGCAGGAACTGCTGACCACCGAACAGGAACACCAGCAACACGCCCAGCGCGATCAAAAGTTCGCGCACCATGATGAGGCGCCGCCGGCGTGGCGGCACGTCCTTGAGCAAGCTCAGGAAGAACGGGATATTGCCCAGCGGGTCCATGATCAGGAACAACATGATTCCCGCCGACAACGTGGTCATCTGCGCTTCCATCTCGACTCCCTGCGGGCTGGTTTGCGATGTGCGGTCGTAGGAGCCCGCTCGCGGGCGATGCTTTTGATCTTGCTCTTGCGAATCCCGAATCCCTAATCCCAACCAAGGGCATCGCCCGCAAGCGGGCTCCTACGTTGATTGGTCGGAGCGCAGATCCAGTACCGCGCCACGTGCCGCCAGTGCCTCGGCACCGAGTAGATAGACGGTCGCCGCGGCTGCGGCATCCGCTGTCGGCTGCTGCATGATGTCTTCGCCGAAATAGGCAAGACGGCGCAGCGACGTGCGCATGGGCGTGGGCAACAAGGCATGCACGCGCAGCGGGCTCTCGTCGGTTTCCTCGTGCAGGATCGCCACGAAGCGCTCCAGCGCTGCCTTCGACACGCCATAGCCGCCCCAATGCGCACGCTGCAGCAGCGCCGGGTTGTCCAGCACAAACACGACCGCGCTGTCGCTGGCCTGGGCCAGCAGCGGCAGGCACGCCTGGGTCAGCGCGAAAGGCGCGTTGACATTGACGTGCATCGCACGCAGCCATTCATCCGGTCGGTGCATCGTGATCGGGCTCAGGCCGGCAAAACTCGCCGCGCAGTGCACGATGCCGTCGAGACGACCGAAATCGCGCTCCAGCCCCTCCGCCAGCGCGACGTATTCCTTCGGCGTGGCGACCTCCATGTCCAACGGATGGATCACCGGTTCGGCCAGCCCTTCCTCGCGCATCGCGTCATGGAGCTTTTCCAGCTGGCGCTTGCGTTTGCCGGTAATCACCACGGTGGCGCCCGCACGCGTCACCGCACGCGCGACCGCGCTGCCCAGGCCACCATAGGCCCCGGTAACCAGCACCACTCTACCGGCCAGGCTGTCGGCCGCCGGCTGCCAGTCGGCGGGCAGATGCACCACGGGCAGACAGGTCAAGAGGCCATCCCCGCGACGTCGCTGGCCATGCGGCCCAGTTCGCCCGCCGCCATCAGATCCTCGATGATGTCGCAGCCGCCGATCAGCTCGCCATGGATGAACAACTGCGGAAAGGTGGGCCAGTTGGCGAAGTGCGGCAAGGCGGCGCGGATCTGCGGATCGGCCAGCACGTTGACCGCATGGAACTGCGCACCGGCTTGGGTGAGCGCCTTCGCGGCGCGGCTGGAAAAGCCGCACATCGGAAATTGCGGCGTACCCTTCATGAAGAGCACGATGGGATGCGCGGCCAGCACCGCCTTGATTCGCTCGTTGATGTCCATGGTCGGTGTTTCATCTTTACAATGCAGGCAGTCCGGTATTGTACCAGTCGCCCGTCGGGCGCTGCGTGCGGCGCCGACACTTCTCCCCCAGCAACCGCCAAGGAGCCGCTCATGGCCATCGAACTTCCGCCGCTTCCCTACGAAAAGAACGCCCTGGAACCGCACATCTCCGCGGAGACGCTGGAGTATCACTACGGCAAGCATCACCAGGCCTACGTGACCAATCTCAACAAGATGATCGAAGGCACCGAGTTTGCCGATGCGAAACTCGAAGACATCATCAAGAAGTCCTCCGGCGGCGTGTTCAACAACGCCGCGCAAACCTGGAACCACACGTTCTACTGGAACTCGATGAGCCCCAGCGCCCCGAACGGCCGGGGCGGCGGCGAGCCCGGCGGCAAGCTGGCCGATGCGATCAACAAGGCGTTCGGCTCGTTCGCCAAGTTCAAGGAAGAGTTCAGCAAATCCGCCGCCGGCAACTTCGGCTCCGGCTGGACCTGGCTGGTGCAGCGCCCGGATGGTTCGCTCGGCATCGTCAACACCTCGAACGCCGCCACCCCGATCACCGGCAGCGACAAGCCGCTGTTCACCGCGGATGTGTGGGAACACGCCTACTACATCGACTACCGCAACGCCCGTCCGAAATACCTGGAGGCGTTCTGGAACCTGGTGAACTGGGAATTCGCGGCGAAGAATCTCGCCTGATTCTCGATATCCTACGAAAAAAGGCGGAGCCGGCGACGGCTCCGCTTTTCTTTGTAGGGCGGTCACTGCCCGCCGGGCTGTTGATCCTGTGGAGGAAAGCGGCGGGCAGTGCCCGCCCTAAAAAAGCGGGGTTTCTTGCGAGTGACCCAACGCCTGTAACACCGGCGCAACCTGTGTTTCGCGCTCCAGTGATGCGGCCATCCCGGCCAGCCGCGCGGCCAGTTGATCGGCATCCGGCGCACACACCGTGGCATGACCCACCTTGCGACCCGGACGTGCCTGTTTGCCGTAATCGTGCCAGTGCGCGTCTGCCGTCTTGAGCACGGCACTGCGCTGCGGCAAGTCACCGATCCAGTTGAGCATCGCCGACAGGCCGCGTGCGCCGGTATCGCCCAAGGGCAGGCCAAGTACCGCGCGCACATGATTCTCGAACTGGCTGGTGCAGGCGCCCTCGATGGTCCAGTGACCGGAGTTGTGCACCCGCGGCGCCATCTCGTTGCCCAGCAGTTCGCCG
>DASRUB010000174.1:0-8911 GCA_035655635.1 Rhodanobacter sp. | reverse complement strand
GCCAGTGCGACGTAAACAACTTTGTGCGAGGCGGACGAGGGCATGGATCAATCCTCCCGATACAGTTTCTGGCAACGCGCGCAGAAGAAACTGCGGCGATGGGTCTTGCCCAGGTGGGCGCGCTGCAGCGGGATGTCGTGGCGCGGGCAGCGGCCGCGGTTGTGCACCAGCCAGTGCCTGGCCAGCACGTGGGCCTTCTTCCAGGCCAGGAACTCGAATGCGTAGACACGCGCCTGCTGCACCAGTTCGCGCAGCTTGTATGGGGACAGCGCGCCGACCTCGGACAGCGGATGCAGGCGGATCCGGAACAGCACCTCGTTCTTGATGATGTTGCCGACGCCGGCGAACACGTTCTGATCGAGCAGGGCGTCGCAGACGAGAGTGCGCGGCATCTTGCGCAATTTCGCCCGCGCCAGCTTCGGATCCCACTGATCCGACATCACATCGCCGCGCCAGTCGTATAGCGCGTCCAGGTCACCCTCGAGCAGACGCACCGAACAGCTGTAGAAGTTCAGTTCGCCCACGCCGAAACCGAGGTGCAGCCGCGGTGCAATATCCCGGGCCTGGTCGATGCGGTAGCTGCCGAACATCAGCAGATGGACGCGCACGGCCAGCTCGTCCGGCAACTGGATGAGGAACTGCTTGCCGAAGCTGCGCAGGGCGAGCACGCGCCGGCCCGACAATCGTTGCATGTCGATCTTCGCGTTGCCTTCGGCGCGCAGGATGGTACGTCCGGCAAAGGCCGCCGCTTCTTCACGCAAGATGACGATGGAAGGACCTTCCGGCATCGCGGGGTTCCGACAAAGTGAGGTGGCTACTTTGCAACGCACGACGAGCACATGAAGTGAAGCGCGTCAGCCGGTGGCATCGCCGATCCGTTCGATCAGGTCCAGGCCGTTGGCGACGGAATGGCCAAGCGCCGTGTTGTCGAAGATGCACCAACGCTGGACGCCGCCACCCGGACGCCGCAACCGACGCTCGATCCGGCGCAGCGCGGTGTCGGAATAGGCGTCGTAATAGATGCGCGGCGAACCATGCAGGCGGAAATACTCCAGCTGATGATCGCCGCCTGGAACCGCCGCGCGCAGGCACCCTGCCGGGTCGGCGGCGACCCGCCCCACGGCGCGTTCGCGCAGCGCACGATCGACCGCCGGAAGGAACCACGAGGCATGGCGCGGTTCACAAACCACGGGCCCCCGGGCCAGCTGTGCCAACTCGTCGAAGAACGGCAGCGCCTCCGCGGGCACGTATGTCAGGCTGGGTGGTAATTGCAGCAGCAGACAACCCAGTGTCGTGCCCAGCTCGTGGACCTGATCCAGGAAGGTCCGCAGCACGGTCCCGACGTTGCGCAGGCGGGCTTCGTGGCTGATCGAACGCGGCATCTTCACGGCGAAACGAAACCCGGGCGGCACGGTAGCAGCCCAGCGGCGCCAGGTCGCCGGCAGGTGCGGTCGGTAAAACGAGGAGTTGACCTCGACCCCGTTGAACCGCTGGGCGTAGCGTTCGAGGCGGCTGTCTCCGTCCGGAAAGCGCTGGGTCATGGCAGCGGGAATCGACCAGCCCGCGCAGCCGATGAACACGGATTGGCGCGGAGAAAGAACGGTCATGGGCGGTTTGGCTGACAGAAACGCGCCGGGCGGGCGCACGATCGAGATTGGAGACAGCGTCGTGAGATGGTCGTGAATCCGGCCGCATCACATGGGCGCCAGCTCGTCGCCCGGAAAAGATTTGGCGGGGCAGACTGGTAGCAACAAGAGAAAGAACGCTGGACACACCAATCGCCGTCGCCATCGTCGCGAACGCATCAACCATTGCTGCCGCAACAGGCGTTGTCGGGAACCGCTGCAAATCTTGACGGAACGCTCATCGTGATTTCACCCGAATGACCGCACGCTTCCCGATAACGCCCAAACCGGAGCAGCGCCCATGTCCAGTCACGACCGCAAAGATTCCGCGCATCCGGATAGCCACGATGGCGCCACCGGGCCGGAGACGCCTGAAAAGCGTCGGCAGCGCAAGCAGAAGGAAAGCGACAACCAGGACGAGGCGCTGGAAGAGACCTTTCCGGCAAGCGATCCGGTGTCGCCGTTCATTCCGGCCAAGGTGCCGGAACCGGATAAATAGCCGGATCCGAATGGCAATTGCTCAGGGGGCTCCGGCTCCAACCGTTCGCGCTGGAGGGCTGTGAATAGCGCTCTTGCTTCCCGCTTCGCAGGGGAAGGAAAAAGCTGGGCTCTCCGCACGGCGTGATTGCACCAAATCAACGCATTGCCCATCATGGTGCAATGATCGATCAGACATGGCGGGCGTGGGCGGAACAACTGAGCACCGGGCTGGCCCTGGTCGATGCCCAACTGCGCCTGCGCTGGCTCAACCCGGCGCTGGCCGAACGGCTTGGACTGGGTCCGCGCAGCGTGGCGGGACAGCCGCTGGCGCTGCTGTTCGCCGAGCCCGATGCGACGGCGCGCGCGGCACAGGTGCTGGCGCAGCAACAAGCCGTGCAATGGCGCCATGCGACGCTGCGCGAGCCCGGCGGGCGTGAGTTTGGTGCAGACCTTGCGCTGCAACCGTTCGATGATGGCCTGCTGCTGGAGGTGCATGTGTTGGCTGAACCCGTGGCCGGCCAAGCGTCGGTGTCGGCCACTCTGCGTGGTTTCGCGCATGAGGTGAGGAACCCGCTGGCCGGGTTGCGCGGTGCGGCGCAGCTGTTGCAGCGGCGGGTGGATGACGAGGATCTGCGCGCGCTGGCGGGGCTGATCATCGACGAGGCCGACCGCCTCGGCACGCTGGCGAACCGCCTGTTGCATCACGATGGCGCGGCCCGGTTCAGCCCGGTCAACATCCACCAGCTGCTGGAGCGGCTCGCCGATCTGTTGCAAGCCGAGCCGGCGCCGCCGCGCCTGTGCCACGACTACGATCCCAGCGTGCCGGACTTGCCCGGTGATGCTAATCGGCTGCACCAGCTGTTGCTGAACCTGGCGCGCAATGCACTGGAAGCGGGCGCCCGGACACTCACCTTGCGCACGCGGGTCGAGCACGGCGTGCGCCTGGGTGAGCGCATGCTGCGCATGGCACTGCGCGTGGATGTGATCGACGACGGTGCTGGCATACCTGCCGCCCTGCGCGACACCTTGTTCGAGCCGCTGGTTTCCGGCCGCGCCGACGGCACCGGCCTGGGTCTGGCGCTGTCGCGCGAGATCGCGCATGAACATGGCGGCGAGCTGCGCTGCACCAGCCGCGCCGGCGAAACCGTGTTCTCGCTGTATCTGCCGCTGGAGAGATCGCATGACTGATCGCGCCAAATCGCCTTCTGTAGGAGCGCACCCCCGGATCAGGTCCGGGGCAGGCTCTGTGCGCGATGCTCCTGGTCAAGAGCATCGCGCACAAGGTGCGCTCCTGCAGGAAATCTGGGTCGTTGACGATGATCGTGGCGTGCGTTTCGTGCTGGCCGAGGCGTTGCGCGATGCGGCGCTGGTCGTGCGCGAATTCGGTGATGCCGAGGCGGTTCGCGCGGCGCTGCACGACGACCGCCCCACGCTGGTGCTGACCGACGTGCGCATGCCGGGCGAAGATGGCCTCAGCCTGCTGGCCGAGTTGCGGCGGGAAGGCCTGGGCCCGGTGATCGTGATGAGTGCGTTCACCGACGTCGCCACCACGGCGGCCGCGTATCGCGCCGGCGCGGTCGATTACCTGGCCAAGCCGTTCGACCTCGATCATGCGGTGGAGGTGGTGCAGCGCGCGCTGGCCAGCATGGTTGCGCCGATGCCAGCCCCGGCCCCGCCCGCGGCATCCAGCCATGCCCTGCTCGGCGACAGCGCGCCGATGCGCGAGCTGTTCCGCCTGATCGGCCGCGTCGCCGCCAGCGATCTCAACGTACTGGTGACCGGCGAGACCGGGACCGGCAAGGAACTCGTGGCCCGTGCGCTGCACGACGAAAGCGCGCGCAGCGACAAACCGTTCGTGGCGCTGAATACCGCGGCGATCCCCAGCGAGTTGCTGGAGAGCGAACTGTTCGGCCACGAGGCCGGCGCGTTCACCGGCGCGACCCGCCGCGTTGCCGGTCGCTTCGAACAGGCCGAGGGCGGCACGTTGTTTCTCGACGAAATCGGAGACATGCCGCTGCTGCTGCAGACGCGTCTGCTGCGCGTGTTGGCTGGTGGTGAGTTCTATCGCGTGGGCGGGCGCGAACTGATCCGCTGCAACGTGCGCATCATCGCCGCCACCCACCAGGACCTGGCCGCGCGGGTGGCGACGGGTCAGTTCCGCGCCGACCTGATGCACCGCCTCGACGTGGTGCGCATCGCGCTGCCGCCGCTGCGCAGCCGGCGCAGCGACATTCCGCTGCTGGCGCAACACTTCCTCGCCGCCGCCGCGCAGGAATTGAAGCTGCCAGCCAAGCGTTTCGCCAAAGCGGCGCTGAAACTGGTCGCACAGCGCGACTACCCCGGCAACGTGCGCGAGCTGGAGAACCTGTGCCGGCGATTGACGGTGATCGCGCCCGGTAGCGAGATCGTGCCAGTCGACCTCGGCGACGAACACGCGAAGAGCGCCAGCGGTGAGTGGACCGATGCGCTGCGCGACTGGGCCAGCGCCGCACTGGCCAGCGGCGAGGCAGACATCCATGCGCGCGCACGTGATGCATTCGACCAGACCTTGTTGCAGGCCGCGCTGCAGGCCCACGAAGGCCATCGGCAGCATGCGGCGCAGGCCTTGGGCGTGGGGCGCAACACGCTGACCCGCAAACTCGGCGCCTCACGCAAACGGCGCAGCTGAAGGCGTGCCCGGATCCCTCCCGCTTCTTCGGTAGGAGCCCGCTCGCGGGCAATGCTTTCGATTTGATCTGCTCCTCTGCTGCATCAGAGCAACAGCATCGCCCGCGAGCGGGCTTCTACGTTTGCGCTGGGCCGAGGGTGATGCGCAGGTGGTGGGGGCGCTCGTCGTCGATCAGCTCGATCGAAGCGTCTACATCCAGCGTCTGGCCGTCCAGCTCGATGCGCTGCACGCCGCGGCAGACCCGATCGGGATTCTCCACGCTGATCTCGTAGGTCGTGGCGCGTTTGGGCCCATGCCGATAAGCGATCTGGAACCCGGGCCACGATTTCGGTATGCAGGGATTCATGCGCAGGCGATCGCCCTGCAGGTGGAAGCCGAGCACGGCTTCCAGCCCGGCGCGGTATAGCCACGCGGCCGAGCCGGTGTACCAGGTCCAGCCGCCGCGGCCCACATGCGGCGCCACCGAATAGACGTCTGCACACGCCACATACGGTTCCACCTTGTAGCGCGCCACCGCCTCGGCACTGTCGCTGTGGTGGATCGGATTGAGCAGGTCGAACATCTCGCCGGCGCGGTCGCCATCGCCCAGGCCCGCCCACGCGAAGATCGACCAGATCGCGCCGTGGGTGTACTGCCCACCGTTCTCGCGTACGCCGGGTGGATAGCCCTTGATGTAGCCGGGGTCCTCCTTGCCGTCCTGGTCGAATGGCGGCGTGAACAGGCGCGCTACCTTGTTCTCGTGATCGACCAGCAGGCGATCGGCCGAAGCCATCGCCTGGGCGGCATGCGCGCGATTGTCACGGCCGCCGATCACGCTCCAGGACTGCGCGATGGTGTCGATGCGGCATTGGTCGCTGTCTTTCGAACCGAGCGGCGCGCCGTCGTCGTAGTAGCCGCGGCGATACCATTCGCCATCCCACGCGCGTTCCAGCGCGGCACGCACGGAGGTGGCGTAGTCGCGCCACTTCGCCGCGCGCTTGTCCGCGCGCACGTCCGCTTCTGCTGCAAGTGCATCGATCGCGCTGAGCAGGAACCAGCCCAGCCAGCTGCTTTCGCCGCGGCCCTGCGCGCCGACCAGGTTCATGCCGTCGTTCCAGTCGCCGGTGCCAATCAAGGGCAGACCGTTGGCGCCGCGGGTGAGACTGGAATCGATCGCCAGCGCACAATGCTCGTACAGCGACACCTGTTGATCGGAGACCTCGGGTTGGAAGAACGCATCGGTGGCGCCGTCGGGAATCGGTTCGCCCTTGAGGAAGGGCAGCATCTCATCCAGCACCGCGCGGTCGCCGCTCACCTCGACGTAGTGCATGGCCACGAAGGCCATCCAGATGCGGTCGTCGCGGATCTTCGTGCGGATACCCTGGCCCTTCGGTGGCAACCACCAGTGCTGTACGTCGCCTTCGGCGAACTGACGACCGGCGGCGCGCAGCAGGTGCTCGCGGGCCAGGTCGGGTCGGCTCACGCAGACCGCCATCACATCCTGCAACTGGTCGCGGTAGCCCCAGGCGCCGCTGGCCTGGTAATAAGCCGTGCGCGCCCACAGGCGGCAGGCGGTGACCTGGTACAGCAACCAGTCGTTGAGCAGGATATCCAGCGCGCGATCGGGCGTGCGTACCTGCACCGTGTCGAGCAGGTCGTTCCACAGTGACGCGATCTCAGCCAGCACGTCGTCGACATCGGCGGCGCGGTACTTTGCCAGCAGCTTCCGTGCAGCCTCCTCGTCGCCACCCTCGCCAAGCAGGAAGGTCACGTCCATTTGCGTGTTTGGCGGCAATTCGATCTGCGTCTGCACGGCGCCGCAGGGATCAAGGCCCGCGCCGAGGCGACCATTCAGCGCTGCGCCGCCACGCAACGCGGCCGGCCGGGTCACGTCGCCGAACGGGCCAAGGAAGGCGGCGCGATCCCCGCTGATCGATTGCTGCGCGCCGGCAAGGTCGAGGAACGCCACGCGTTCGCCGAAGTCGGGGCGCCAGCGGTTGCGCGCGAACAGCGCGCCGCTCTGCTCATCCCGCGCGGTGCTTACGAAGGGCGCTGGCACGCTGCCGTTGGGACCCAATGCCCATTCGACGTAGCCGGTGATCGAAAGCCGCCGCGTGCGCGCGGTTCGATTGCACAGCCGCAACCGTGACAGTTTCACCGCATCGTTCGTCGGCACGCACTGGATCAGCTCCAGCGCGATGCCGTGGGCGTCATTGCGAAAGCACGTCCAGCCCTTGCCGTGGGTGGTGCTGTAACGTGCGCCCGGCACGCGGATCGGCAGTGCGGTGGCGCTCCACAGCTCGCCGTTGTCCGCGTCGCGCAGGTAGATCACCTCGTGCGGCATGTCGCTGACCGGATCGTTCGGCCAGGGGGTCAGCGGATTCTGCTGACTGTTGGTCGACCAGGTGTAGCCGCCGCCCTCGGCGGTGACGATGCAGCCAAACCCGGCGTTCGCCATCACGTTGGTCCATGGCGCCGGGGTGGGGCGACTTTCGTCGAGCTCGACGCGATACGCGCGACCCGCATCGACGAAACCACCGTAGCCGTTGTCGAACTCGAGCGCCTCGTCGTCGATGGTCGGCGCCGCCGCCGGTGTCGTGGCCGGTGTCGTGGCCGGTGTTGTGGCCGGTGTCGTGGCGCAGGTCGGTGCGGGCTGCGCGGCTTCGTCCGGTGCAGGCGCCGCAGGGGTTTGCGGATCGTCATCGCCAAGCACCAGTCGCGCCACGGTCAACAGACCGTCGCGCAGGTCAGCGGCGATCTGCTCGTCGCGCAGCAGGAAAACTTCGGCCTTGGGCGTCTTCCCGTCCGTTTCCAGTTGCTTCTTGTGCGCATCGATCCGCTGTTCGAGTGCTTCTCGCCGCTTGTCGTCGCCGCCGCGGTCGAGCACCACCACATCGACGGCAAGGTCCCGAGCGCGCCACCAGCGCTGGGCCAGCAACAGGTCGTCCAGCCCGTCGAAACTGGCATCATCGCGCAGACACAGCAGCGCGATGGATCGGTCGCCGGAGATGCCCGCGCCCCACAACGTGGGCGCGCCACCGCGCCCACGCATGCGCTGCTCCGCGGTGGCGCGCTGGCTCGCATCATTGCCCAGCAAGGCGCCCAGCCACTGCGCGAAATGCCCGGCCTGTGCGTGCGTGATGCCGAAGTGCTGCTGTTCATCCGGTGCGTGTTGTGCGGCGTCATGGAACAGGCGTTCGGCGGCGCCGGCGTCCTGCAGATATTCGCCCAAGGCGATCGCACCGTCGCGGGAGTCGGCCAGCCGGGTCCACAACAGCAACTGGATGCTGGCGCGCGGCGCCAGGGTGAACTCGTGGCGCAGGCTGAGCACCGGGTCGAGCACGCAGCCGGTGGTGTTCGACAGCGCGATGCCCGGCTGCAACGCCGCCGCGTTGCGCAATGTGCGAGTCCGCCCAAGGAAGCGGGCGCGATCGGTTTCATGAGTGGTGCGGGTTTCGCGCTGGCCTTCGACCCGCAGTGCCTGGGCGATCCACACCTGGGCTTGGTCATCGCTGCGCCGCCGTCGCGTTGCCAGCAACATCTGCTGCCGCTCGTCCCATTCGGTCTGCACGAACATCTTGGAAAACGCGGGATGTCCGTTGTCGTCGCCAGCGGGACCGAGCACCAGCTCCGCATACGTGGTCAGCGACAGCGTGCGACGGCGGTCGCCGTGGTTGCTCAGGGTCAGCCGGCGCAGTTCGATGTCGGCGGTCGGCGCCACCGCGATATCCAGTTCGCTGTGCACGCTGTGGTGACGGGCGCCGAAGCGTACGCGGCCGGGCTGAAACTCCACCGCATCGTCGGGCCGCAGCACACCCATCGGCTGCACGGTGGGCGACCATACCGCGCCATCCTCCTCGTCGCGCAGCAGCAGGAAACAACCCCACGGGTCCGCCACCGGGTCTTCGCGCCAGCGCGTGACAGAGAGCCCCCGCCATCGGCTGAAACCGGACCCGCTGCCAGTCAGCATGGTACTGAGGTGCCCATTGGAGAGCAGTTGCAGTGGCGCTGCGTTGGTGTCGGAATGGCGTGGCTGGGATGGCATGCGAGAAGGGTCTCCTGCGGGTAGCACCGCGGTCGAAGCAGACCGCAAAGCCTTCGCAGCGTACGGTGAACACAAGAAATGCCATGTGAAATCGGCGCCGTACACGTATTCCAT
>DASRUB010000173.1:0-2064 GCA_035655635.1 Rhodanobacter sp. | reverse complement strand
GCGCCAGGGCCGCCTGCAGCGTGGCATCGTGGTTCTGCGCCAGGTGATACCGCTGCAGCAGGTCGTTGGCCGACGCCACGGGCGCCGCAAAAACCCCTGCCACCGTCAGCGCGACTGCCCCCCAACCCGGTCGCCACATGTCGCTCAGCACCTTTTGTCGATCTGTAAGACAGGTGAAGAAAGCAATCGGCGTGCCAGCCGCCGGATAGTCCTTAACTATCTGTTTATGCTATGGTTTGTGAGACAACCTGATGGCTATGGGATGTCCGCGGACACTGCGGCGGACACCCTTGCGGACACCCGGCCGGCTCGCGCCCGGCGCCGCCGGTAGGTAGGATGCCGCGTTTGATCGGCGCGGACATGCTTTGCGCGCCTGCGGAATACCTTGAAGACACCCAGCGGCCTGCAACCCCTAATTGAAGACGGCATCATCGATGAAGTCCTGCGTTCACTGAAGAGCGGCAAGGAGGCCACTGTATATGTGGTGCGGATTAAGGAACAACTGTTATGCGCCAAGGTCTATCGGGACATGGGCCAGCGCAGCTTCCAGAAACGCGCCCGGTACCAAGAGGGCCGCAAGGTACGCGGCAGCCGCCAGATGCGTGCCATGGGCAAGAGCACCCGCTTTGGCAAGAAAGAACAGGAAGCAGCCTGGAAGAACGCCGAAGTGGATGCGCTGTACCAGCTGGTCGCCGCCGAGGTGCGGGTGCCAAAGCCATATGGGTACTTTGGCGATGTGCTGTTGATGGAAATGGTGACCGACGCCTCGGGCGACCCGGCGCCGCGCCTGGGTGAGATCGACCTGTCCTGCGAAACCGCGCTCGAATACCACGCCTTCCTGATAAGCCAGGTGGTGCGCATGCTCGCCATCGGTCTCATCCATGGCGATCTGTCGGAATTCAACGTGCTGGTCGGGCGCGACGGCCCGGTCATCATCGACCTGCCGCAGGTCGTCAATGCGGCGGGCAACAATGGCGCCCTGGCGATGCTGCAGCGTGATGTGAATAACCTGCGCGGCACGCTCGGCCGTTTTGCACCGCAGCTGCTGGACAGCGAATACGCGCTTGAAATGTGGTCGCTGTTCGAAAAGGGGGAACTGCATGCCAACACCCAGCTGACAGGCCTGTTCGTGCCCGATGCGTCCGCGGTCGACGCCGATGGCGTGCTGCAGGTGATCGACGACGCGCGCGAGGAGGCGATTCGTCGCGAGTTGGGTCGGGAGGCCGGCTAAACGCCACACACGGGGCCGGTCATGCGGTATCTTGGCGGCCGACACCCCGGGCTTGCGCCGGATGTCCTAAAGTGACGCCATTGCTACAGAGGTGCAGCGAATGCGCTTGAGCAAGACTGGCTACTATGCAGACTTCGTCATTTACGCCGCAGTGCTGGCGACGGCCGTCGTCGTCACGGCCTGGCGGAATACCCCCTACACGACTTCGATCTGGCTGCTCACCGCGGCCATCGGCGCCCTGTCCTGGACGCTGTTCGAATACCTGCTGCACCGCTTCGTGCTGCATCAGATCCCGGTATTCGCGGCCATGCACGACGCCCATCATCAGGAACCACTGGCCTACATCGGCACCCCGACCTGGCTGAGCCTGGGCGTGATCGCCATTGCCGTATTTCTGCCAGCCTGGGCGCTGGGCTCCTTCGCCACGGCGAGCGCCCTGGCGGTGGGGGTGATGGCCGGGTTCTTTTGGTACGGCCTCGTGCACCATGCCATTCACTACCGCAGACCGCGGATGATCGCCAGGCACCTGTTGCTGGCTTCGAGGCATCATTCCGAGCACCACTATGCCCGGCAGCCCGGCAACTTCGGCGTCACCACTTTGTTCTGGGATCGGGTCTTCGGTACGGTGCTCAAGACACACCCGTAAGTGGAAGCTTTCCTGATCTCGACCGCCTCGGTCGCCGTGGGCGAACTCGGCGACAAAACCCAGCTGCTGAGCCTGATCCTGGCCTCGCGCCTGCGCCGGCCCCTGCCCATCATCGCCGGCGTTTTCGTGGCGACGCTGGGCAATCACCTGCTGGCCTGCTGGTTCGGCGAGTGGGTGGGGAATCTGA
>DASRUB010000172.1:0-2230 GCA_035655635.1 Rhodanobacter sp. | reverse complement strand
TCGAGCTTGATGCCCAGCGAGAATGCCATCGCCGCGGCGACCATCGCGTTCTGCACGTTGTGCAGCGCGCGCCCTTCCAGCGTGGCGGGGATCAGGTGCGTCCACAGCAGCGGGATGTGGCTGCCCTTGTCGTACAGCGTGATCATCGAACCGTTGACCCCGGCTTCCAGCGCGCAGGCGCGGCCACCGGCGCGCACGTGCTCGCGTACCAGCGCATGCGAAGGATTCATGGTGACGTAGCAGATGACTTTCGCGTCGGTGTAGCCGGACATCTTCAGTACGTTCGGGTCGTCGGCGTTGAGCACGGCGCAGTCGGTGGCCACCTCGACCACGATGCGCTTGACCTCGGCCAGCTGCTCCAGCGTGTCGATGCCCTTCAGCCCCAGGTGATCGGACTGCACGTTGAGCACGGCGCCCACGTCGACCGCCGACACACCCATGCCGGCGCGCAGCAGGCCGCCACGCGCGGTTTCCAGCACGGCGATGTCGATCTGCGGATCGGCCAGCACCATCCGTGCCGAGACCGGCCCGGTCATGTCGCCCTCGACCGTGCGCTGGCCGTCGATGTAGACGCCGTCGGTGGTGGTCAGTCCGGGCGTATAGCCGGCCATCTTGGCGATGTGCGCCAGCATCCGCGCGGTGGTGGTCTTGCCGTTGGTGCCGGTAATCGCGGCGATCGGCACGCGCGATGGCGCGCCGGGCGGAAACAGCATGTCGATCACCGGCCCGGCCGCGTCGCGCGAGGTGCCCTCGCTGGGGCTGACGTGCATGCGGAAGCCCGGCGCCGCGTTGATCTCGCAGATCCCGCCGCCGACTTTCCGGTAGCTCTCGGCGATGTTGGTGCTGAGGAAATCCACGCCGCCCACGTCCAGCCCGATCGCGCGCACCGCGCGCACCGCCATGTCGCGGTTGTCCGGATGGATGATGTCGGTGACGTCGGTGGCGGTGCCGCCGGTGGACAGGTTGGCGGTGGAGCGCAGGTAGACGACTTCTTCCGCCTTCGGCACCGAGTCGGCGCTATGGCCGGCGCGCTCCATCATCATCGCGGCCTGCGCGTCCAGCACCAGCCGGGTCAGCACCTTCTCGTGGCCGACGCCGCGACGCGGGTCGGCGTTCACCTCGTCGACCAGTCGCGCGATGGTGCTGCGGCCGTCCCCGACCACATGGCCCGGGGTGCGCCGGGTGGCGGCGATCAGCTCGCCATTGACCACCAGCAGGCGATGATCGTCGCCACTGAGGAAGTTCTCCACGATCACCGACCGCGAGTGTTCGCGCGCAGCCTTGAAGCCTTCGATGATTTCCTCTTCGGTGTTCAACCGGATCGAAATGCCGCGGCCGTGATTGCCGTTGTAGGGCTTGGTCACCACTGGCACGCCCAGCCGGCGCGCCGCGCGCAAGGCGCCTTCCTCGTTCTGCACCAGTTCCTGCCGCGGCACCGGCAGGCCGAGCGAGGCAAGGATCTTGTTGGTCTCTTCCTTGTCGCTGGCCAGCTCCACCGCGATATGCGGCGTCTTGCCGGTCACCGTGGCCTGGATGCGCTGCTGGTATTTGCCGTGGCCGAGTTGCACCAGCGACTGCTCGTTGAGGCGCAACCATGGAATGCCGCGTTCTTCCGCCGCGCGCACCAGCGAGGTGGTGGACGGGCCGAGTGCACGGCGCTGCGCGTAACGGATGAACTCGTCGCGCGCCTCGGCCCACGCCCAGCCTTCGGGCACGTTGTTGCGTACCTGCAACTCGACCGGCAGCAGCGAGGACAGCAGCTTCAGCGCCAGCTCACCGGCGGCGATGCCTTCCTCCTTCTGCTCGTACTCGTAGACCACCGTGTACACGCCGGGCTTGTCGGTGCCGCGCGTCTTGCCGAAGGTGACGTCTTCGCCGGCGATGTTCTGCAGTTCGATCGCCACATGCTCCAGCACATGGCCGAGCCAGGTACCTTCGCCTTCGCGCATGCGCCGGATGAAACCGCCGGGCTCGCGATAGGAACAACCGTGTTCGCCCAGCCCGGGCAGCGCAGCGACCAGCCCGTCGATGAAGCCGGCGCCGAGTTTGCCAGTGGGCCACTGCTCCAGTTCACCCAGATCCAGCTCCAGCCGGATCACCGGGAAGTGCGCATACAACGACGGGCCGACGAAAACGGAACGTTCCAGAATACGCATGTGCAACCCCCTGAGCCTGGCTCGAGCCGTGGGCCCGTGTCTTATGAAGTTTGTTTCGGTGTCGCCAGCGTACC
>DASRUB010000171.1:0-4237 GCA_035655635.1 Rhodanobacter sp. | reverse complement strand
CGCCAGGACTGGACCGCCGTCGTCGTCGAACTGCTGATCGTCGTGTTGGGCGTGTTCATCGGCCTGCAGGCGCAGGAGTGGGCCACGAAGCACGCCGAGCAGCAACGCGCCGATGTATTGCTGCAGCAACTGCGCGGGGATCTCGACAACGAACGGATCAACCTGCAAACCTACATGGACTATCAGCAGGTCGCTGCCAATTACGCCAGGACCGCGATAAAGGGCCTGAAGTCACCGGGCTCAGTCGACCCGGCAACGTGGGTAGCCAGCGCATACCAGGCGAGCCAAATACTGAGCGTGCCAAGCAACCGCGCGACGTTCGATGAAATGAAATCGACCGGCGCCATTGATCTCATCCGCAACGCCAGACTGCGCGCTCTGTTGATTGGCTACTACAGCTATGACTGGTCGCAAGCGACCACGTTCAAAGCCCAGGCGCCGTATCGTGAAGTGGTGCGCAGTGTGGTGCCGTATTCGGTGCAGAAAGCCATCAAGGCTTCGTGTGGAGACATCAATGTAAGCATCAGTGACGTGATCGTCACCCGACTAACGAAGACCTGCCATATCGCCCTCCCGGCCGCAGACATCACGCGCGCAGCCGCAACCCTGCGCGCCACGCCCGGCCTGCTGCCGGCGCTGACTTACCAGTTGAGCGTCATCGAAACGAATATCGAAACGATCCAGTACGTCCAACAGCAGCTCGCCGACGTGATTGCCGCGGCCGGGAAGCCAGCGCCATGATTTTGCGTCGCATCACCGCAAACTTCCGTCGCCAGGACTGGATGGCCGTCGCCATCGAACTGGTGGTGGTCGTCCTCGGTGTGTTCATCGGCGTGCAGGCGTCCAAGGAGAAGCCGTGAGCTTCCTTGCCGAACTGCAACGCCGCAACGTGCTGCGCGCGGGCGTGCTGTACGCCGGCGCGGTGTGGGCGTTGGCGCAGGGTTTGGCGCAATTGCTGCCGCTGTTCGGCGATTACGAGTGGATCGCGCGCTGGTTCGTGATTGCGGGCGTCGTCGGCTTTCCGTTCTGGGTCGCGTTCGCGTGGTTCTACGAATTCACCCCGCAAGGTTTGAAACGCGAAAGCGAGATTGCGCCGAACGATTCGATCGCGCAGTCGACGGGGCGCAAGCTGGACAAGTGGATCATTGCTGTGTTGATCGTGGCGGTGGTGTTGTTGCTCACCAACACCTTTGTCTGGCGCAGGGGCGCGGGGCTGTCCGGCAACACCGGCGCCGGCGCTCCGGGCATTCCGCTGAAATCCATCGCGGTGCTGCCGCTGTTGAACGAGAGCGGCGATGCTTCGCAGGATTATTTCTCCGATGGTTTGTCCGAAGAGCTGATCTCCGCGCTGGGCCAGGTGCGGGAACTGAAGGTGATCGGTCGCAATTCGTCGTTCCGCTTCCGTGGCACCCAGCAGGACGATACCGCCGGCATCGGCGCGAAACTCGGCGTTGCGACCTTGCTGGAAGGCACGGTGCGAAAACAGGGCAACCAGGTGCGCATCGTCGCATCGCTGATCAAGGCGTCGGATGGATCGCAGTTGTGGTCGCAGACCTACGAGCGGCAATTGAAGGACGTGTTCGCGGTGCAGAGCGACATCGCGACGTCGGTGGCGACTGCGTTGAAGGCCAATGTTTTTGGTGCAGCGGTCGGGGCGACCGACAAGCCGCCGAGCGGCAACCTGGCGGCTTACGACGCGATGCTGCGGGGGCGCTACTACGCCGATCGCCGCACGCGCGCGGATTACGTCAAGGCGGTGGGCTATTACCAGCAGGCGATCAAGCTCGATCCCAATTACGCGTTGGCCTACGCGCGGCTGGCGATCGCGCAGCAATGGTTCAACGACTGGGAAACGACCACCGAAGAACGCAAGGTCGTCAGCGCGCAGGCGCGCGCAAATGCGCGCAAAGCCATTGCGCTCGCGCCGGATTCGGCGCTCGCGCTGGGTGCGCTGGGCATCAATCAGGCGTGGTCGGATTTCGATTACGTGGATGCCGAGGCCACGTTGAAGAAGGCCGTGGCGCTGGATCCGGCGAACCCGGAGACGCTTTACCAACTGGCCGATGTCACCGCCTGCCTGGGTCGTCTCGACGAGGCGGTCGGCATGATGCGCAAGGTGCTTGCGCTGGAGCCGCTCAACGCCTCGTTCCACTTCTACACCGGCCAGTTCCTGTTGGCGCAAGGAAAACCCGACGCCGCAAGGATCGAACTGGAACGCGCGATCGAACTGCAACCTTCGGCCGAAATTTTCCGCGCTTATCTGGCCATCGCCTATCTTCAGCTTGGCCAGGCGGACAAGGCTTTGCGTACGGCCCAAGCCGAGCCGCAAGCGGCAAATCGGCGCTGGGCATTGAGTATCGTTCAATTCGCGCGCGGCGATACGGCCCAGGGGCAGGCGCAACTGGACGCGATGATCCGCCTCGATGCGGATTACGGTCCGTCCAATGTGGCGACGGTGTACGCCATGCGCGGTGATGCGGACGATGCCTTCTTTTGGCTGGAGCGTGCGCTGCGGGATCGCGATCCGGGCGTCGCAACCATCTACGAGCTGCCCTACCTCATTGCCAGGCTTCGCGACGATCCGCGTCTGGCAACGCTGCTGCACAAGCTCGGCCTGCCCACGCCCGCCGAACTCGCCGCGCAAAGTGCGGTTTCCGCGGCATTTCCCGCAACGGCGTCCACGCAGTGAACGAAACTGCGACCGGGTTCCTGGCACGCCTCAAGCAACGCAAGCTGGTGCAATGGGCACTGGCTTACATCGCATTCGCGTTCGCGCTGCTGCAGGGCGTGGATATCGTTGCGCAACGCTTCGCGTGGCCGGATCAGCTCGAACGCATTTTGATTCTCGCGCTCGCGGTCGGCTTCTTCGTCGCGCTGGTGCTGGCGTGGTACCACGGCGAGCGCGGTGCACAGAAAGTCAGCAGCACGGAAATCGTTATCCTCGCGCTGCTGCTCGCCATCGGCGGTGGTTTGCTGTGGCGGTTCGAGCGCGCAACTCCGGCAACTAGCCCGGAAACGGCGCAGCGGAACCCGGGGACGAGCGCAGTCACACAAGCCGTTCCGATCCCCGCCAAATCCATCGCGGTACTGCCGTTCGAGAACCTGAGCCAGGACAAGGACAACGCCTACTTCGCCGACGGCATGCAGGATCTGATCCTGACCAAGCTGGCCGACATCGGCGACCTCAAGGTCATCTCGCGCACCTCGACCATGAAATACAAGGCCCGTCCGGATAACTTGAAGCAGGTCGCGGCCGAACTCGGCGTGGCGACGATCCTCGAAGGCAGCGTGCAGAAAAGCGGCAACCAGGTACTGGTCAACGTGCAGTTGATCAACGCCGCGACCGACGCGCACCTGTGGGCGCAAAGCTATACCCGCACGCTGGACAACGTGTTCGGGGTCGAGGGCGAGGTCGCCGACAAGATCGCCGCCGCCCTGAGCGCGAAGCTCTCGCCCGCGCAGGCCAAACAACTGGCGGCGGCGCCGACCACCAACCCGGCCGCCTACGATACGTTCCTGCGCGCGGAGTACCAGTCCAACCAGGGCGACGTCAACAACAGCAGGGCAAGCTGGAAGGCCGCGATCGCGTTATACCGGCAGGCAGTCACGCTGGATCCTAAATTTGCACTGGCCTGGGCGCGCTTGTCCATGGCCGAAAGCAAACTGGCTTTTTTCGGCGGTGGCGGCCAGGACGTCGCGCAGTTGAAGCAAAAGGCGCGTGTGGACGCCGAACAAGCCTTGACGTTGCAACCGGGCCTGCCCACCGCGCAACTCGCGCTCGGTTACTGCGACTACTGGGGCCAGCGCGATTACGCGGGCGCGCTGAAGGCCTTCGCGGCGGTGCTGGTACTGCGCCCCAACGATGCCGAGGCGCTGGCGGCGCAAGGATATGTCCAGCGCCGGCAGGGTCGTTTCGACGACGCGATCGCCTCGCTCACCAAGGCCGCGGCGCTCGATCCGCGCAACTTCCAACTGACCTACGAGCTGGGCGGCACCAACATGATGACTGGCCGCTATCCCGAGGCGGAGCAATGGTTGCAACGCGCGCTGGCGCTGGAGCCGGACAGCATCAGCGCCAAGGGCAAATACTCCAACGCCATCCTGTTCGGCAGCGGCGATATCCCGCGTGCGCTGGCCGCGGCGCAAGGTGATGATCCTGTGCTGAAGTCTCAGCGCGCGAGTTTGCTGAGCTTCCAGCGCAAGTTTCCGGAGGCGATTGCGCTGTTTGAAAGCATTC
>DASRUB010000170.1:0-3386 GCA_035655635.1 Rhodanobacter sp. | reverse complement strand
CGTCAGGCCAGCTGTAACGTCAGGACGGAAGTCCGTCTCGTGTCGGCAAACGTAGGTCGGCAGCGCGCAGCGCGGGGATTGTCGGGCGCTGCATAACCGCTACTTCGCCGCCAGCCATGCGTGCACGGCGACAACCAGCGTCTCGACGCCGGTGCGCAGGGTGGGCTGGATGACCGGCGCGAACCGCGGGTTGTGGTTGGTCGGCAGATCGTTGAGCCGACCTGCAGCCAGGGCCTTCGCGTAGACCTCCGCATCAGTGCCGCCGACGAACCAGAACACCGAGGGCACTTTCCACTGCGCGCCGAAGCAGCCGAAATCTTCACTCGCCGAGGTCGGCAGGGTCTTCTCGACGCGTTCCTCCGGGAAATACTGACGGAACGCATCGCCGACTTTCTGGTTCGCGTCGGCATCGTTGACGACGAGCGCGTAATGGTCCAGCTGAGTGATTTCCGGTGGCCTGGGCGCACCCGACGCTGCCGCCTCGGCGTTGACGATGCGCGTGATCGCAGCCAGCACGCGCTGGCGCACACCCTCGTCGAAGGTGCGCACGTTGAGCTTGATGATCGCCTCGTCGGGGATCACGTTCTCCTTGGTGCCGGCCTGCAGCGCGCCGATCGTGACCACGGCGGCTTCGGTCGCGGCGAGCTCGCGCGATACGATCGTCTGCAAGCGCATCACGGTCGCCGCGGCCATCACTACCGGGTCGATGCTCGCCTGCGGCATCGAGCCGTGCGCACCGCGGCCGAACAGGCGGATCTGCAGGCTGTCACCGGCCGAAGTGATCACGCCGGCACGGCCGCTGATGGTGCCTGCCGCGCCTACCATCACGTGCTGGCCGAGCACGATATCGGGCTTGGGGAAGCGCTTGAACAGACCGTCGTCGATCATCGCCTGCGCGCCGGTGCCGGTTTCCTCGGCGGGCTGGAACACCGCCATCACGGTGCCGCTCCAGTGCTCGCGCGTTTGTGCGAGCAGGGTGGTCGCGCCGATCAGCCAAGCGACGTGCATATCGTGGCCGCAAGCATGCATCACCGGTACTGTATTGCCATCCTTGTCCTTCGCGGTGACCTTGCTCGCGTACGGCAGACCGGTCGCCTCGGCGACCGGCAACGCGTCCATGTCGGCGCGCAGCATCACGGTCGGCCCGTCGCCGTTGCGCAGCAGGCCGACCACGCCGGTGCCACCGACACCGGTGCTTACTTCGAAGCCGGCCTGGCGCAGATGGCTGGCAGCAAGGTCGGCCGTGCGCGTCTCCTGCGTCGACAATTCCGGATGGGCATGAATGTCGGTGTACAGCGCTTCGAGATCGGGCAACAGGCTCGGCAGGTTCGCGAACCACGGATCGGAAACATTCGCGTTTTTCGTGTTCATACAAACCTCTCGGCGAAGACGTGGCAGGACGGTGACGTGGCAGGACAGTCGGGTGACTCTGACACTGTAGTCCCGGTTTCAGATCATGCGCTGCAGTGCATCGTTCTTGTTGACGAAGTGGTGCAGTGGAGCGATGCCGGCATGACCGACAATCAGGACCAGCTGCAGCCGCGCGATCGCTGGTGCAGGCCGCGCCGAGAGCGTTGGGACAGTGCGTCAGCCGGCGTCGCGGACGGTCAGGTCCCTGCGTGCGGGATTGCCCATGGCGGTGGCGCCATCGGGCACGTCGCGGGTCACCACGCTGCCCGCACCGATCAACGCGTCGTCACCGACGCTGACGCCCGGAAGAATGAGCGCACCGGCACCGATCCAGACATTGCGGCCGATATGCACCGGGCGGCCGAATTCCAGGCCGGAGGCCCGCGTTGCCGCGTCGCGTGGATGGTCGGCGGTGAGGATCTGCACGCCCGGGCCGATCTGCGTCCCGTCGCCGATGATGACTTCAACCACGTCCAGGATGATGCAATTGAAGTTGAGGAATACGCCCTGGCCGAGGCGGATGTTGAAGCCGTAATCGCAATGAAACGGCGGTCGGATGACGGCACCCTCGCCGACCGCGCCCAGCCGCTCGCGCAGCAGCAGGTGGCGCTCCGATGCCGTCATGCCCAACGCGGCGTTGTAGCGTGCCAGCCATCGATGCGTCGCGGCCATGTTTTGCTGCAGCTCGCTGGCGCCGGCGTCGTACAACTCACCCGCCAGCATCTTTTCCTTTTCCGTTCGCATGGGCAGTTCTCCGGCTGCTCCGCGTCAGGCTGCGTGCGCAACGGTAGCCATCCCCTCGAACTCCGCTTCGAGCGCGTGGGTCAGTGGGTTCATGTCGATCACGGTCGGTGGGCCGGGGCCACGCGCCAGATGGTGTTGGCCAGGTCGTCGGCGACGATGAGCGCGCCACGCGGATCCACGGTCACCCCGACCGGCCGGCCGCGGGTCTTGCCGTCCTTGCCACGAAAGCCGGAGACGAAGTCGACCGGCGACCCGGCGGGGCGACCGTTGCGGAACGGCACGAAGACCACCTTGTAGCCGACAGGATTCTTGCGGTTCCAGCTGCCGTGCTCGCCGACGAACGCGCCGTCCGCAAATTGCGCACCCATCGCGGGCGTGGAGAAAGCGACACCGAGCGCGGCCACGTGCGACCCCAGGCTGTAGTCGGGGGTGAGGGCAGAGGCCACCTTTTGCGGATTCTGCGGCCGCACGCGCGGGTCGACGTGCTTGCCCCAGTAGCTGTACGGCCAGCCGTAAAATCCGCCTTCGCGAACCGAGGTGAGGTAGTCGGGGACGAGGTTCGGCCCGAGCTCGTCGCGCTCGTTCACCACCGCCCACAAGACGTCCGTCCCCGGCTGGATGGCAAGCGCGGTGGGATTGCGCAGGCCGGTGGCGTAGACCTTGTGCGCCCCGGTTTGCGTATCCACCTGCCACACCTGCGCGCGATCGACTTCGGCGTCCATCCCGCGCTCGGTGATGTTGCTGTTGGAGCCGATGGCCACGTAGAGGAAACGCCCATCCGGGCTGGCGGCCAGCGCCTTGGTCCAGTGATGGTTGATTGCCGACGGCAGCTCCGTGATCGTGACCGGTGCCGCGCTGGCCCTGGTTTGGCCATCGTGGTAATCAAACCGCACCAGCGCATCCTGGTTGGCGACGTAAAGGTGGTCACCGATCAGCGCGAGCCCGTAGGGCGCGTTGAGATTCTCGGCGAAGACGGTCCGCTGCTTGTAGCTGCCGTCGCCATCGATGTCGCGCAGCAACGTCAGACGGTTGCCGCTCTTGACCGCGGTGTTGCCCTTGGCCTTGATGCGGCCGGCGATCACATCCTTCGGCTTCAGCGCCTCTGCACTGCCACCCCGGCCTTCGGCCACCAGGATGTCGCCGTTGGGAAGGACCAAGGTCTGGCGCGGGATATTGAGGTCGGTGGCGATGGCCGCGATCGTGTAGCCCTGCGGCACGGTCGGTCGCTGGTT
>DASRUB010000169.1:0-3997 GCA_035655635.1 Rhodanobacter sp. | reverse complement strand
TGCGGTCGTGCGTCAGGGCGCGGATTTTGCCATCCACCGCCAGCCACATCATCTGGCCGCCGCTGTAGTACTCCTCGCTCATCTGCCAACTGCGGTAGGGCAGGCCCGAGCGCATGGCGGCGGTCGGATCGTTGGTGGTGTCCTCCAGCGTGCGCCAGCCGAAACCCGGGCGGTTGCGGTCGTAATTGGCCGCGACCATGGCCAGCCCGTCACGGAACTGTTGCGGCGTCCACATACCGGCTCGCGCGGTCAGCACGAAGCCCCAGTACTGGGTCTGGCCTTCGTACACCCACAGCAACGAATCGCCCATCGGCACGTTGAAGTTGGGCGTCCACAGGTCAGCGGGGCGGCGGAACTTGCCGTTCCACGAATGGGTGTACTCGTGTGCCAGCAGGTCGCGATTGGGCGCGTTGTCGGCCCATGCGGTGAAGTAGTCCGCGGCCATGCCGTCTTCGCTGGACTGATGGTGCTCGGTGCCGTTGCCGGCCAGTACGTCCGACAGCGAGAACAGGAAGTCATAGTGGTGGTAGTGCTGCGAGTCGAACAGCTTCACCGCCTGCGTCACCAGGGCGCGATGCACCTTAAGCTGTTCGGGCGTCATCTCCAGGTACTTCGGCGCGTCGGCGACGATATCCAGATGCACCGGCGCCTTGCCACCGGGGTTGAGGTCGACGCGCTTGAAATAGCGACCTGCATAGATCGGCGAATCGACCAGCGTGTTGAACGTGACCGGTTTGAACGTGGTGGTGTCAGCCGCCTGCGAGGCCTGATTTTGATCAGCACGTTCCAGGGCGGTGCCGAGCTGCCACCCCGTCGCCAGCTTTACGCTGGGCGCAAACGTGATGTCGCGCGAATAGTAGCCAGCCGGGTACAACGACATGCTGCTCCATTCCATATCCATCATGCGGTCGGTGATCTCGAAGCCGCCGGTGCGCGGCGACAGGTACTGGAAGTCCGCATCGATCTTGCTGACGCCCTCCGGCACCTGGAGATGAAAGGCGTACACGCTGTATTTGTCGCGCTTCCACGTGATCGTCTTGCCGTTGGCGCTGAGCCGGAGCCCGGCGAGCATGTCGATCGGACCGGTCGGCGAGTGGCTGCCAGGGATCCACTGCGGGTACAGCAAAGTCAGCGGGCCGGCGGCAACCGGAATCGTCTCGTGCACACGAAAGATGCCCTGGGCCGTGTCGCTGGCATCGACCTGGAGCGTGATGGTGCCCGGATACGGCGTGTCCCGCGGCGCCGGGACCTGGCTGCTGCGCTGCTGCTGCGCACAGGCGGAACCCGCGCCGAGCGCCAGCGATACGGTCACGGCCAGACACGCCGCAGCGCGCCCCCGCATCAGCCGACGACAGGTAGGAAAAGCGTGCGACATGAGGAATCCGGCAGGGACAGGTGCATAAAACTAGCACCACGCGGCCGGCTTTACAGGTCCAGCCAACCCATCCCGCGCGATGGCTCCCATCGTGAGCCAGCAGCCAGCGGGCGCGGGCGTGCCAACGCCAGGCTCGTTGCACAGATTGCCTGCGTGACGCCCACCCCCGCGCGCGCAGCACGAGACCCGCTTCCCCAAGCTTCAAATCCAACCGGAATCCGGAGCTGCCGGAGCATGGCGGAAACAGCGGCCGACACTTCGTACAACAAACCATGCCGCCGGGTCTGCGAGATGACCGACTACTTGGCCTTTTGCAGCGTGCTCAGCACCTTCTGTGCATCCGCATGGGCACCGTCGAGCGTGGTGGCGTGCAGGCCTTGTTCGGCTTCGCGATAAGCCGTGTGCAGCGTGGCCTCAGTAGCCGTCTCGCCCTTGGCGTCGACGATCGCCCCGTTCCCCGCGTCCTTGCACGGGTTCCCGGCGGAGCTGTCAAACGCGTCACCCAAAGGCCCGACCAGACAGTTGATGACGTGGTGCAGATGCGTATGCACCATGTTCAGGTCACTCGCACCGAGCGCCATGCCGGCATGCGCGGTGGCCGTCGCCACCTGTTTCGACGCTGCGGCGGTGCCATCCGCAGCCTGCGCCGCCAGCGGCATCGCGCACGCCAGCAACAACGCGGGGATGAAATGAACGAGATTCTTTCGCATGACACTAACTCCCGAAGGACGCGGTGCTTGCCGCAGTCCCTGCAATGTAGCTCAGCGCGAGTTGCGACTGCGTGATTTCACATCGTGCCGACCGCCTTGAAAAAGTATCGCGCGCGGCAGCGAGGACGATTGCGATCGCCATCGCCCAGCCAGCCGGAATTGATCCAGTCACCTGAGGGGAACCCGAAGAACCCCGCCGAGCTCACCTGTAGGAATGCACCCGGTGCGGTGCATGGCCGGAGCTGCCGTCACGCGCAACGGTGCCATTCCGCTGGCTTCGCGCCTGCCCTGCTTTCCGACGCCGCACGTGCGGGCTATCCTTCCCGATTGACCGTACCGGAGATCATCATGCAACTGGACAATCGACGCATCGCGGTAACCGGCGGTTTCGGCGCGCTGGGCGCCGCCACCGTACACGCGGCACTGGGCGCGGGCGCCCAGGTGGTGGCGATCGACCGCACCGATCCGCCAGTCGGCGGGCTCGGGAAAGCCACGTGCCTCGGCGGCGTGGATCTTGCCGACCCGCATGCCGCCAAAGAGGCGCTGGCCGCGGCGGCGCAATCGATGGGCGGGCTCGACGCGCTGGTGAACATCGCCGGTACCTTCCGCTACGAAACCTTGACCGCCGGCGATCTGGACACCTGGGATCTGTTGTACCGGATCAACCTGCGCACCGCGGTGGCCGCCAGCCAGGCCGCGCTGGAGCACCTCAAGGCGGGCGGTCGCATCATCAATATCGGCGCCGCTTCCGCGCTGAAGGCCAGCGCCGGCATGGGTGCCTATGCCGCGTCCAAGTCCGGCGTGATGCGCTTCACCGAGGCACTGGCCGAAGAACTCAAGGAACGCGACATCACCGTCAACGCGGTGCTGCCGAGCATCCTCGACACGCCACCCAACCGTGCCGACATGCCCACCGCCGACTTCGCCCGCTGGGTCACGCCGCAGCAACTCGCCGACGTGATCCTGTTCCTGTTGTCCGGGCAGTCCTCGGCCATCACCGGTGCACTGATACCCGTGACCGGCCGAGTCTGACCGCGGGCGCAGCTTCCGCCGCGTGCGCATCGCGCCAAGAGCAGTCCATCCGAATGAGATGTCGGTCTTTCTTTGTCGTCAGGCCTGCGCCAGGTTGCCTCGGCAGTATGCCTCGCAAGTCTGCAACAGACTGGCGCGAAGCACGCCTGTTATCGTCTGCGCAGCCCATCTGGTGGCTGCTAGACTCAGCCTCGCGCACTTGGCGCCCCTCTGGCTCATGCCGTGCCCGCCATGCCTCCGATGGACAACGATCAAGCGAGCATCCGCGCCGAGAGCTTTCGCACTGGTTTTGAAGGCCGGCCCATGCGCGAATACAAGGGTCTGCCAATCTACGCGGCGCCCGGGCTGCACGAAGCCGCCGCGGAGATGTTGGGCAACGCCGTGAGCGCCAAGAAGACGCGCGTGCTGGAGTTCGGCGCCGGTAGCGGCGCGATGTCGTTGCGACTGTCCGACCTGGGGTTTGATGTCACCGCCAGCGACCTGTTCGCGGAGAGTTTCAAGCCTGCGCACATACCTTTCGTTGCCGCCAACCTCAATGGCGCATTCGCCACGCAATGGCCGCAGGGTTTCGATGCGGTCATGGCATTGGAAATCATCGAACACCTGGAGAACCCGCGCGAGGTACTGCGCCAGGTCCGGGCGCTGTTGCCTGTCGGTGGCCAGTTGGTGCTTTCCACGCCGAACATTGCCAACCCGGTATCGCAGGCATTGTTCGTGCGCAGTGGCCAGTTCCAGTGGTTCCGCGACGTGGACTACCACGAACAAGGCCACATCACGCCGCTGAGCCCATGGGTACTGGAAAAGGCTCTACAGGAAGCGGGCTTCACCATTCGTGCCGAGCAGGCAGTATCCAATCCGTTCCGCCGATTGCGCCGGCTCG
>DASRUB010000168.1:0-3370 GCA_035655635.1 Rhodanobacter sp. | reverse complement strand
GATGCCTGATTCCCGATGACGGGAACCTGGCTGCCTTGATCAACCCGCGTCGCCGCAGCGTGGCCCTCGAACGCCAGCCCACGCGATGTGCATGAAAACCTCAGAAATCCGCGCTGCCTTTCTCGAATTCTTCCGTTCCCGGGGCCACACCATCGTGCCGTCCAGTTCGCTGGTGCCGGCCAACGATCCGACCCTGATGTTCACCAACTCGGGCATGGTGCAGTTCAAGAACGTGTTCCTGGGCAGTGAGAAACCTGGTTACGTCCGCGCAGCGGACGTGCAGCGCTGCCTGCGTGCCGGCGGCAAGCACAACGATCTGGATGCGGTGGGCTACACCGCACGCCATCACACGTTCTTCGAGATGCTTGGCAACTGGTCGTTCGGCGATTACTTCAAGCGCGAGGCGATCGCGTGGGCCTGGGAAATGCTGACCCAGGTGTTCAAGCTGCCGCCGGACCGACTCACCGTCACCGTCTACCATACCGACGACGAGGCCTACGCGATCTGGCACGACGAGATCGGCGTGCCGGCCGAGCGCATCGTCCGCATCGGCGACAACAAGGGTGCGCCGTTCGCCTCGGACAACTTCTGGCAGATGGCTGACACCGGCCCGTGTGGCCCGTGTTCGGAGATTTTCTACGATCACGGCTCGCACATCGCCGGTGGGCCGCCGGGCTCGCCGGAGGAGGATGGCGACCGTTTCATCGAGATCTGGAACCTGGTGTTCATGCAATTCGACCGCGCGCCGGACGGCACGCTGAGTCCGCTGCCCGCCCCGTGCGTGGATACCGGCATGGGCCTGGAGCGGCTCGCGGCCATCCTGCAGCACGTGCATTCGAACTATGAGATCGACCTGTTCGCTCACCTGATCCGCGTCGCTGGCGAGTTGACCAGCACCAGGGACCTGGGCAACAAGTCCCTGCGCGTGATCGCCGACCACATCCGCGCCTGCGCGTTCCTGATCGTCGATGGTGTGTTGCCGTCCAACGAGGGCCGCGGTTACGTGCTGCGTCGGATCATTCGTCGCGCCTTGCGGCACGGCTGGATGCTGGGCGTGCGCGGCGATTTCTTCTGGAAGATGGTCGCGCCGCTGGTCGCCGAGATGGGTGATGCGTATCCCGAGCTGGACGCCAGGCAGGCTTTCGTCGAGGACGCCCTGCGCACCGAGGAGCAACGCTTCGGCGAAACGCTGGAACACGGCATGCGTCTTTTCGACGACATCGCCGCAAGGATTGGTGCCGGCGAATTCGGCAAGACCATTCCAGGCGATGAGGCATTTCGGCTCTACGACACCTACGGTTTTCCGGTCGACCTCACCGCCGACATCGCGCGCGAACGCGGTCTCGAGGTGGACATGACCGGTTTCGAGCAAGCCATGAACGAGCAGCGCGAGCGCGCCCGCGCGGCGGGCCGGTTCGAGGCGAAAGGACAGATGCCCGCAGAACTGGCCAGTCAGCTCAAGCCCACCACGTTCCTGGGCTACGACGCGTTGCTTGGCCGTGCAGGCAAGGTGCTGGGTATCGTGCGCGACGGCAGGCGGCTGGAGCAACTGGCCGATGGCGAGGACGGCATCCTGATCCTTGATGGCACGCCGTTCTACGCCGAATCGGGCGGTCAGGTCGGCGACACCGGCGCGCTTTCAAACGCCGCTGGTCGCTTCGATGTCCGCGACACCTCGAAGCTGGGCGGCGTGTTTTTCGGCCATGTCGGCACGTGGCGTGGCAAACAGCCATTGCGCAGCGGTGACCTGCTCGATGCCGAGGTCGATGCCACGCGTCGCCAGGCCATCGTGCTCAATCATTCGGCCACCCACTTGCTGCATGCGGCGCTGCGCAAGGTGCTGGGCGATCACGTTACGCAAAAGGGCTCGCTGGTTGCACCCGAGCGCCTGCGTTTCGACTTCTCGCACAACAAGCCGATGAGCCGCGAGGAACTGGACTGGGTCGAGGCGATGGTGAATGCCGAGGTGCGGCGCAACGCGGTCGCCGAAGTTCGTCAGATGAATTACGACCAGGCGATCGAATCCGGTGCGATGGCGCTGTTCGGCGAGAAGTATGGCGATGAAGTGCGCGTGCTGAAGATGGGCGAGTTCTCCACCGAACTCTGCGGTGGCACCCACGTCGGGCGCACCGGTGACATCGGTTTGTTCAAGATCGTCAGCGAGTCCGGCGTGGCCTCGGGCGTGCGGCGCATCGAGGCGGTGACCGGCGACGGCGCACTGGCCTGGGTGGCCGGGGAAGAGCGTCGCCTCGACGAGCTGTCGCACCTGCTCTCCAGCAGTGGCGAAGACGTGGTCGCCAGGCTGCGCCAGTTGCTGGAGCGCCAGAAAAAACTGGAGCGTGAACTGGAGTCGCTGCGTGCCAGGGCGGCCGGTTCCGCCACCGCCGACCTGGCGGCGTCCGCCACCGACGTCGACGGTATCAAGGTGGTTGCCGCGCGCCTGGAAGGGCTTGATGTGAAATCGTTGCGTGACAGCGTGGACCAGCTCAAGCAGCAACTGGGCGATTGCGTGGTGTTGCTGGCAGGTGCCACCGATGGTCGCGTGTCGCTGATCGCAGGCGTGCACGGCAAGGCACTCGGGAAGATCAAGGCTGGCGATGTCGTTGCCCACGTAGCTGTCCAGATCGGCGGCAAGGGCGGTGGTCGTCCGGACATGGCCCAGGGCGGTGGCTCCGACACGCCGAACCTGCCGGCCATTCTGGCGGAGCTGAACAGTTGGATCGCCAGTCGATGACCGGGAGTTCAACCAGGTCGGCGATCCGTCGGTTGCTGCATTGCGTCCATGATTCCCGACCAGTTAGTATCCGAGGAGGTCGACTTTGCCCATAAGGTAAAGTCGC
This sequence comes from Rhodanobacter sp., assembly GCA_035655635.1. Classification (GTDB taxonomy): domain Bacteria; phylum Pseudomonadota; class Gammaproteobacteria; order Xanthomonadales; family Rhodanobacteraceae; genus Rhodanobacter. Next base: position 530 of record DASRUB010000168.1, on the reverse strand, counting down.
CAGTCAGGACCCTCAGGAGGCGTTTTGGCTGTGAGCCGGGAAGGCGGTAGGGCCTTTGGCGGATCGAAACGTCGAAACGCGGATGGATGGATGCTCAGGGGTGAGGCATCGTCGATTCGCCAGCCTGTGACCAGCAGCTTTTTATGGAGTAGTAAACATGTTGATTCTGACCCGTCGGGTCGGTGAGACCCTGATGATCGGCGACGAGGTGACCGTCACCGTTCTTGGCGTAAAAGGCAATCAGGTACGCATCGGCATCAACGCCCCCAAGACCGTGGCCGTCCATCGCGAAGAAATCTACCAGCGAATCAAGGGCGAAAGCGACGCCGCCGGCGCCCCACACGAAGCCGGCGAACCCTGATCGCAGCATTCAGGACTTTACCTGGACCGTGCCGGTCAGTATCCTTGCCGGCTCCGCAACCATGCGGAAAAACCCCGGAGAGATGCCCGAGTGGCCGAAGGGGCTCCCCTGCTAAGGGAGTATCGGGCTAAACACCTGATCGAGGGTTCGAATCCCTCTCTCTCCGCCA
>DASRUB010000167.1:0-2705 GCA_035655635.1 Rhodanobacter sp. | reverse complement strand
GCGCCGGATGGGCATGGCAATATCTTCGTCGCCGAGCGCGACCGCGACAAGGTGGTGCGCATCGATGCCCGCACGCATACCGTCACCGCCAGCTGGTCGACCACGCCGTGCCACCAACCTGTCGGGCTGGACTATGACGCCAGGACTCAGCGGATTTTCGTCGGCTGTCGCAGCGACCGGCCGGTACTGGCGGTGCTCAACGCGGCAAACGGATCCCTGGTAACCACGCTCCCGATCGGTCGCGGCAACGACGGCGTCGTCTACAACCCGGCCACACACCGCATCTACACCGCCAACGGGATTGACGCCAATCTGGTGGTGATCAAGCAGACAGGTGCCAATGACTATGCGCTCGACCAGGCCGTCACCACACGGCCGATGGCCCGCACACTGGCTCTGGATAACGCCCGGGATCGCGTCTATCTGGTGACCGCCGAGGGAGGCGTCAACCCGGCCATGAAAGTGAATACCGCCGTGGCGCCGTTCTACCCGAATTTCTATTTCGACCACACGTTTACGGTGTTGACTTACCAGAAGAACTGAAACTGTTGGATTTCGCGTATTTGCAAGCCTCGTTGGAGCGATGTTGATCAACTTGTCCGGACCGGATTCCTCGTTTGGATATCAGCCGCAAAACCTGAACCTGAATTTTCTTTCATGTGATTTTCAGCGTCAGCAGAGCTTCGCCACCTATGTTCGCCATCACACCCAGCGCTCTGGAGCAAGCGTCCATGCAGGACAAAGCGGACTGAATGCCAAGCAGCATCGGGTTAGGGGTTTCACGTCATTCGATTCATGCACGCGCGAATCACCAAACCGGGATGCTTCCAGCCAACCGATGAATCTACGCTGCCAACACGGGAAGTCTGCGCGCAGCACCCTGGGGAGAGGAACAGATCATGTCTCAGCAAAAGCAACCAAAATTGTCCTGCATCGCTGTAGCACTAGCTGCCTGCCTGGCCGCACCGTCGGCATTTTCACAATCCGCGAGTGGCGGCACGCTTGCGTCATCCGGGCAGAACACATCCGGGCAAGAGCAGAACAGTGCGGATACCAAAGACACCGATTTGAAGACCAAACCTGCGTCGACGAAGACGACGCAGCTCCAGCGGGTTGTCGTCACCGGCACCCTGTTGTCGGCCAACCCTGACGACGCGGCAGTTCCTGTCACGACTCTCGATGCGGAAGACCTCAATCGGACCGGTGCCACCAGCGACATGCTCAGTACGCTGAGCAAGTCCATTCCCGCCTTCGCCGGCCGCAGCAATGCCGGCGCCAGCAATGCGCAAAACCACAACCAGTTCACTGCCGGCGGTTCGCAAATCGAGCTGCGCAACCTGCCGACGCTGGTACTGGTGGACGGCCAGCGTATGGCGCTGGACGGCGTCGCAGGCTTGAGTGGCAGCAAGAATTTCGTCGACATCAGCCAGATTCCTGTCGCCGCGCTGGAGCGCGTCGATGTGCTTACCGACGGCGCTTCCTCACTCTACGGCGCCGATGCCGTCGGCGGTGTGGTGAACTTTATTCTCAAGCACGACTACCACGGCGTAACGGTCGGCACCCATTACGGCACGGCCGACGGTGGTTACCATGATCGTTCGGCGTTCGTGACGGTGGGCGGCGACGTTGGCCCGGTGAATATCACCGCCACCGTCAGCGACTCCAAGACCAGTCCGCTATTTGAGAGCGCTCGCGCATTCACCAGCCCGCAATACGGTGTCACCCCCGGCACCGGCCTGCCCGGCGTCGTTGGCGGGGGCAGCTACGTGCTCGGGCCAGGGCTGCTCTCACCGCCGGTTCCGACAGGTACCGCCGCCACTGCCGGCAGCTACTCGGCACTTTCTCCCGGTGTCTACAACGCCACCACCGCCTCGCAATTGTCCAGCCGGTTCGATTACTCGAAGTACGCCATGCTCCTGCAGCAGCAGGAGCACAAGAATTTTGCCGCAACGATCACCTCGCAGCCATTTTTCGACGGCAAGGTGACTGCCTTCGGCGACATCCTGCTCTCGCAGAACAAGGTCCAGTCCACCGCATGGCAGTCTGGCGGCCAACCCTTCTCGTTCGCCTCGCTCAACGTTCCGGCCGGCTCGCCCTACAACCCTCTGACCACCAACGCGGCGGGCGTGACGTTTGCCGACATGGCGCGACCCAAGGGGGTGTTCGACACCACCGACGCGAAGCGCTTCTCCGCCGGACTCAAGGGCAAGCTTTCCGATTCGTGGACGTGGCAGACAACTGTCGACTACAGCGACAGCAGGCTGGAAGAGCGCGCTACGAATTTGCTGTTCAAGCCCAACCTGGCACCTGCCGTCGCCGGTGGCTATGACGCCAACGGCAACGCTGTTGCAGGCGGTGCCTATAGCAAGGTCTTCGGCGGCTATTCGATCAACAATGCAATGGTGCTGCAGCCGGCACTGGACCCGTTCGCCACGACCGGCAACCTGGCGGCTGCGCTGGCCAACGTCTTCGGCACCGAGGTATTGAACGGCGACAGCAAGCTCTACACGTGGGACGCACACGTCGCCGGCAATGCCTTCGATCTGCCTGCCGGACACGTGAGTGTCGCGGTCGGCGTGGGCTTTCGACGGGAATCTGTATCCGGCTACGCCGATCCGAACGGCCGCGTGACCGATCCGGTCACCGGCTCCACGGCCGGTAATGCCCAGAACTGGGCCAATGGCCTGTACACCGATCCGTTCAGT
>DASRUB010000166.1:0-4990 GCA_035655635.1 Rhodanobacter sp. | reverse complement strand
GGACAGCCAAGCACGCCCCGAGTCCGGCAATGCCGGCGAAAGCGAAGGACGATTCGTGGCCTGCCGCGCCGGGTTCTACGACCCGGAGGTGTTCACCCGCGGGCGCGAGTTGACCGTGACCGGCACGCTGCACGGCACCGTATCCAAGAAGGTGGGTGACTACGACTACGCCTACCCGCGGGTCGAAGCCAACGTGGTCTACCTGTGGCCCAAGCACCAGCGCTACGCGGCCTATCCACCGGGCTACTACGACCCCTTCTGGGGCCCGGGTTTCGGCCCGTACTGGGGTAGCCCATGGGGCTATGGCGGCTACTGGGGTGGTACGCGCCGGGTAATCGTGGTGCGTCCGCCACCCCCGCCGCCGCCGAAGAAGTAGGCCCATAAAAAAACGCCGGCGCAAAGCCGGCGTTTTTTATGGACCTACTTCTTCGGCGGCGGCGGGGGTGGCGGACGTACCACGATCACCCGGCGCGGACCACCCCAGTACCCGCCATAGCCCCACGGGCTGCCCCAGTACGGGCCGAAACCCGGGCCCCAGAAGGGGTCGTAGTAGCCCGGTGGATAGGTCGCGTAGCGCTGGTGTTTGGGCCACAGGTAGACCACGTTGGCTTCGACCCGTGGGTAGGCGTAGTCGTAGTCACCCACCTTCTTGGATACGGTGCCGTGCAGCGTGCCGGTCACAGTCAACTCGCGCCCGCGGGTGAACACCTCCGGGTCGTAGAAGCCGGCGCGGCAGGCCACGAATCGTCCTTCGCTTTCGCCGGCATTGCCGGACTCGGGGCGCGCCTGGCTGTCCAGCGGACGCGACAGCACGAAGAAGCAGGTCTGTTGCGGTCCGGGTTCGGTCTTGATGATCTCGCCGCCCCAGCGCACCTGGGTACCGCCAGCGCCGCCTTGTTGCGCGCTGGTCGTGCTGACGTTGGCGTAGTTGCCTTGCAGCGGTTGCGGAATCGTCGCGCAGCCGCCCAGCACGGCAAGGGCGGCGACGAGAGTTAGCGGACGGTACAGGGACATGAGGGTTTCTCCGTCAGGATCGATGGCGTTCGCCATCGCGTTGATGTTCATTTGACCACGTTCTTCGCCCGAAAATCCCGCACGGCGCGCCGAAACGCATGGACCGATTCAGTCGGCGGTTCGTCATGAGCGTAACGCAGGTCCAGGTAATGCCTTGTCAATGCCGCCAGCTCCTCGCGCTGTGGGGGCAAAGCCCGCGTCGCACGACTCAAGTAATGGTGTGGACCTTCGCCGACGCGACGAGCAATGCCTCGGCGCGCCAGCTTTCGCTCCAGTTCGCGCAGCGCCTCGCGCAGCGGATCGCGTGACTGCCGGCGCAGCAAGGCCCACGCCAGCCCGATCGCGATGAACAGCATGCTGCCGATCGCGAGCAGTACGCCGAGTGTCGCCGTGTCGGTGTCGCGGATGCCGAACTGGGTCAACAAGCCGCGTTGACGAAGCGTATCGAAACCTACAACGCCCTGGTCCCACCATCGGTTGACGATGTCCCAGCGATTTCCCAAACCCTGCAGCCAGTCCCTGCGATACCAGTCCAGCTGATCGCCCGCGGCGGCGGCAGCACCCAGGCTGACCCGTTCCGGACGCACGGCTCCGGTGGGATCGACCCGCACCCAACCGCGGCCCGCCAGCCAGACCTCGCTCCAGGCATGGGCGTCGGAGTTGCGAACCAGCAGGTAGTTGCCCAACTTGTTCCAGTAGCCACCCTGGTAGCCGGTGACCACGCGCGCGGGAATGCCTGCGGCGCGCATCAGCAGCGTGAATGCCGACGAGTAATGCTCGCAGAAGCCCTCTTTCGTATCGAACAGGAAATCGTCCATGGCGTTGCGGCCCAGCGGAGCCGGCGCCAGGGTGTAGCGAAAGCCGCCGTCATGGAACAGCGCGAGTGCGGCGCGCACGATCGCGGCTTCGTCGGCGCCGTAGCGCTGTCGCCAGGACTGGCCCAGCGCCAGCGTGCGCGGGTTGAAGCCGGCGGGCAGTTGCAGCCAACGCTGGTGCGGGATGCCGAGCTGGGGTTCCAGTCGGTACCGGGTGGCGGAGCTCAGGCTGTAGGTGAGCGCATCATTGGCGGGTTTGGCCGCCATCACCACCCGGTCCCGACGCATGCTGGCGCCTGCGGGTGCGTCGATGGGTACGTCGAGGGTGGGTAGCACGCGGCGGTGCGTGGGCAGCAGCCTGATCTGATAGTTGACACTGTGCGCCGCCTCCAGCGCCACGGGTGACGGGCCGATGACATCGCTATAGGTCCAGCTGACGCCGTCGTAGCGGGCCATCACGTAGGCGCGGAAATAGCGTTGATCGGCGGGCGGCGGTGCACCGTCGAAGGTCACCCGCATCGCCGGGTGGTCGTCGGTCAGCAGTTCGGTGAAGCCGCCCGGACTCATCCGGTCGCTAAGCCCGGTGCGGGCTTGGTCCTGCGCGGGTGCTCCCCACAACGGCGAGCTCAGGCGTGGCACCAGCACGAAGGCCAGCAGCGCCAGCGGCAAGGCGGCGGCAAGCAGCGCGAGGGAAGGCCACAGGGCGCGTGGAATGCTGACTGGCGCTTGTGCCGGCTCCAAGGCGCGCAGGGTCGCCAGGGCGGGCAGCAGGCCGAGCGCGACCACCACCGTGCTGAGCAGCCCCTGATCGAACAGCAGCGCGGTCATCAGCGTAAAACCGGCGAAGCTGACACCGACGCGTACGTCGCGAGCGGTTTCGGTTTCCAGCAATTTGAGAATCAGCAGTCCGATCGCCAGCGCCGTGCCCGGTGCGCGTCCGAACAGGTTGCCGTAGTACACGATCACCGCCAGGGTCAGCAGCGCCAGCAAGGGCAGCTTGATCCAGCCCGGCACCCGGCCGCTGCGCCGTCGCCGTTGCCACCAGCGCCATCCCAGCGTGATCGCCAGCGCCAGGTTGAGCCACCACGGCAGGTGCGCGGCGTTCACCGCCAGCACGAAGGCCATGCTCAGGCTCAACAGATCGAAACTGCGCTGGCCCACCGCGGCAGGCAGTGGCCTGCGTGCCCGGGCTGGACTCACGGCAGGCCCGCCAGCGCGTCCATGCAACGCGCGTAGTGCAACGGGCCACTGCTGGTGCCGATCTCGTTGCCGGGCAGCCACAGACTGTAGCTGCAGCGCCTGGATTGCGCTTCGTTCAGCCAGCGAGCCAGCCGTGCGATGCGTGATTCATCGTCCATGCCGCGCAATTGGCGCCAGTCCAGCTGCCATTGTGGTTGGCTGCGGGGTTGCTCGAAATCCTTCACCAGCAGGTCGTCGTGGCGCGCACTGGCTTTCCAGGCGATATGCCGCTGCGGGTCGCCCGCCAGATAGTTGCGCAGCGCCGATAGTTCCTCACCGCGGTGCAGGCGCATGTGGCGCGCGTCGTCGGCCAGCGCCTGCGGTGGTGGACCGGCTGCTTCCGCCCGTGGCCACACCAGCACGGCCAGATCGGGATGCAGCCAGCTCCACGCGCGGAACATGCCCAGTGGCCAGGTGCTCCACAGCCGCAGCCGGGGCAACGGTTGCCAGCCACGACGTTCGGTGCGGAGCTGAAGCTTCACCTGGCTGGCGTCTTGGCCATCCAGCGCGAACGCGGCGGAACTGTCGCCCAGGTCCAGCCGGATCGCGCTGCGCGTGCGGCCGGACTGCATCGAAAGTACAAGCTCGATCGGTTCACCGGCGATGGCATGGCCGGCGCGCACGTGCTCCAGGCGCAGGCCGTCGAGCGCACGAAATGCCACCAACATGCTGGCGGCACTCGCTGACCCGAGCAGGCAGGTGAGCAGCAATGCCGCGTTGTTGCTGTAGTTCAGCGCACCGATCAGCATCACCAGCAGCAGCACCGAAAAGCCCAGTCCGAAGCCAGTGGGCACGATATAGATGCGGCGCCGATGCAGCTCGATCGGCAGGCTTTCGGGGTGGCGGTAGCGGGTGAGGGCCGGCAGGCGCCCTTCCGCCCAGCGTTGCAGTCGCTGCAGCAGGCCGCGCATCAGTCCACCGCGACCTCGGTAAGCAGTTGTCGGGCCAGGACCGTGCCGTCGGCGCCGCGCGTGGGCAACAGGCGATGCGCGGCCAGCGGAACGAACAGCGCCTGGATGTCTTCGGGCAGCACATGGCCGCGACCGCTGAGCATGGCCCAGGCCCGCGCTGCGCCGAGCAGGGCCAGCCCCGCGCGTGGCGACAGGCCGGCGCGGATATCGGGGTGACGCCGGCTGGCCGCCAACAGGGCCTGCAGGTAGTCGAGCAGGGCGCCGCTGGCGGTGATCGATTGCGCCTGTCCATGCAGGGCGAGCAGGGCGGGGCCGTCCAGCTGTGGCGTGAGCCGGGCAAGCAGGTCGCGGCGGTCGCTGCCGGTCAGCAGGGCGCGTTCAGCGCTGGCGTCCGGATAATCCAGTGACAGGCGCAGCATGAAGCGGTCCAGTTGCGAGTCAGGCAGCGGAAACGTGCCGTTGAGATCGAGTGGATTCTGGGTGGCGACGACGAAGAAGGGTTGTGCCAACGCGTGGGTCTGGCCATCCATGGTGACCTGGTTTTCGGCCATCGCCTCGAGCAGCGCGCTTTGCGTCTTGGGGCTGGCGCGGTTGATCTCGTCGGCCAGCAGCAGGCCGGTGAAGATCGGGCCGGGATGGAAGCGGAACTGCCCGGTGTCGCGTTCGTATACGCTGACTCCGATGATGTCCGATGGCAGCAGATCGCTGGTGAACTGCACGCGCTGGAACTCGAGCGAGAAGGTGGCCGCCAGCGCATGCGCCAAGGTGGTTTTACCTACGCCCGGCACGTCTTCCAGCAGCAGGTGGCCGCCTGCGATCAGGCACGTGAAGGCCAGTTTCACCTGATGCGGCTTGCCCAGCAGTACGCGGTTGACCTGGGCTATCGCCGCGCCCAGTCGCTGCGACAGGGACTCATCGTGCAACTGGCTGATGGCGGACTGGGTGCGTTCGGTCATGCTTTCGGTCATGGCATGCTTTCGGTCATGAGATGGCTTCGTGTGCGCGAAACTG
>DASRUB010000165.1:0-3733 GCA_035655635.1 Rhodanobacter sp. | reverse complement strand
CGAGCCCGATCAGAAGCGCCCACCATGGCGAAGGCAGTCGCGGGAGAGCCTGCACCAGCAACACACCGGTCAGCAGTGTGCCGGCCGTGATGATCGCCGCCGGCGCCGCTCGCTCTCGCGTCATGCCGTCCGCCCCGCTCCTTGCTGGATACGGTCGAGCCTAGCGCGGCAGAGACGTTGCCGAGGATGAAAAGCCTGTAGGTGGGCGCCGATACGTCAAGCGTCCCTCAAGCGTCCATCGAGTTTCGGCGTTCAGTGTCAGCGCGCCGGACTTTCCTGCAGTACGCCGTTGTGCAGCACCAGGGTGCGATCCATCTTCGCCGCCAGACGTGGGTCGTGGGTGACCAGGATGAAGCTGGTGCCGATCTCGTGATTGAGCTCCAGCATCAGCGCGTAAACCTGGGCGGCATTTGCCTCGTCGAGGTTGCCGGTGGGCTCGTCCCCGAGCACGCACGCCGGCCGGGTCACCAGCGCACGCGCCACGGCACAGCGCTGGCGTTCGCCACCGGAGAGTTCGGACGGTTTGTGATGGGTGCGTGCGCCAAGCCCGACCCGCTCCAGCAGCGTCGTGGCCTGCTTCTCGGCTTCACCAATCGCGGTGCCGCGGATCAGCAACGGCATGCACACGTTCTCCAGCGCGGTGAACTCGGGCAGCAGGTGGTGGAACTGGTAGATGAAACCGAGCGAACGGTTGCGCACGCGGCCGCGCTCGGCATCGGACAGGCGCGACAGCACGCGACCATCGACCTCCACCTCACCCGCCGTGAGCGTGTCCAGGCCACCGATGATGTGCAGCAAGGTGCTCTTGCCCGAACCCGACGCACCGACGATCGCCATCGTCTCGCCGCGCTTCAGGGTGAAGCTGACGTCGCTCAGCACATGGGTGCGCAAACCACCTTCGGCGTAGGTCTTGGCCACGTTGCTGGCGCGCAGCACGTTCTCGCTCGATTGCATCTTGTTCGACGACATCTGGCTCGACTTCAACTGGCTCGACTTCATCTGGCTCGACGACATCTGGGCGCCCTTGTTCCTGGTGGTCTCATTCATAGCGCAACGCCTGCGCCGGCTGCGTGCGCGACGCGCGCCACGCGGGATAAAGGGTGGCCAGCAACGAGAACGCGAACGTCAGCAGCGCGACCCAGCCCACGTCATGCCAGTCCAGCCGGCTGGGCACCTCGCTGATGTAGTAGACGTCGGGCGACAGGAAAGTCACATGGAACGTGTGCTCGATCCACTTGATGATGCCCGGCAGCTTCCACGACAACAACGAGCCCAATCCGACGCCGAAACCGATGCCGACGAAGCCCACCAGCAGGCCCTGCACCATGAACGTGCCCATGATGCTGCGCGGTGTGGCCCCCAGCGTGCGCAGGATCGCGATGTCGGCCTGCTTGTCGGTGACCAGCATCATCAGCATCGAGATCAGGTTGATCACCGCCACCAGCACGATCAGCGACAGGATGATGAACATCACCAGCTTTTCCATCGACAACGCATGGAACAGGTTGGCGTTCTCGTCCATCCAGGTGCGCACTCCGTAATACTGGCCCAACTGTGCGGCCAGCTCGCGTGCCACCGGGCGGGCACTGAACAGATCGTCCAGGCGCAGCCGGATGCCGGTGGGGCCGCTCAGGCCATTGAGCTTCTCGGCATCGCGCATGTTGACCAGGGCCAGGCCGGAGTCGAACTGTTGCATGCCCAGCTGGAACGTGCCCACCACATGAAAACTGCGCATGCGCGGGATACCGCCCATCGGCGTGGCGCGCATCTCCTGCACGGCCATGGTCACCCGATCACCCACGCCGACGCCGAGCTGCATGGCCAGGTCGTGGCCGAGAATGATGTTCCAGCTTCCCGGAGTCAGCTGGTCGAGCTTGCCTTCGACCATGTGCTGACCGATATCGACGACCTTGGGCTCGTCCGCTGGATCGATGCCGCGCACCCGCGCGCCCGCGGAGCGTCGCGCCAGCAGCATGGCCTCGCTCTCGACATAGGGTGCCGCGCCGAGCACATGCGGATTCGCCTGCGCGATCTGGAGCGCCTTGGGCACGTCCTGGATGGCGCCATCGACGCTGACGATGGTTGCCTGGGACACCGCGCCGAGGATGCGCGAGCGCATCTGGAAGTCGAAACCATTCATCACCGACATCACGGTGATCAAGGCGATCACGCTGATCGCAATGCAGACGATCGAGACAGTGGAAATGAACGAAATGAACTGATTGCGGCGCTTGGCGCGCGTGTAGCGCAGGCCGATGAAGAGTTCGAGCGGTCGAAACATGGGCGGTTCGCTTGTGGTGGTCGCTGGGCGGGCCGCCCGGTCATCCATTATCAGGTATTCGGTGAGACCACGCCGACCGGTCGAAGTTGCCGGCCCCTCACAGGCGCGGTCCTCACAGGCGCGGTAGCGCCTCGCCCGGTGTCACGGTGGCCAGCCGCATGCGCAGGCGGCGGCGAATGTCGGCATCGCTGTTGTCCGGTGCCAGCAACAGCGCGTGCACGCCGCGTTCGGTCGTGCGCAAACGCAGCAGCACGAACACGCCAAGCACGCGAAACGAAAGCAGCTCGGCCGCCAGGTCCTCGTTGTCCGTCATGTGCAGCGTCCAGTCGGACTCCGCGCCCCAACCCGCCGCCACTACCGCCGAGACCTGGAGTTGGCGCCATGTCCACCAGGTTGCCAGCAACACCGCGATCGCCAGCGCCAACCTGATCCAGAGCGGCAGCGCGCAAGACAGCGCCGCCAGCACGGCCAACGCCGCGACGAGGGCCATCGCGCGCTGCAGCCAGCGCGACGGCGAGTAGTCAAAGCCGATGGCGGGCGCGGATGTCATCGATGATCGCCTGCCAATCCGCCCGCTCCGGACGGGCATGGCCCATCACCCAATCCCACAGATCCGGATCCTGCACGTCGAGCAGCTCATCAAACGCCCGCTGCTGTGCTTCGTCGGCACTGTCGAAGCGTTGGTCCAGCCAGCCGCCGAACATGGCGTCCAGCTCACGGGTGCCCCGGCGGGTGCGCCAGCGCAGACGGCCCCCCGCTTTCATAAAACAAAACCGCGCGCAGCGACGTTGGCCTCCTCTCCCCCATGGGGAGAGGATTGAGGTGAGGGCGCTCCAATGAAACACCGCTGCGAAGCCACGTTCGCCTCCTCTCCCCTCGGGGGAGAGGATTGAGGTGAGGGGACGCTTTTGCGCAGAGCCATCATCAAAAGAACCCTCTTCGATCAACTCCCTCGCGAGCACCCGCCCCTCACCCTGCCCTCTCCCCAAAGGGTAGAGGGGATGCAGTGTCGCCGCTTCGCGGCGACGGCATTCTCATGCCGAACGCCGCTCCACCATCAGCTTCTTGATCTCGGCAATCGCCTTGGCCGGGTTCAGCCCCTTTGGGCAGGTGCGCGTGCAATTCATGATGGTATGGCAGCGATACAGCTTGAACGGATCTTCCAGGTCGTCGAGCCGCTCGCCAGTGGCCTCGTCGCGGCTGTCCACGATCCAGCGATACGCCTGCAACAGGATCGCCGGGCCGAGATACTTGTCGCCATTCCACCAGTAGCTTGGGCAACTCGTGGAGCAGCAGGCACACAGGATGCACTCGTACAGGCCATCGAGTTTCTTGCGTTCCTGCGGCGACTGCAGCCGCTCCTTGTCCGGGGCCGGACTCTGCGTGCGAATCCACGGCTTGATCGAGGCGAACTGCGCGTAGAAGTGGGTCAGGTCAGGCACCAGATCCTTC